>DBRU01000079.1 GCA_002306375.1 Faecalibacterium sp. UBA1360
CCTTGGCGCCCGAAGCCAGGGGCAAAGCGGCGTTGTCGTTCTTGAGCAGGGCAGCGCCCTCGGATTCCACGGTGGCGCACAGCTCTTCTTCATAGGCTTCGCGCTCGGCGTCCGAGGCAAAATCACTGGTGAAGTAGTTGGTGTCCTCGTCGGTATCGCCCTTGATGATGCGATAGGTCGAGGCGTTGGTCGCGACGTTGATGGTCGTCTCGTACATGGGCGCGACGACGAAGGTGGCCACCAGGGCCGCCGCCGTCAGAACCGCGCTGATGCCGGTCAAAGTGGACCACAACGCAACTTTCGGCTTTTTCTGCATGTTTCAATCCTCTCTTCCGTCGTTTGTGCGGGGTCCGGGGTCCTGCTTTCCGGCGGCTGCCGCGCGCACAGCCGCCGCCGGAAAACCGGGCCCCGGGCCCTGTATCCTCACCCCGCCGCACGGCGGCGGGGCCAAACCATGGGAAATCCCCTTACACCCAGTTGGCGCTCTGGCTCTTGCCCTGCTGCAACTTGTAGGCGGGGTTGGGGGTGTCCACCTTGCGGATGGTGGTCTCGTCGGTGCAGTCGCCGGCCACGGCCCTGAGCACGACTTCGCCGGACAAAGGCAGCTCAAAGCGGAACACCTTGTCGTTGCCCGACTTTTCGCCCACCTTCTGGCCGTTGGCGTACAGCGTCACGCCGGGCTGGTTGGTGTAGATCTTGACGGTGGTGGTGGATTCGGTGCGATCCGCATAGCGCCGCCCCGCAATGTACACAAAGGGCTCTTTGCTCCACCAGGCCTTGTACAGGAAGAAGCTGTCCTTCTTGGTCTTGCGGTCAAAGGTCACCAGGCCCTTGTGGTTCATGCCGGGCTCGCCGCCCTGGTCGCGGGCGTCGGCCGCAAAGTCGAACATGTTCCACACGTGGGTGGCCCACATCCATTTGCGGCGCTCAAAGCAGCGCAGCATGTATTCGTGGTATTCGGCCTGGTAATCCTCGGTGTGGTCGCCCCGGCGGGGCTTGGGGCTGTGCAGGTTGGGCATGCCCTCGGCGCCGTACTCGCTGTACCCCAGCGGGCGCGCCGGGTACACCAGATGGAAGAAGTCCAGCCACAGATCGNNTGGCGTAGCAGGCCAGGGTGGTCACGCGGGTGGGGTCCAGGCGGTGGCACAGGTCGTTGAGCTCCCGGTGGTTGTCCAGCATGTCCGCCTTGTCTTTGGTGGAGATGGTGATCTCGTTGGACACGCCCCAGCACACGATGCAGGGGTGGTTGTAGTTCTGGGTGATCAGCTCGTTCATCTGGCTGATGGTGTTTTCCCGCCCATTGGGCATGTGCTCCGAAATGTAGGGGATCTCAGCCCAGACGACCATGCCGGCCTCGTCGCACAGGTCATAGAAGTACTGGTCATGCTGGTAGTGGGCCAGGCGGATGGTGTTGGCGCCCATCTCTTTGATCAGGGCCATGTCCTCGTCGTGCATGGCCTTGGTGATGGCGTTGCCCAGACCCTTGCGGTCCTGGTGGCGGGACACGCCGTGCAGCGGATACTGCCGGCCATTGAGCCAGAACCCGGTCTTGGGATCCACCTTGAAGTCCCGCACGCCGAATCGGGCGCGCACTTCATCCACGGCCTTGCCGTCCACATACAGCGTGGCGGCGGCGGTGTACAGGTAGGGGCTTTCCAGGCCGTCCCACAGGTGCGCGCCCCTGACCTCGATGGCGGCGTCGGTGCCGTCGCCTTCGGCCACGGCCTTGCCCTCGGCGTCCAGCAGCTGCACCCTGACGGTGGCCCCGGCGGGGCCGTTGTGCCAGGTCTCCACCCGGACGTCGGCGTCCTTGCGGTCGTTTTTGGGGGTGGGGGTCACCTTGATGCCGGTGCCGCCGAAGTAATCCAGGTCAAAGTGGTGCTTGCTGACCACCAGCAGGCTCACGTCGCGGTAGATACCGCCATAGAAGGTGAAGTCCGCTTTCTGGGGGTAGACGGTGTCGTTGACGCTGTTGTCCACGACCACGGTCAGGGCGTTCCTGCCGCCCAGCAGCTGGGTGATCTCGGCCCGGAAGGTGGAATACCCGCCGTCATGGCGGCAGACCTCGGTGCCGTTGAGCTCGACCCGGGCGCTGGAATTCACACCCTCGAACTGCAAGTAGACGCACTGGGTCTCGGGGTCAAAGTCGGGGGCGTCAAAGGTGGTGGTGTAGGTGCAGGCGCAGCGCTTGTAATCGTTGCCGCCGTCCTGACCGTCCAGGGCGTTCCAGGTGTGGGGCAGGGCAACGGTGACTTCGGGGCAGCCGGGCTGCGCGAACCGCCATTCCCCCGCGACGGGGATTCTTTTTCTCATCATCTGGCCAACAACCTCTTTTCCGGGCGGGATGCCCATAATGCAACAGCGTTTGCATATTTATGATACCTTGTACATAAATTTTTAACAATAGGTTTGGCGGAAGTGGTCAATTTTCAGCCCCAAGTGGCGGACTCTTTCGGCGCTTTTCCAAAGCGGGAGCGGGCATGATTTGTGCGATTTGCACAAAAAGAGCGGAAAGGCACAAACCTTTCCGCGAAAAACATCCATATTTTGTTGTGCCCGGAGCAAAACGAACGGTCCTTGCGCTGCTTTGGCCTCAGCCCGGCAGCGGAAACAGGATCTTGAGAGAAAAACACCCGTCCCTGGCGCTGACGGTCAGGTTGCCGTCGTATTTTTTTACAGTGCGCTGAATGGTTTTGAGCCCGAACCCGTGGTAGCGCCCGGGCTTGGTGGTCACGGGCAGTCCGTCCCGGAATCGCAGCGGCGTGTCCAGGGGATTGGTGACGCTGATGATCAGAAACTGCTGTTTGACGTGGATCAGCACGTCGATCTGGCGCTTGTCCTTGTCGGCAAAGCGGCTCACGGCCTCGATGGCGTTGTCCAGGGCGTTGCCGAAGATCACGTACACGTCCATGGGGTCCAAAAAGCCCATGCGGCTGCCGTCGGCGATGCACTGAACGCGGATGCCCTGTTCGCGGCAGTTCAGGCTTTTTTCGGTCAGGATCGTGTCCAGCACCTCGCTGCCCGTCTTGACGATGGAATCGTAAATGGCGATGGAATCGTCCAGCTCGTCCAGGCAGCGCCGGCGCTCGTCCCCGTCGGGCATGTCCCGCAAAGCGTACAGCTGCACCTTCAGGTCATGGCAGCGGCGGTTGATCAGCATCACGTTGCGCCGGGCCAGGTCGTACTGCTCCTTCTGGCGGTGCCACAACAGGTCCAAAGCGTCCAGATCATGCTGGATCGCGCTTTTTTTGAACAGGGCGTTTTGCAGGTACAAAACGGTCAGGCAGTAGAACAGGCACATCAGGATGGCCACCCAGTTGCCCCGCAGGGAAATGATGTGGAAATCCACCGCGATGGACGCGGCCAGAAACTCGAACACCACGAACAGCATCAGGGCCGAAAGGGTCTGCCGCGGCCCCACCCGGTACTGGCCGTTTATCGTCATGCCCCGCACCACGAACCAGTAGACCAGGGCGCTGCACCCGCCGGCAAAGGGGACCACCCACAGCCAGGGCAGGGGCGCGGCGCCCCGGTGCACGTTGTGCCAGGTGAACCATGCGTTGAAGATCAGCACAAAGAACTGCTGGGTCATTATCATCCAGGCCGCGCAGTACAAACTGCCGAACACCGGCTGGTCGCACAAAAGCAGCACCGCTCCCGCCACCAGCAGGTATAAAGCGGCGGGCTGCCACCACAGCGCCCGGGTCCCGGCCATGCCGCAGGCCCAGTAGGCGTAGCCCGTCAGGACGAACGCCGCCGTGCACACCGCCGCCCGCAGGTACAGGTGCGGGCGGTGACGCAGCGGCCACACATACAAAAATACCACGGCCAGGTGCATGAGCACCAGGGCCAGCGACTCGGTCAACAGGCCCATCAGCTGCTGCCCCCCATGTACTCGGTCAATGCGTTGAGAAAGGCCGTCCGGGCCCGGCGGCTGATCTCCAGTTCATGGCCGGCCACCACCACGGTGTCCTTGCGCACCTGCTCCACGTGCATCAGGTTCACCACATACCAGTGGTTGCACTTGACAAAATGGTAGGGGGCCAGCTGTTTTTCGGCGTTTTGCAGCGTGCCCCGCAGCAAAAACTCCCCCCGGGCCGTGTGATAGTGCAGGATGTGGTCCTGCACCTCCACATAATAGATGTCCCGCACCCCCACGCGCTGGATGCGGTCGGGCAAGTTCAGCAGGATCTCCTCGTTGCGCCGCCGCCCGGCCCGCTCGATGGCCCGGGCAAATTTCAGCTGAAAAGTGTAATAGCTCACCGGCTTCATCACAAAATCCAGCGCCCCCACCGAGTATCCCCGTATGGCATACTGGGCCATGTTGGTGATGAAGATCAGCACCACGGTCTCGTCCTTTTCCCGGATGGCCCGGGCGGCCTCCATGCCGTCCACTTTGGGCATCTCGATGTCCAGCAGGATGATGTCGTACCGCGGCTCGTAATTTTGCAGGATGTCCGCCCCGTCGGCAAAGGCGTGCACTTCAAAGGTCTGGCCGGTGCTCTGGGCATACTGGTCGATGTATCCCCGGATCTGTTCGGCGCAGGCGGTTTCGTCCTCCACGATGGCGACACGCAGCATGTGGGTCTCTCCTTTCCCGGCGGGTGTGGGCCCGGGCGTGATTTGTGATTATCATAGCATAATTTTGCCCCCCGCACAAGGCGGGCGCAGCCGCGGCGGGCAAAGGCGTTAAAATGTTTTAATATAACGCTGTACTTCGGCGATTCGACGTCGGAAATGCGCAGGAATAAACGGCAGTATGTAAAAATGTGAAAAACCGGTACACAAAAATTATTGTCGAAAAAGTCTTGCCAATTACAGGTGTATGTGATATGATAAAACAAATACACCATAAGGAGAAGTCTACCCTTTTTGCGGCGGCGCGGTGTGCGCGCCGGCAGGCAGGCTTGTCCGCGGAGCCGTTCTTCCCTATATAAATAGGTATGGCGCCGCGTTTGGCCGCTGCTATGCGGCCGGGGGAGGGGATCAATATGGCACAGGCGCCACGCCTGCAAGCAGAGATGTTCGGCGGGCTCGAGATCCGCGTCGGCGACCACATTCTGGTCGAAAAAGGCGGCCGGGTCAACAAACCCATCGAACTGCTGGTCTATCTGCTGCTGAACATAGGCGAAAAGACCACCAACGACCAGCTGATGGAAGTCCTTTGGGAAGAGGACGAGGTGGAAAATCCGGCCGGCGCGCTGAAAAACGCCGTGTACAGCGTGCGGCGCATGCTGGCCAAGGCCGGCATCAAAGAGGACTGCATCATCACCCGGGACCGCCAGTATACCTGGAACCCCGACGTGGCTGTGGACATCGACGTGGACCGCTTCAACGAGCTGTACCGCCGGTGTGTGACCTCGAACGCTCCCGTGCGGGAGATCATCGAAGCCTGCCGGGCCGGCATCGCTCTGTATGCGGGGGACTTTTTGCCCAGCCTGTCCGACCGGTACTGGCTCATGACCCGGTCTGGGGCGCTGCGCCAGCGCTACCAGACCATGGTGCTGCACCTGAGCGACCTGCTTCTGGCCGAGGATGAACGCTCCGGCGCCGAGGAAGTGCTCAACCTGTGCGCCCGGGCCCTGCTGCTGGAACCCCTGAGCGAAGAACTGTACCTGCGCTACTTCAACGCTCTGCGCCGCCTGGACATGAAGGCCGCCGTGCTCAGCTACTACCCGGTGGTGGCCAACATGTTTTTGGACGAGGTGGGCGAGCCTTTGCCGGCCGAAGTGCGGGACATCTACCGCTGGGCGGCCGAGGGCGCCAACCTGCCCATGGAGGACATCCGCCATATCCAGAAGGACCTGGACGAGGTCACCCGGGACGACCGGCCCATCCGCGGGGCGTACTTCTGCCCCTACGAGGTGTTCAAGCACATGTACCACATGGTGGTGCGCAGCGCGGCCCGCAACGCCGAGGGCGTCATCCTTCTGCTGGTGACCCTGGTCCCCCTGGAAGCCCCCAAGCAGGAGATGATCCGCGTGATGCTGGGTGTGCGGGAACTGATCAAGAACATG
>DBRU01000116.1 GCA_002306375.1 Faecalibacterium sp. UBA1360
AGATGTTGCCAAGAAGGTCATCGACGTGTATGGCCCCAAGTATGCCGACCGCAACGGCGGCTACACCCGCATCATCCGCACCGGCCTGCGCCGCGGCGACGCCGCCGAGATGGCGATCCTGGAGCTGGTCTGAACCTGACCGGCCCCTTGTAAGGCAAACTGTGCAAACGGACCCCCGTCCCAAAAGACGGGGGTCCGTTTTTGCGTCTTTTTGTATCCCGGCGCCTGCTTCCTTCCCGGCGTCTTCCGACCGAACGGAGAAGGGAAGGATAGGGGAAAGCTATTAACGATAAACATTAAAAAATTATTGACAAATGCGAAACTGCCTGATAAGATGAAGGTGAGGTGAGAACGATGAAAGCCATCTCCAGCCTGTTGAACGAATCCTTTGCCCGCGCCGCGTCCCGCTTCATGTGCTATGCCTGCCGCCTTGTGCTGCTGTTTGCGGCGTTTTGCCTGGTGCTGGCCTGCATGGGCCGGGTCAGCTTTACGCTGTTCACCAGCCAGAACACCTACCAGAACGCCATTTATGCCGAGGAGGATCACACTCCGGCGTCCCGCCGCCTGACCGTAAACACCGGGGATGACTTCTACGTCCACGCCGACGCCGACGATCGCATCGACCCGGCTATTCAGGCCGGCCTGGTCCTGATCTACGCGGCCCAGGTCCTTCCGCTGATGGCGGCCTACTGGTTTTTGAGCCGGGTGTTTGCCAATGTGGGCAGGGGCAGCATTTTTACCGACCAGAACGCCCGGTACCTGTTGTATTACGGTCTGCTGCGCTTCTTCTCGGCGTTGTGCGTGCCCTTCCTCAAACTGTTGATCGCGCAGCTGGCCACGCTGGCGGCCCAGGGCGGTACGCTGACCCTGAGCACCGGGTCCGATATGATCAACGACATGGTCGGCAGCGTGGCGTTCCTCGTGGCCGCCTACATCATCCATTACGGCATCCATTTGCAGGACGAGGTGGACCATACGCTATGATCGTCATTCGTCTGGACCGGGTGCTGGCGGACCGGAAAATGCGCCTCAATGACCTGGCGGCCCTGGTGGGCATCTCCAACGTGAATCTGTCCTACTTAAAGACCGGCAAGGTGCGGGCCATTCGCTTTACCACCCTCAACGCCATCTGCAAGGCGCTGAAATGCCAGCCCGGGGATATCCTGGAATACACCGAAGAAGAATCGGAAGAAGGATCGGAGGAATAAGCCTCTGCCACAAACGGCCGCGGGCGCCCCCCCCTTTTTGGGGCCGCCCGCGGCCGTTTGCGTTTTTTGCACCGTTATCGATTCCAGGTAGGCGCGTCGGGAAAGACCACCCGGGCCGAGAACCGACCCTGCGGCCCGTACATTTCAAAGTGCAGGTGGGCGCCCGTGGAATACCCCGTAGAGCCCACATACCCGATCAGCTGCCCCTGTTCCACGTACTCGCCCTCGCTGACCACATACTGGTTCAGGTGGGCGTACCGGGTGCTGTACCCGCCCTCGTGCTCAATGACTACCGAATTGCCATAGCTGTTCCAGTCGCCCTGGGTCACGATGCCGTTCCAGGTGTATGTAGTGGTCACGGTCCCGGCGGCTGCCGCCAGCACCGGGGTACCCAGGGGGGCCGCGATGTCCGCACCGTTGTGACCGCCGCCCATCCACCGGCTAATGCTGCGGTATTCGGGTACCGGCCACACAAAATCAAAGCCGTTGTAGCTGCCGTACATCCAGTCCTTGAACTGGGTGCCTGTCAGACGGATCTCGGTCACCGGGGCCAGCAGGGTCTCCACCCCCACGGTCTGTACCTCGACCTCCACCCCGTCCACCATGCTCACGTCCTGGGTGATGCGGCGTATGCCGGTCTGGCCTTCCTGCGCCGTGACGATCTCGCCGTAGGTGTATTCCGACGATTGCCGGGTCTCTACGGTGTAGGGGATGTCCTCCAGCACGGTGCGACGCTCCACGGTTCGCACGGTCAGGGCCTCGGGCTCGGCCTGCAAAGCCCCCAGCACCTCCCCGTAAGACTGTACCGAATCGGCAAAATACAACCCGTCGGTCAGCAGCAGATCGTGCAAGAATTCGGCCCGGGTGTCGGGGTCCTCGGGGTCGCGGTAGGGGGCCAGCACACTTTGCAGATAGCTGCGCAGATGATCGCCCTCGGCGCAGACCCAGCGCAGTTCCCCGTCCAGGTAAACAGCGGTGGCCTCCTGCCATTCGCCGCCGGTGGACAGCAGCAGGGCGTTGACCAGTTCGGTCTCGGTCATGGTGTCGTCGGGCCGGGCGGCCAGGGTATAGGTGGGCCAGATCTCCCAACTGTCGCCGATGTCGGCCAGGCCGGCCTCGGACAGGGTGGCCTGGGCATTGGCAATGCGCTGCGCCACCGTGGTGCGGGCGTCCTCAAACACCTGCTCGCTGGTCACATAGCCCAGGGTCTCGCCGTTCAGTTCCACCCGCAGTGCGTACGGCCGCGTCAGCCCGGCACGCACGGTCAGCCAAAAAACGGCCGCAGCCGCCACGGCCCCCAGCGCGCCGGCTGCCAGGGCCAGCCGCTGTCCCGGTGAGGCGGCGCCTTCCTCGGGGCGCAGACCCTCCAGCGTGGCCAGGGCCGGGCGCAGCAGCGCGGCGCAGAAGTCCAGCAACCCCCGCGCCAGCAGCCAGGCCAGGGTGCGCACAGACCGTCCGGCCTGTATCAGGATATACTCTATGGCGAAGCCGATCACATATAAAAATTGCCCGGCCGCATGCCAGTGGGGCAGGGCCTGCAGCCTTCGGAGCAGATTGCTGCGGGTCTTGTCACGGCGCTTTTGCCGCCGCCAGGCGTGTACGGTGCGGCGGCAGCGCCATTCGTCCAGCGCCCGCATGGGCGCGGAGCGGAAATAAGAGGGTTGTTTCATGGGTGCAGCGTCTCGTTTTTGTGGATTCGCGGTCCAATGGGAGGTTTATTGCAATAGACCGCCTTTCGGAAAGTCTACCACAATAGACCCACCCTGTCAACCCGCCGTCCGCAGCCCGACAAACGTACCGCCTGTGGGGGAAGGGGGTGCGACTTTGGTCGTATTTTGTAAAAAGCGCCAGAATTTATCACCCTGCCAAGGGCGGGGGGTGTGCAAGGTGCGGAAAATGCGGCAAAGAGCAAAAAAAGACCCTTTGCCGGGTGCTTTTGCCGTTCCCATGTGATAAAATAAGCGTGTGACATGATGCGCGCCCCGGTGCGCAAACTATGTATAAACAGCAGTGAAGGAGCAACGTATGGCTGATATGAATCTTGGCCCCCGTGACTTTTTTGCAAAAGAGGATGCGATCGCCGACCTGGGCCTGCTGGCCTGCCCCGGCGCCGAAGAACTGGCTCGCCTGGTGGACGGCCACCTGGTGCGTTGGGCTCGGGAAGTGGGCATGGATGTGGACACCTTCATCATTCCCTCTGACTGCCCCCGGTTCCAGTCCGGCGACGCCAAGGGCCTGGTCAAAGCGTCCACCCGCGGCGACGACATTTATATTTTTGTGGACCCGGGCAACTACAGCGTCACCTATAAGCTCTTCGGGTACGAAAACCATCTGTCCCCCGACGATCATTTCCAGAACCTGCTGCGCCTGATCCAGGCCGTGTCCGGCCGGGCCCACCGCATCAGCGTCATCATGCCCAGCCTGTACGGCGGGCGTCAGCATCGCCGCGTCAGCCGCGAAAGCCTGGACTGCGCCTTTGCCTTGCAGCAGCTGCGCTCCATCGGCGTCAAGAACATCATCACCTTCGACGCTCATGACCCCCGGGTGCAGAACGCTGTGCCCACCATGAGCTTTGACAACGTCATGCCCACCTACCAGGTGCTCAAGTGCCTGCTGCACCATGTGCCCGACGTTCGCTTTGACAAGGAGCACTTCATGGTCGTGTCTCCCGACGAAGGCGCCATGAACCGCAACATGTACTATTCCAGCGTGCTGGGCTGCAACCTGGGCATGTTCTACAAGCGCCGGGACTATTCCAAGATCGTCAACGGCCGCAACCCCATCGTCGCCCACGAATACCTGGGCGAAAGCGTGGAGGGCAAGGACGTCTTTATCGCCGACGACATCATCGCCTCCGGCGAGAGCATGCTGGACATCGCCTACGGCCTGAAGATGCGCGGCGCGCGCAAGATCTTCACCTACGCCACCTTCCCGCTGTTCACCGCCGGCCTGGACAAGTTCGACAAAGCCTACGAGGACGGCATCGTGGCTGCCGTGCTGGGCACCAACCTGACCTACCGCCGCCCCGACCTGCTGGAGCGGGAATGGTACCACGACGTGGACGTGTCCAAGTACACGGCCTACTTCATCGCGGCCATCAACCACGACAAGAGCGTCTCCAGCATCATCGACCCCATGGTCAAGATCCGGGCCCTGCTGGACCGCCACGGCATCCCCATGGGCTGCTGACAACCTGACTTTGATTTTTTGCCTGTGCCGCAAAGCGGCACAGGCAAAAAATTTGCATTGCGCCGGGTCCGGGGCTATAATATTAGGATACAGACACAAGGTGCGGGGCCATGTCCCCGCCGGCAAAGGAGATATCCGTATGCAGCCAATCGAACGTCTGCGCGCGCTGGTCACGGGCAAAAAAGTTGCCTTCATCGGCGCGGGCGTCAGCCATAAACAGTGCATCGAACAGTTCGTCGCCCTGGGCGCGCAGGTGACCCTGTGCGACCAGAAGCCCGACCTTGCCGCCTTCGGCGACTATGCCCGCACGCTGCGCCGCCTGAATGTGGCGCTGAGCCTGGGCGAGCATTACACCGACGGCTTTGCCGGGCAGGACATCATCCTGCGCACCCCCGGCTACGAGTACTACAAGCCCGAGCTGCAAGCCGCCCTCAAGGCCGGCGCCATGGTCACCAGCGAGGTGGAGCTCTTCTTTGAGCTGTGCCCCTGCGACATCGTGGCCGTGACCGGCTCCGACGGCAAGACCACCACCACCACCCTCATCGCCAAAATGCTGGAAGCCGCCGGCCGCAAGGTGCTGCTGGGCGGCAACATCGGCGCGGCGCTGCTGCCCCGCCTGGGCGATGTGGAAGCGGGGGACATCGCGGTGGTGGAGCTGTCCAGCTTCCAGCTCATCAGCATGCGCCACAGCCCCCGGGTGGCCGTGGTGACCAACGTCACCCCCAACCACCTGGACCACCACAAGGATATGCAGGAATACATCGACGCCAAGCGCAACATCCTGCTGTGGCAGACCCCGCCCTGCCGCGCCGTTCTCGGGTACGAGAACGACGTCAGCCGTTCCATGTCCGCCGACTGCAAGGGCGAGCAGGTCTGGTTCACCCGCCTGCGGGAGACCGACAAGGGCGCCTTCCTGCGGGCGGAGGACGATACCCTCTGCTACGCCGAAAACGGCGTGGTGACCCCCATCGTGGCCCGGGCCGACGTCAAGCTGCGGGGCCTGCACAATGTGGAAAACCTGCTGGCCGCCATGGCCGCCGTCTGGGGCCTGGTGCCCGTGGAGGTCATGCGCCGGGTGGCGTCCACCTTCACCGGGGTCGAGCATCGCATCGAGCCCGTCCGCCTGCTGGACGGCGTGCAGTATTACAACGACTCCATCGCCACCAGCCCCACCCGCACCATCGCGGGGCTGCGCAGCTTTGAACAAAAGCTCATCCTCATCGCCGGCGGCTACGACAAAAAGATTAGCTACGCCCCCCTGGCCCCCGAACTCATCGCCCACGTCAAGGTGCTGATCCTCATGGGCGCTACCGGCCCTGTCATCGAGCGGGAAGTCCGCGCCTGCCCCGGCTTTGCCGAAAGCGGTCTTGCGATCCTGCACGCCCGGGATATGCAGGACGCCGTGGACCAGGCCCGGGCCGCCGCCAAACCCGGGGACATCGTCAGCCTGTCGCCGGCTTCCGCCTCCTTTGACTGTTACCCCAACTTTGAAGCCCGCGGGCAGGAGTATAAGCGCATCGTCAACGCGCTGGCCTGACCCCGCCATCCCGGAAAGGAAACAGACCCATGATCCAGGCCGTGAACGACGCCGCCGGACGCCGGGCGGTGGCCCAGGCCATCGCCGGTGCGCCCTATTTCCGGGCGCTGCTGGGCCGGGACCTGGCCCTTTGGACCGGCAACCCCGGCGCGCCCACCCGGCTGTTCACCCTGCCCGGCGGGGCGCTGGCCGTCAGCGGCCGTTCGGCCCAGCTGTGCCTGGCCCCGAACGCCGCTCCCGACTGGCAGGAGCTGGCCCTTTTTCTGCGCTTTGCCGGGGTGGAGCGCCTGACCGCCAACCGCCGCCCGCCTCAAAGTTGGCCTTTGCGCCGGGACCTGTACCTGTATGCCCTGGCCCCCGGCGGCCGCCTGCCGCTGCCGCCCCTGCCAGAAGGCTTGCACATCGACCGCGCGCCGTCCATGCAGGCGATCAGCGCCGAACTGTTCCCCGGCGAACCCGACCGGCAGGAGACCTTTTATTCCGAATCCTGCACGGCCATCAACCACGGCTATGCCCGGGTGCTGGCCGTGAACAACGGGGCAGGGGAGATGGTCTGCACCGTGGGGGCCTATGCCGTCTGCGGCGGCGAGGCCTACATGGCAGCGGGGGAGACCCGGGCCGACCTGCGGGGCAGGGGCATCGGCGGGCACCTGATCGTCGCCCTGGCCAACGAGCTGGCCGCCGAAGGCCATTCCGTGACTTTTTTGTGTGAGGACAAGCGCCGGCATTTTTACGACCGGCTGGGCTTTATCCACACCCTGACCTACGGGCAGTATCTTCTGCCGGACCAAGACCAAAACGAAGGAACCGAAAACGGATGATCGAAGAATTTTTTGACCTGAAACCCCAGGTCCTGGCCCTGGACAAGCAGGCCCTGGACCTTTGCCGCGAACCCTTTGCCCGGGTGGAGGCCATCCGGGACCACAACCAGCTCAAGATGCTCAAGGCCTTTACGGGCTGCGGGGTGGAGGCCCGGCATTTCTGGGGGTCTTCGGGCTACGGCGTCTGGGACGACAGCCGCAACAAGCTGGAAGAAGTGTTCGCCCGCTGCATGGGGGCCGAGGCCGCCCTGGTGCGTCCCCAGTTCATGAGCGGCACACACACCCTGGCCGTGGCCCTGTTCGGGCTGCTGCGCCCCGGCGACACGCTGCTGGCCGCCACCGGCCGCCCCTATGACACCCTGGAAGGCGTCATCGGCATCGGCGAGGCCGGCAAGGGCTGCGGCACCCTGCGGGAATTCGGCGTGCTGTACGACGAATGCCCCCTCAAACTCGACTTTACCCCCGACTACGACGCCATTGCCCGCCAGGCCAGGACCGCTGCGGTGGTGCACATCCAGCGCAGCCGGGGCTACACCCAGCGCAACGCCTTTGACCTTGCCACCATCCGCAAGGTGGCCGAAGTCGCCCGCAAGGCCAACCCCGACGCCGTGATCTTTGTGGACAACTGCTACGGCGAATTCACCCAGAAAGACGAGCCCCTGGCCGTGGGGGCCGACCTCATCGCCGGCAGCTTCATCAAGAACCCCGGCGGCGGCATCACACCCACGGGCGGCTACATCGCCGGCCGGGCCGATTTGGTGCAAAAAGTCAGCCACCGCTTCACGGCCCCCGGCATCGGGGCCGAGCTGGGCTGCACCCAGGACAGCCTGCGGGATACCTTCCTGGGCTTCTACTACGCCCCCGGCGTGGTGTGCGAGGCCCTCAAGACCGCCATCTACGCCCAGTGCCTGCTGGAACTGGTGGGCGTTCATCCGGTGCCCCGCTATACCGACGACCACAACGACATCGTCACCTGCTTTGACTCGGGCAGCGCGGCGGCGTTGCAGGGGTTCTGCACGGGCATCCAGCAGGGCAGCCCCATCGACAGCACCGCCGCCCCCGAACCCGCCGACGAGCCCGGCTACACCGACAAGGTCATCATGGCCTCCGGCTCCTTTACCGAGGGCAGCACCATCGAACTGTCCTGCGACGGCCCCCTGCGCGAGCCCTACACCTGCTATTTGCAGGGCGGCGTGAACTTTACGGCCGCCCGGGCCGCGGTGCTCTGCGCCGTGCAGAACGCCTTCTTCGCCTGACCCCTTTGTGCAGCAGGCCGCCCCGGCGGCCTTGTGTCAATATACCCGGTTGACCGAAAGGAAGGGAACACCCATGCTGGACATCAAACGCAACCTGACCACCATGACCGATTTTTACGAATTGACTATGTCCGCCGGCTACTTTGACGAGGGCTACAAGGACAAGATCGCCGTGTTCGACATGTTCTTCCGCCGCGTGCCCGACGGCGGCGGCTACGCGGTCATGGCGGGCCTGCAACAGTTCATCGACGCGGTGGACCACCTGCAATTCACCGACGAGGACATCGACTACCTGCGTTCCACCCGCATGTTCAACGAGGCCTTCCTCGACTATCTGGCCAACTTCCGGCTGCACTGCAACATCTGGGCCATTGAGGAAGGCGTGCCCATCTTCCCCCAGGAGCCCATCGTCACGGTGGAAGGCCCGGCCATCGAATGCCAGCTGCTGGAGACCCTTCTGCTGGTCACCTTCAACCACCAGTGCCTCATCGCCACAAAGTCCAGCCGCATCGTGCGGGCCGCCGCCGGCCGCCCGGTCATGGAATTCGGCGCCCGCCGCGCCCAGGGGTACGACGCCGCCTACTTCGGCGCCCGGGCGGCCTACATCGGGGGCTGTGCCTCCACCTCCTGCGTCATGGCGGCCCGGGACTTCGGCATCCCGGCCTCGGGCACCATGGCTCATTCCTGGGTGCAGATGTTCCCCACGGAGTACGACGCCTTCAAGAAATACGCCCAGATGTACCCAGACGCCTGCGTGCTGCTGGTAGATACCTACAACGTGCTGCGCCACGGCATCCCCGACGCCATCAAGGTGTTTGACGAGGTGCTCAAGCCCATGGGCAAGCGCCCCAAGGGGGTGCGCATCGACTCGGGCGACATCGCCTACCTGTCCAAGAAGGCCCGCCGCATGCTGGACGAGGCCGGCTACCCCGACTGCACGGTGTGCGCCTCCAACAGCCTGGACGAGTACCTGGTGCGGGACCTGATCCTGCAAGGCGCCCGGGTGGACAGCTTCGGCATCGGCGAAAACATGATCACCGCCAAATCCGACCCCGTGTTCGGCGGGGTGTACAAGCTGGCCGCCGTCAAGGAGGACGACGGCAGCTATACCCCCAAGATGAAGCTCAGCGAGACCGCCGAAAAGACCACGATCCCCTGCCTGAAAAAGGTCTGGCGCATCTATGACGAGGACAACAAGGCCATGGCCGACTTGATCACCATGGCCGACGAACAGGTGGAGACCAAGCACGGCATCACGCTGTTCGACCCTGTCGAAACCTGGAAAGAGCGCACCTACGTCAACTGCACGGCCCGCTGCCTGTCCACCCCCATTTACGTGGAGGGCAAGCGCGTGTATACCAGCCCCGGCCTGGAGGACATCCGCAAATACTGCAAGGCCCAGATCGGCACGCTGTGGGACGAGGTCAAGCGCTTTGAGAACCCCCACCGTTACTATGTGGACCTGAGCCAGAAGCTGTGGGATACCCGCAGCGCCCTGCTCAAGAAGCTGTCCAAGTAAAATCCGGGCAAATCGTTACAAAATGGTTACGAAGCCCCCTTGCTGCACACACTAGCCTCAAACGCTGTGAGCAAGGGGGCTTTTGTTATGTTGGCTGTATGCGCGCGCCGGACCGAGACCGCGGCGCTGTTTTTGCTGGGCGGGTGCGGGTACCTGGGCCTGGAACTGGCCTGGCGGGGCGGCACCCACTGGACAATGTTTTTCGCGGGCGGGGTCAGTCTGTGCCTGCTGCACTGGCTGGACCGCCGCCTGGCCTGGCCGCTGCCCGCTGTGGCGGCGCTGGCGTCGGGGGGCATCTCGGGGCTGGAACTGGTCATCGGCCTGTGCACCCGGGGCCTGGGGCTGTGCGTGTGGGATTACAGCGCCGAGTGGGGCAACCTGGCCGGACTGGTCTGCCCCAAGTACAGCCTGCTGTGGTTCCTGCTGTGCCTGTGGCTGCTGGGGGCCATCCGCACGCTGCGTCGCCTGACAAAGTCCCGGTAAAGGGACTGCCAAACCCGCCAAAAGGGTTGAAAGTCCGCTTTATGGGCTTCTTTGTTCTGTATACTGGAATCAGAACAAAGGAAAGGCGGACAGGACCATGACCAACCAATTCAAGTACGTCAACGGCCACATCGAGGTGTACGACGCTGCGGGCGAGTTTTTGTTCTCAGCCGACACCATGCAGGAAGCCATGCACGAGTTGTGCGCCTGACGCACACAAACGTGGGCAAGAAATATACAATATGCCCAAAAAGTTGAAAATATCAAAATAATATTTGTTAAATTGTACAAAGTGCGGATTGCAAATCAGGCGCATATCCTGTATACTGTAAGTGCAGGAAACCCAGGGGCGGGCGGTCACCCGCAAGCAGGCTGCCCGCCCCGCAACCAATCGAAAGGGGATCGCCATGTTGAGTTTGCACAAGATCACGACCTGGATGCGCGGCATCGTACAGCGCGGTGTTGACTACGGCCTGCCGGATGATGTGTACAACGACGTGATCCCGTCCGGCGTGCACGACTTTGCCCGCAGCGACTTCTGACGCAAGGTCTTGCCCTTCGGACCGGGCAGGCGGTGTCCGCCGCGGACGCCGCTTGCTCTTTGACCCAAGACCCGCACCCCAAAGCCGCCTTCCCCAAGGGCGGCTTTGCCGTTTGCCCGGCCAAAACCTGCCAAATGCCAACAAAGTCCGTTCCGGCGTCCAAAACGCCGCGGCGGGCTTGTTTTTTTGCGCAAAACAAGGTATGCTATATACATGACTGTGACCGCGCGAAGGAAAGGGGCATCCGCCATGCGCTGTACGCCCTACGCTATTTTTGATATGGACGGTACGCTGCTGGACTCCACCGGCATGTGGGACCTGGTGGCCGACCGGGTGCTGGCGCGCTGGAGCATGCGGTTCCCCCGGGCCGACCGGCAGGACAATCTGGTCCTGACCATCGAGGGTACCGCCGCCTATTATGTGGAGCATTACGCCCTGCCCGCCACCGCGGCCCAGGTGGCCGAACTCATCCGCACCGAAGCCCGGCGCGCCTACACAAGCGGCGAGGCCCGCCTCAAACCCGGGGCGAGGCAGGTCGTGCAGGCGTTGTCCGACGCGGGCGTGCGCCTGTGCGTGGCCTCCGGCACCGACAAACCGCTGGTGGACGCGGCGCTGGCCCATTTCGGGCTGCTGGACCGATTCGAGTTCACCCTGTCCTGCCAGACGCCCGGGGGCAAGCAAAGCCCCGAAGTCTACCTGCGGGCGCTGGACGCCTTCGGCGGCCCTGACCCGGGGCAGGTCACCGTGTTCGAGGATTCGCCCACCGCCCTGGTCACCGCCCACAGGCTGGGCGTGCGCACCGTGGCCGTGTGGGACGCCTTCACGGCGGACGCCTGGCCCGACATCGGCGCTTTTGCCGACGAATTGTGCGAAAGCTGGCCGGCCTGGCTTGCCCGGGCAACATCCATCCAGGAGGAATGAATATCATGAAACTGATCACCTTCACCGTACCTTGCTACAATTCGGCGGCCTATATGGACCGCTGCATCGAGACGCTGCTGCCCGCCGGCGAGGATGCCGAGATCATCCTCGTCGACGACGGTTCCAAGGACGAGACCGGCGCCATTGCGGACGCCTGGGCCGAAAAATACCCCACGATCATCCGTGTCATCCATCAGGAGAACGGCGGCCACGGCGAGGGCGTGAACCAGGGCGTGCGCAACGCCCAGGGCATGTACTTCAAGGTGGTGGACTCGGACGACTGGCTGGACGCCGACTCGCTGCAAAAGGTCATGGCCAAGCTGCGGGAATTTGCCGCCATGCCCGAGCCCGTGGACTTGTTGCTGTGCAACTATGTGTATGAGCACACGGTGGACAACACCAGCCACACCGTGCGCTACACCGGCATCCTGCCCCAGGACAAGGTGTTTGAATGGCAGGACATCGGTCACTTCCCGCCCAGCCAGAACATCCTGATGCACTCGGTCATTTACCGCACCCAGGTCTTGCGGGACTGCGGCCTGCGCCTGCCCAAGCACACTTTTTATGTGGACAACGTCTTTGTCTACCTGCCCCTGCCCAGCTGCCGCCGCCTGTATTATATGGACCTGGACCTGTACCGCTACTTCATCGGCCGCGAAGACCAGAGCGTCAACGAAAAGGTCATGGTCAAGCGGGTGGACCAGCAGCTGCGGGTCACCAAGCTGATGATCACGGCGGTGGACCTGTACGCCCTGCCCCCCGAACAAAAGAAGCTGCGGGCCTATATGCTCAACTACCTGTCCATGATGATGGTCATTTCCAGTGTGTTCCTGACCATGGATGGCAGCCAGGATGCTTTGCGCAAAAAGGCCGAACTGTGGCAGTTCTTGCGCCTGCATGACCGCCGCGTCTACCGCCGCTGCGTGGCGTCGGTGGCCGGGCTGTGCAACCTGCCCGGCAAGGCGGGGCGCAAGGTGACCATGTGGGGGTACCGCGCGGCCCAGAAGATCTTCAAATTCAACTGACCGGCAAAGGCCGGGGCCGTCCCAGGCAGGGCGGCCCCGGCTTTTTCAGTTTGTGAAAAAAGCGGCCCTTGCGCCGTTTGATGCGCTATGATACAGACAGAAACACAAGCGCACCATGCGGAAAGGAGCCGAAGGATGATCAACTGGAAACGTGTGTGGAACGATGGGCTTCTGGCGCGGCTGAGCCATCTTCTGGCCAACGCCGAGGACCAGGGGTTCCGGGACCTGTACATGAACTGCCTCGAATCTCTGCTTTTGGACGAATGACCCCACATACAAAGCCGGCCCCCGGAGTTTTCCGGGGGCCGGTTGCTGTATGCAGGGATTCAGGCGCGGGGTTTGCCCGCGGCCCGCAGCAGGGCCTGGCGCTCGTTGGGCACATGGCCCTGCATCACGGCCCGCAGCAGGCGGTTCAGCGTCGCGCCCACGGCGGGGCCGGGGGTCACGCCGGCGGCCAGCAGATCGCTTCCGCTTATGGCCAGGCCGGCCACGGTGTAACAGCCGGTGGCAGCCAGGCGATCCAGGCGCGCGGCGGCGTCCCGTACTTCTTGCTCGCGGCGGGCCACCGCCTCGGTGGGGGCGTGGGCGGCCAGGTCGGCCAGTTTCAGGCGGGCCAGGCGCTGTGCAAACGCCGGCCCGCGCTGGTGCAGCAGCATCAGGCCGTCGGCGTCGGTCTCGGGCAGGGGGCCGTCGTGCACGGCCACCAGCCCCACCACGCCGTCGGTCAGCCATAGGGGGGCGCGCAGCCGCTGCAAGATCGAACGCGCCAGCCGTGCGCCCCGCTGGTTATGCCCCGGGAAATGGGCCGCGCCGTCCTCGCCCAGGGTCCGGCACAGCGGCTTGGCCATGTCGTGCAGCAGCACCGCCCAGCGCAGCACCCGGGCCCCGCGCTCGTCCATGCCCTGCACGTCCAGGGCGGCCAGGGCGGCAGCCGTGTGGTCCCACACGTCGTAGCAATGCCAGCGCCCGGGCTGGGTGCAGCCGATGCAGGCCTCGATCTCGGGGACGGCCCCGGCCAGAATGCGCCCGTGGCGTCCCAGGGCGGCTCCGGCGGCCGGCCCGGCCAGCAGCCGGTCCAGCTCGGCAAACACCCGCTCGGCGGCCAGGGTGCGCACCGTCCGGCGGGCACGCAGGGCGGCGGCTTCGGTCTTTTCTTCCAGAACAAAGTTCAGCTGGGCCGCAAAACGTACCCCGCGCAAAATGCGCAGCGCATCCTCGGCAAAGCGCTGGTCCGCGTTGCCCACGCAGCGCAG
>DBRU01000093.1:0-989 GCA_002306375.1 Faecalibacterium sp. UBA1360
TGCGGAGCAGACTGCCTCCCCCGAGACCGCCACCGAAGAATCCGCCGACCTCTATGCCTACCTGGCCGAGTTCGACTACAGCTCGATCTTTGACGAGAACGGCTACCTGACCGGCATCACGGCGTCCGACTATGTGACCATCCCCGACGACTTCGCCCCGACCCTGACCGACGAGGACAACACGGTCACCGCCGAGCAAGTCAGCGAGTATCTGAACGAGACCGTCATGCCCAGCTTTGCCCAGAGCGTGCAGATCACCGACCGGGCCGCCGCCGACGGCGACACCGTCAACATCGACTACTCCGGCGCCATGGACGGCGAGGTGTTCGACGGCGGCACCGCCGAAGGGTACGACCTGACCCTGGGCAGCGGGACCTTCATCGACGGCTTTGAAGAGCAGATCGTGGGCCACACCCCCGGCGAGACCTTTGACCTGACCGTCACCTTCCCCGAGGATTACAGCGCCACCGACCTGGCCGGCAAGGACGCCGTGTTCACCGTCACGCTGAACTACATCAGCGAGACCCAGATCCCCGAACTGACCGACGACTTCGTCAAGGAAAACATGAGCGAGGCGCTGGGCATTGAGGATGTGGCCACCCTGAACAGCTACATCAACGATATGCTGCTGCTGTCCCAGCAGACCTCGGCTTTGCGCAGCGAACTGGATGAATCCTTTACCCTGAACGGCGAAGCCCCCGAACAGCTGATCCAATATTTTGAGGATTATTACCTGACCACGCCGTATCTGTACGCCCAGATGTACGGTATGTCGCTGGATGACTTCATGGCCGCCAACGGCTACACCGACGCCGCCACCTACCTGGCCGGCTCGGAAAGCTACATCCAGGACGCCGCCTTGCAGGTGCTGAGCATCCAAGCTCTGGCCGAAAAGTACGGCATCGTCTGCGACACCGAGGCGCTGAACGCCGAGTTCGAGTCCTACTTCGGCACCGACGATTCCTCCGGCTATATCGAGAGCTACGGCG
>DBRU01000093.1:1049-3218 GCA_002306375.1 Faecalibacterium sp. UBA1360
CAGCTTGAACCGCCGGGGCGCTTTGCCGATTTATGTAGGGTTACAACTGGGGGGCCACGCGGATCGCGCCATAATTGCGCACGCTGAGCACATGGCAGCTGCCCGCGCCGAACACGGCGTCGATGGCAGCGCGGTACTCGTCCAGCAGGTCCATGGGCACAAAGGCCTGGATCGTGCCCGCAAAGCCGCCGCCCTGCAGCCGCCAGGCGCCCCGGCCCTGCAGCACCCGCTGGCTGACGGCCAGGGCCAGAGGCACGCCCTGCTCGCGCACGTTCTTGTTGCTGTAGGCGTTCTGGTTGTACTCAAAGCTGGAGTGGCCGCCGTCCAGGATCAGCTGGAGGAAACGATCAAAATCGTCGGCCTTGACGGCCTCGCACAGCTGGGCGGCGCGGCGGCAGTCATTGTAAAAGTGGATGGCGCGCACCACGGCCCGGTCCCCCACCTTCTTGCGCACGTCGGGGATGGCGGCCAAAAACTCGTTTTCGTCCACATCCCGCAGCACCTTTTTGCCAAAGCAGGCGGCCACCGATTCCATCTCGCGGCGGATGGCGGCATAGTCGTCGGTCAGGTCCGCATGGCTGCCCTTGGTATCGCTGATGCACAAGGCAAAGCCCTTGCCGGCCAGATCAAACTCCACCTTGTTCACCACGGGGGCGGCGGGGTCCTTGAAGTCGATGGTAATGGCGCTGCCCACGGCGCAGGCGGTCTGGTCCATCAGGCCGGAGGGTTTGCCGAAAAAGACGTTTTCGGCGTACTGGCCGATCTTGGCGATCTCCACCTGATCGAGAAGTTCCATATCGTTGTCGTTGTACTCGCCCCGGAAGATGGCCCCCACGCAGACCTCGAAGGCCGCCGAGCTGGAAAGGCCGGACCCGCGCAGCACCTCGCTGGTGGAGAAGGCGTCAAAGCCGCCCACGCGGCCGCCCTTGGCCACGATGCCTGCCGCCACGCCGCGGATCAGGGAGGCGCTGTGCTCCGATTCGGGCTGCTGCGGGGTCAGAATCGACAGGTCGATGTCGTCGATCTTGCCGAAGCCTTCGGAAATGAAGCGCACGGCGTTGTCCTGATTTTTGGAGACCACGGCGATGATGTCCAGGTTGACGGCCGCCGCCATGACCACGCCGTTGTTGTGGTCGGTGTGGTTGCCGCCGATCTCGGTGCGGCCGGGGGCCGAGTACAGGCTGACTTCGCGGTCAACGCCGAAATTCTTTTCAAAATTTTCGATCGTGCGCAGATATCGCGCCCGCTGCGCCGCGATGGTGGCGCTGTCGGCCGCATACAGCGCGGCAAAGGCGCCGTCGTACACGCCGGATCCGATCTGCTGCTTGAGTTGAGTGGTCGTTGCCATCATGATGTACACCCTCCGTTGCGGCAAGCCTTTGTCAGTATGCACAAAAAGCCTTGCTGTTTTTTGTCGCCCCGCGAAAAAAGGGCCGTTCTTGTAATCAGTATAACAAATTTCGGCGGCAAGTAAACGGTTTTTTTCAACGAGATTATGGACTTTTGATGAATGTCTTGCTATAATAGAGAAAATCGCCCGCGCGGCGCGCACCACACCGATCTTGGGGGAACACTATGGCCAACCTGCTCAAGCAATCTTACAAACAAAGCTACACGGACAACGTGGAGTTGTCCATCTTCAACTGCGGGCACGAGTTCTGCCAGCCCGGGCACACCTGGGGCCCCGGCGTGCGCGACCATTACCTGATCCATCTGGTGGTGGCCGGCAAAGGCGTGTACCAGGTGGGCGGCGCGGCCTTCAATTTGCAGGAGGGCGACCTGTTTCTGGCCAAGCCCAACCAGCTGATCACCTATGCCGCCGACGACACCGACCCGTGGGAGTATTACTGGGTGGGCTTCAACGGGGCCTGCGCCAACAAGCTCGTGCAGCAGACGCCTTTCACCGACCAGCATCCG
Organism: Faecalibacterium sp. UBA1360; assembly: GCA_002306375.1. Classification (GTDB taxonomy): domain Bacteria; phylum Bacillota; class Clostridia; order Oscillospirales; family Ruminococcaceae; genus Gemmiger. The sequence continues at coordinate 2,967 of DBRU01000093.1, forward strand.
CTGCACCACTGCAAGGACCCCCAGAGCGTGCGGGAGGCCCTGTACAACATTTACCTGTCCCGCGGGCCGGAGCCCCAGTGCGAAGCCCTGATGACCGGGTACCTGTACCTGTTCATGGCACAGCTGATGAAGGAAGCCCGGGATACCATGCCCAACCCGGGCAGTTCCAGCAGCCAGTACGTGCTGGCCGCCATCAAGTATATCCAGTTCAACTATTCCCACGACATCTCGGTGGACGACATCGCCAAGGCG
>DBRU01000018.1:0-1217 GCA_002306375.1 Faecalibacterium sp. UBA1360
ACGGTCTGGGCGGCTGGACCAACGCCGCCGTGTGGTTCTTTGCCGCGGTCGTGGGCGCCGCCGTGTCCGCTGTGCTGCTGGTGATTTTGCGCAAGGCCAAGCTGGCCAAGCAGGCCAAGACCCAACATTGACCCCCAAACAAGGAGGCGCTGCATTATGGCGAACCAGATCCATGTGGTCCCCCACTTCCACTGGGACCGTGAATGGTATTTTTCCGCCGAGGAATCCAAGATCCTGCTGGTCAACGACATGGAAGAAGTGCTGACCATGCTGGAGACCCGGCAGGATTACCCCTGCTTCGTGCTGGACGGCCAGACCGCCGTGCTGGAGGATTACCTGGCCCTGAAACCCGAAAACGAGCCCCGCCTGCGCTCGCTGATCGAAGCCGGGCGGCTGATCATCGGGCCCTGGTACACCCAGACCGACGAGATGGTCGTGGGGGGCGAGAGCATCCTGCGCAACCTGCTGTACGGCAAGCTGGACTGTGAGAAGTTCGGTCCCCGCATGATGATCGGCTACCTGCCCGACTCCTTCGGGCAAAGCGCCCGCATGCCCCAGATCCTCAACGGCTTCGACATCCGCCGGGTCATGTTCTGGCGGGGCACGTCGGAGCGCATGGGTTCCGACAAGACCGAATTTATCTGGAAGGGCGAGGACGGCGCGGCCCTGACGGCCCAGCTGCTGCCCCTGGGCTACGCCATCGGCAAGTACCTGCCCACCGACCACAAGGCCCTCAGGGCCCGGCTGGACAAGTACCTGCCCGTGCTGGACAAGGGCGCCACCACCGACCACATCCTGCTGCCCAACGGCCACGACCAGATGCCCATCCAGAAGAACATCTTTGAGGTCATGCGGGCCATTGAGGAATGCTACCCCGGCCGCACCACCCGCCTGGGCCGGTACGAGGAGGTGTTCGACGAGGTGGAGAAAAACCCCGCCCTGGACACCCTGACCGGCGAATTCCTGGACGGCAAGTATATGCGGGTGCACCGCAGCATCTACTCGTCCCGGGCGGACCTGAAATCGGCCAACACCCGCATCGAGAACAAGATCACCAACACCCTGGAGCCCCTGGCCGCCATGGCCTACAGCCTGGGCTTTGACTACCACCACGGCCTGATCGAGGCCATCTGGAAAGAGCTGATGAAGAACCACGCCCACGATTCCATCGGCTGCTGCTGTTCCGACAAGGTGCACCGGGCCATCGCCGACCGCTT
>DBRU01000018.1:1360-17763 GCA_002306375.1 Faecalibacterium sp. UBA1360
CTCATCGACCGGCAGATCGTGCACTACGGCGACTACGACCCCTTTGTGCGCTACACCCTGGCTTTGCGGGACACCTTCCCGGCCATGGGCTACAAGACCTACCTGATCACCCCCGCCGACGCCCTGCCCGCCCCGGCGCCCCGCTCCCATGCCCCCGCCGCCATGGAAAATGAGTTCCTGGCCGTGGACATCGCCCCCAACGGCGCCCTGACCCTGACCGACAAGGTCAGCGGCCAGGTGTACAAAGACGTGCTTTTGCTGGAGGACGGCAGCGACGACGGCGACGGGTACGACTACTCGCCCCTGGCCGAGGACTTCGTCGTCACCAGCAAGGACCTGACCGCCGACATCCGGGTGGAGCACCGGGCCCATTTCTCCCGCGCGCGCATCGCCCTGCCCCTGCCCGTGCCCGCCGATCTGGACGAGCGCCGGGCCCATGTGTGCGGGGCCTCGGTGAAGGTGGACTTCACCCTGACCCTGCGGGAGAACAGCCCCCTGCTGGAGCTGGACGTGACCTGCGACAACCGCGCCAGGGACCACCGTCTGCGCCTGCTGGTGCCCACCGGCGCGCCGGCCGACACCTCCTACAGCGACAACCAGTTCGGCTCCATCGCCCGCCCCGCCGTGGACCCCGCCATGCAGGTGTGGGAGGCCGAACACTGGAGCGAGCGCCCCGACGCCATCTATCCCTTCCTGAGCTATGTGTCCGCCCACAAGGACAGGGGCCTGGGCGTTGTGAGCAACTCGGTGCGGGAATACGAGCTCACGGGCCCCGGCTGCGGCACCATCGCCGTGACGCTGTTCCGCTGCGTGGGCGTGCTGGGCAAGGAGGAATTGTTCCGCCGCCCGGGCCGGCCCTCCGGCATCCGCATGGACACCCCCGATTCCCAGATGCCCGGCCGCCACACCTACGCCCTGGCCCTGACGGCCGATGTGGCCCACCTGCCCCGCCGTGCCAAAGAGTACACGGCCCCCCTGGTCAGCTACAACAAAATGCCCTACAACGCCATGAAGCTGAACCCCAGCGCCCTGACCACCCCCTACGACTACAGCCTGCTGCGGATGGACGATGCGGACATCAGCTTCAGCGCCCTGAAAAAAGAGGAACAGGGCGACGGCCTGCTGCTGCGCTGCTACAACGCCACGGCCGCCCCCCGCACGACCGCCCTGGCCACCCCCTGGCTGCCGGAGGGCGAATGCCGCCTGGACGAGACCCCCACCGGCGGCACCTGGGACCCCGCCGCCGTGACCTTTGCCCCCAACCAGACCCGCACCCTGCGCCTGCGCCGTCCCTGACGGCCCCGCGCCCCGCCACACAAGGAGGACTGCCCCATGAAGATCATCTTTGCGTCCGATTCCTTCAAGGGATCGCTGGACTGTGCCCGCATCAACGAGCTTCTGGCCCGGGCCGTGGCCGAAGTGTTCCCCGGCGCTTTGTGCGAGGACCTGTGGATGGCCGACGGGGGCGAGGGCACGGCCGAAGCGGTGGTGCGGGCCCTGGGCGGGCGCTGGCGCACCGTGGAGGTGCCGGGCCCCTTGCGGGAGCCGGTGAGCGCCCGGTACGGGCTGCTGCCCGGGGGCCGCGCCATCATCGAGATGGCGGCGGCATCCGGCCTGCCCCTGGTGCCCTTTGACCGCCGGGACCCCGAGACCGCCACCAGCAGCGGCACGGGGCGGCTGATCGCCGACGCCCTCGAGCAGGGCGTGCGGGACATCACCATCGCCATCGGCGGCAGCGCCACCAACGACGGCGGCATGGGGGCCCTGCAGGCCCTGGGCGTGCGCTTTCTGGATCCCGAAGGCCGGGAACTGCCCGGGTGCGGGCGGTCCCTGGGCAAGGTGGCCCGGGTCTGCCTGGACGAGCTGCATCCCCTGGCCGACGCGGCCCGGTTCACGGTCATGTGCGACGTGACCAATCCCCTGCTGGGTCCCGAGGGCGCCACCATGACCTTCGGCGCCCAGAAAGGGGCCGACGCCGCCATGCAGTCCCGGCTGGAAGGGGGCATGGCCCGCTACGCCGCCGCCGTGGAGGCCGCCACCCGCCGCCCCGCCGCCGACGAGCCGGGGGCCGGGGCAGCCGGCGGGCTGGGCTTTGCCCTGATGAGCGTGCTGGGCGCAACGCTGCGCTCGGGCGCGGAGACCGTGCTGGACCTGGTGGAATTTGACCGCCGCCTGGCCGACGCCGACCTGGTCATTACGGGCGAGGGACGCATGGACTGGCAGTCCGCCTTCGGCAAGGTGGCCTGCGCCGTGGGGCGGCACTGCCGCGCCGCCGGGGTGCCGGCGGCGGCCATTGTGGGCAGTCTGCTGGCCGGGTACCAGCCCATCTACGACGCGGGCATCGACACGGTCGTCACCACGGTCAACGCCCCCATGACCTTGCAGCAGGCCCTGGACGACAGCGAGGCGCTGTACCTGGACGCCGCCCGCCGCCTGCTGCGGGCCCTGCGCTGCGGCATGAAGATGGCCGGGGGCTGAAAAACCGCCTTTCCCCAAAAACAAATCCCCGCCCCCGGCAGGAAGCTCCTGCCGGGGGCGGGGTCGTTTCGGTTTGGGTCAGCGCAGGTGCTCGCCTGCATCCGGCGGCAACGGTTCGTCCACGTGGACGGTCAGCTTGCCGCTGCGCACCAGGTCGATGAACATACGGCCCAGCTTGGGGTCGAACTGTCCGCCCAGGTTGCGCTCGATCTCTTCCAGGGCGCTCTCCACGCTGCGGGGGTCCTTGTAGGACCGGCGGGAGACCATGGCGTCGAAGGAATCGGCCAGGCACAGGCAGCGCGCGCCGATGGGGATCTGCTCGCCCGCAATGCCGCGGGGGTAGCCCCGACCGTCCCAGCGCTCGTGGTGGCCCAGCACCGAGGGGATCACGTAGTCCATGGAGGGCAGGTATCGGATCATGGCGGTGGAGCCTTCCACGTGCTGCTTCATGATCGTGTATTCCTCGGCGGTCAGGCGGCCGGTCTTGGTCAGGATGCTTTCGGGCGTGCCGATCTTGCCAATGTCGTGCAAAAGCCCCGCCTGGCGCACGATCTCGATGTGGTCGGCGTCCAGGCCGTAGACCGCGGCCAGGGCGGCGGCGTATTCGGCCACGTGCTGGGAATGGCTGAAGGTATAGTGGTCCTTGGCGTCGATGGCCGCCGTCAGGGCGTAGATGGTGGACGAGCAGCTGTCCGCCAAGGCGCGCTTGCTGGCAAAGTTGGCCTCGATGCGCTTGTCCTCGGCTTCGGGGCGGTAGAGGGTGATGCGGTTCTTGCCGTTGGCCTTGGCCGAATACACGGCCATGCCGGCATAGGTCAAAAGCTCATCCACATTGGCGGCCGAGGTGGGGTAGCTGCTGATGCCCGCGCAGAAGGTCAGGAACTTGCGGGTGGATTCGCCCGAATGGATGACCTCGTTGCGCAGCCAGTCGCGGGCGTTCTCGGCGCAGGAGATGGCGTCTGCCGCCGAACAGAAGGGCATGCTGACGATGAATTCCTTGCCGCTGTACCGGGCCACGGTCCCGCGGGACCCCACCAGCACCACCAGGGCGTCGGCAAACCGTTTGAGAATGCGGTCGCCCTCGGCGGAGCCGTACAGCTCGTTGTACAGGCGGAAATCGTCCAGGCTGATGAGCAGCAGCGAGATCTGGGCGTTGTGAGCCAGCTCAAAGTCCCGGCGCAGCTGCTCCAAAAAGAAGCCGCGGTTGTACAAATTGGTCATGGGGTCGTGCTGGGCTTTTCTGCGCAGCGCCTCGTACAGCGAGGCGTTGTTCAGCGCGATGGCCAGCACGGCGGCCGTGGAGTCCAGCATGGCCTGCCGCTCCTGGGACAGGCTGCGCCGCTTGCCGGCCTCCTCGGCGGAGAACAGCGTCACGGCCACCATCTCGCCGGAGCTCAAAACGGGCAGCATCCATTCCACCCGCAGCTGTTCAAACCGTTCCTTTTCCTTCTGCCACAAGGCGCGGAAGTTTTTCGACCGGCTGAACTCGGCGTAGCTCACGCAGGCGGCCCGGGCCCGCAGCCAGGCGATCAGCGGGTCGTCGGCGGCCAGCTCGTCCCGGCAGGCCACGGCCATCTCGCTGGCGCCGCGCATCACATAGTTGCCGGTGCGCTCGTCCCGCAAAAACACACGGGCCGTGTACCCGGGCATGCAGCGCTGCAAAAAGTCGCGGTACAGCCGCATCAGGGCGTCCAGGCTCAGGGTCTTGTTGATGTCCACGCTGAACTGGCGCAGCTCCTCGGTCTGGACCTGGGCGTTTTTCAGCAAAATGGCGGTCAGCAGGCGGCGCACGATCAGGTACATGAGGATGGTCAGTACCGCGAAGGCCACCGCAAAGACGATGATCTCGTAATCCTTGAACTGGTAGAAGTTGCGCAGGTAGGCGTAGTGGGCCACCCGGTAGCCGCTGATCAGCAGCAGCGTCGAGGACAGCAGCGCGATGACGTACATGGGCCCGTCCGACGCAAAGCTGCGCAAAGGCACCAGACGGCGGCGGTACAGCATGTAGTACAGACACACCGCGTTCACCGCGCAGGAGAAGGTATCCACGGGCAGGGACACCATCTGGGGCAGAATGGCCGACATGGTGCCCGCGAACATGACGCCCACGCCGATGAGCATGGGGGCAAACTGGCCCAGGTCCAGCCGCCCGTCCCGGCAGCTGCGCCAGGCCAGGCGCCAGGCGTCCAGCAGGGTGTAGATGGCCAGCAGGATCGGGATGACCACCAGCGACGAGATGCCGTATTCAAAGCGGGTCTCCCGCCCCACCGTGACCATGTGGGGGTCGGTGATGAAGATGTTGTGCAGGTTCAGCAGCACCACCACGCCCCAGGCCACGCCGTGCACCGTGCGGGAGAAGGGCGCGCGGGAGTCGGTGAAGTGGTACACGAAGTTGTACACGCAGAAAGGCACCAGGAAGGTACCGGTGATGGACACCTTGTACCACAGGTCGGGCCCCGGGTACAGCTGCAAACGCATGAACAGCGAGCCCACGGTCCACAGCGTGAAGGAGCCCAGCAGGGTGCTGAAGGCGTTGACCAGCCGGTCCTTGCGGGAGCTCAGGGCTGTCAGGAACAGAAAGACATTGCACAGCACCGAGATCAGGGGAACGATGATGAACAAACGCTCATTGAGCGACAACGGCACCGCCCCCTTCCTGCCCGGCGGGGGCTTCGTTCAGACGCAGCACGTCCAGCACCACTTCCCGGGGGGCGCCCACAGGCTGCACACTGCGTCCGGTGCGGGCGGTATAAGCGGCGATGGTGCCGGCCTTGAGCACCGTGACCATCAGGGGGTCCATGCCCAGCAGCCGCTTGAGGTCCCGGTAATCCCCGTCGTAGGAGCGGAAATACACCGACAGATGCTCTTGCAGGATCTGCCGCGTCAGGGCCGCCGCGCCCTCGTCGTCCTCGTTGAGTTCGGCGTACAGGTGCAGGTAGGAGTGGCCCTCCTCGTTGTATTCCTTCACGGCGAACCAGCCGCCCAGGGGCAGACGGGACAGGGTGATGACCTTTTCGATCTCCCGCTGGGTGATGCGGGTGAAGCCGGCAATGTCGATGACCGTGGGGATGCGGTCGATATACTCGAACTGGGGCAGGTCCAGGCCGTCCTCGGGGTTGCGCAGGCGCAGGCAGCGGTACACGTCGCCCACGCGGTAGCGCAAAAACGCCCCGCCCTTGAGCACCGTGATCACCAGTTCGTAGTTCTGCCCGGCCACCAGTTCGTCCATCAGGTAGGTGCGGGGGGTGTAGCCGGGATCTTCCAGTTCCCGCATATACTCCCGCTCGGGGATGAATTCATAGAAGCAATCGTCGGGGAAGAACACCAGACCGTTCTTGCTCCAGGTCTCGGTGCCCATGCAGGACGGCTCGGTGCCGCCGGCCAGTTCCAGCGGGCGGATGCCCCAGGCTTCGGCCAGTTCGTTCTTGTACAGCGAAGTGTCGGTGCCCACGCAGACGAAGCCGTCCAGCTTGAACAGGTCCCGGGGCCGGATGGGCGTGCCGTCCCGGTGGGAGCGGTACACCGCCGACACGGCCCGCCACAGCATGCGGGGGCTCATGCCCAGGGCCATTTTCAGCATGCCGCCGCCCCCGCCGCCGGACAGGCTGTCCAGGTTGCGGGTGGCGCCGTACAGAATGCTGCTCATGCCGAAGAACAGGTTCATGCCCTGCTGCATGGCCATCTTATAGCCCAGCTTGGTCTGCTGGCCGAAGCTCATGCCCCGGGCTTCCTCCACCGACGGCATGAAGCGCAGACGGATCTGGGGGCGGATCAGGTCGGGGAACATGCCCGTGGCGTAGGGCATGGGGGCCAGACTGTACAGCACCCGGGCGCCCGGGCGCACATGGAACTGCCCTTTGCCATGGCTGGTGGCCAGGATCATGGCGGCCAGGATGTTGCGGGTATAGGTCTCCAGCATGGCCTCGGTATAGGGGGCCCGCTTGGTGGGGAAATCGCCGCCCTCCCAGGTGGTGTGCAGCCACACCACGGGCTTGGCGGGCAGCATCTCCTCCCGCTGGGGCAGCAGCACGTCGGCATAGTCCTGGAATTTGGTCAGGGGCACCCGGGCGCGGAACTCCTCCACGCTTTTGGGGGCATGGCCCTTGAAAAAGCGCTGCCCAAGGGGGCAGGCGGCCATCAGGTCCACCTGCTCCATCACCAGGCGTTTCTGGATCTGCATGTACTCGGCCATGCTCAGGTCCAGAAAGCCGCAGTATTCCTGCCAGATCTCGGCGGGGGGGCAGTTTTTGAGCTTTTCCTCAAAGGTCATTTGTATCCAGTCCTTTTCCAGAAGGCTTTATTCATCGGCGGCGGGGCCAGGTGGCCGCGCAGCGCCGCAGACTTTCGCGGGTGGGGAGAAAGCGGGGCGTGGTCCGGCAATAACCGGCGTAGCCCGCAATGCTCACGGGGAAGATGCGCCGCCCCTGCCAGGCCGCGTAAAGGGCGTCCAGCGCCGTGAACAGGGCAAAGGCCGCGCCCAGGGCCCAGCCGCCCAAAGCGCCCCACAGGCAGGCGTAAAACCCGCCCAGCCACAAAACGCCGGGGTGGCGGCACAAGGCAAAGACGCCGGTATCCACCAGGGGGCGCAGTTCGCCGGGCTCAGCGGTGCCGGCGCCGCTGCCCCCCGCGGGCAGGGCAAAAAACAGCGTATAGATCAAAAGGCCCAGCATCAGCGCGGCGCCCGCGGCCCACGCCAGGGCCCAGGGGCCCCGGTCATACCGCCGCCAGGCGTCGGCGGCCAGCAGGGCGGTGGCCAGGGCCAGCAGCGCGGCCCCCAGGGGGAACAGCGCCCCCGCGCCGCGCTTTGCCCGCAGCACCTGGCCGTAGTCGGCCAGGGCCATCAGGGCGAAGGCAACGGCCCCCGCCCCCAGGCAGACAAGACGGATGGCCGTCATTTCTGGCGGAAAGCCAGGCCCAGGCAGCCCGGGCCCGTGTAGATGCCGATGACCGCCCCCACCCAGCCGATGCTGATGCGGGCGTCGGGGTCGATGGCGCGCACCCGGTCGGCCACCTGCCCGGCCAGCTCGGCCCGGTCGGCATGGAACAAAAACACGTCGCCGCCGAACACGGCGCGCTGGCGGTACAGTTCGATCACACGATCCACCGCGTGGTCGAACCCGCGCACGATGCCGATGTCGCTGACAAGGCCGTCCTTGAACACCAGGATGGGCTTGACCCGCAGAAGATCGGCGGCCAGCACCCGGATGGCCCCGGCGCGCCCGCCCTTGCGGGCGTTGGCCAGGGATTCCATGGCAAAGTAGACGCCCACATGGGGGCGCAGCACTTCCAGCCGCTCCACGATGGCGGCGGCCGAAAGCCCCGCCTTGGCCAGGCGGGCGGCCTCGATGACCATGACGGCCTGCCCGTAGGAGACCTGCTGGGTGTCGTACACGGTCACCGGGGTGGAGAAGCCCTCCTCCTCCAGCAGGCGGCAGGCGCTTTGGGCCGTGTTGTACGAGCCGGACATCTTGCCGGTCAGGCACAGGCACAGCACCTCGGTGCAGCCGGGCACGGCGGCCGCGGCGCGCAACGCCTGCATGTACTGCTCCAGGTTGGGGTGGGCGGTCTTGGGCAGCTCGGCGCAGCCTTCCAGGCGCTTATACAGCGTGGGAGCGTCGATTTCAATGTTGTTGCGGTACTGTTCGCCGGGGCCGAAAGCGATCATGTCGGGGATCATGGTCACGCCCAGCGGCTCGATCTGATCGGGGGTCAGATCACAGGACGAACTGGTCAGGATATGTACCATCAGCGCCCCCTCCTTTCGTTGCTCTGCGTCCGCCAAAAGGGCGGACTTCCCCATTCACAAAAATACGCAGTCTTATTATGCGCGTTTTGTCGCCAAAATGTCAAGCCGCGCAACCCGGGCCCCATGGGCATTTTCGGCGTTTTTGCCCTGCGGGCGTCGCGCTTTGGGCCGGTTCGGGTCAAGGGGTTGTGCCGCACGGATTTTGTCTGCGTACAAATGTGGCAAAATAACCAACGATTTTCCCTTTCCGCGCCCGCCGGGAGGGCCAAACGCCGAAAATGTTCAAATGCAACATTTTTTTGTCACACGCCCCGGCCCTTGCCGCCCGTGGACGGGTGTGCTATGATAGAAATAACACATTCTGATGCGAACGAGGTGTTTTTACATGTCCAGATCCGATCTTGGCCTGCCGATGCAGCTGATGCGCGCAGGCTGTGTGTGCGGCATGGCCGCCAGCATCCTGCTGCCCTGGTACACGCTGAGCTGCGTTGTGTTTGCAGCGTCGGCAGTGGTGCTGGGCGCGGCCGGTTTTCTGGCCCGGGGCGTCAGCGGCGAGTTCGGCATGGCCGTCAGGCTGGCCGCGGCCACGGCGGTGGCCTTTGGGGTCAGCATCCCGCTGCAAACCACCGGCGCGCACATGCTCATGACGCTGGCCGGGGCGGTGCTGCTGTACTTCTGCGTGACCTATACGGTCACGGGGCTGGAACGCGCGGCCGGCCGCGGCCCCAAAAGCGACCGCCGTCCGCCCCGGGCGGTCATGCTGTTTGAGTATTGCGCCGGCATCTATGCCCTGGCGTTTCTGGCGGCGGACGCCTTCCCGTCCATCGAGGGCCTGGCCCGCTGGGTGGCCATGGCGTCCTTTGCCGTGGGGTTCGTGGTGCTGCTGCAATACCTGAACGCCTACGCCAAAGAGAAGTGACCCTGCGCCAAAAGCCCCGCCCCGCCTGCAAGCAGCAGGCGGGGCGGGGCTTTTTTGTTTGGTGTGCGGTCCCTGGCCCAAAAGCGCTCAGCGCAGGGTCAGAAGGCCCAGCTTGCGCAGCTCGATGGTGTCGGTGCCGGTGTAGGGCTGCTCGGCGATGATGGTGGTGACCCGGATGCCCAGGGTCATCTTCTCATCCGTGCTGGTGCCGAATTCAGTCAGCACGCTTTGGGGCAGCTGCGCCGTGTAGATGGTGCCGCTCTTGAGGCCCGCGCCGTCGGCGGTGTTGTCGGCGGCAGTGCCGTCGGGGTTGAGGATGATAATGCCACTCACAGGTCTTTCCTCTTCGTCCTCGTCCACCTCATAGAACTCCACCGTGATCTTTTTGTTGGGGTCCAGGTTGGGGTCGTCGATCCGGAAGCAGACCTCGGCGGGGTTAGAGGCGTCGGTGATGATGGTCCCGGTGAAGTCCTCTTCGGTGTCGTCGTACTCCATGGGAAGATACAGATACTCCACAGGGTCGCCGCTGGCCGACACGAAGTCCACCTCGGGGTTGACGGTGGCCGCGCGGTAGGCCGCGATCATCGTGTTGACAAAGAGCCGTGCTTCGTCCGCATTGGTGGGGTCGCTGTGGCCCGCGCCGGAGTAGGTGACGTTGCCGCGGTTGTAGATGTAGTAGTTGTTGACAACGTCGTTGTAAGATGTACTGTATTCGCCCCCACTTAGGCAATACCAAACCACGATGTCGTCCCCGTTCATGTTCAGCTGGTAATACTGGCCATGCGTTGTGGCAACACCCATCGTTTCGTCCTGACCAATATTAACGTCAAACGGATAGGTCGTAATCTGTCCTTTGTTGACTTGGCTGACAGTATCTGTTGTATCTGCTCCACTACCCACAAAACGATTCAAGGCATAGGTAGAATACCCTTGCGTTTCCGAAACAGTCTTATTCCGTTTTTCGCCAGGCTTATATGCAATAGAATAGCCGGCCTCCAACAGTTCCTGCGCCTGTTTTTCACTCACGGTACCGTTATCGTAATTGCTGGCAACCAACCGCCCGGGCTTAACCGTGCTTTTGCCACCCACAGAAAGTATCAGTTGCCCGACGCTGCCGCCGAACTTAGAGTCCGAAATACCGTAGCGATCCAAGCCAACGACGCTTCGGATAATCGTATTAAAATAGTACCCCCAGTAATATTCCCCGCTGTAAATATTCCTTTCATAGACGTTTCCCGTTCCCACTTTATAATCTTGACCAGGCAAATTCACAAACGAAGTCGTATCATGGGTAAACAGAATAGCCTTTCCACTATCCACAAAATTGGTGACAGCCTCGGCAGGCGCCGCTGTAAATCCACGGCCAGTTTCATCGTAACCATAAACGTCCGCAAAGCCAAGCAACAACATATCAAAACTTTCGAAATATGCTGTCAATTCCTCCGCCGTATCCAATTTATTATTATTGTTTGTATCAAAATTCTTCTCGCTTGCATCTAGTGTCCAGCCGTCATTGATTTTAGTAATACTAAGTGTTTTCACCTTAATATCATAAATGCCGGCCTCTTTAAGCTGCTTGAACAGTGCGCCATATCTCGTGGTATCGTCCTGCGCTTGACTTTCCAGGGAAAAAGTCGCCTTGCTGCTATAACTCTTAGAAGAAATCTGAAGTATGCTGATAGATTGGGCCTGTTTCGGGTTCAGATATGCATAGCCGACTTCAGAGGCATGGACGCCTTCGTTGTCGTTTTTCACGACCTCCAGCTTCCAGGGCAGGATGCCGGTGTACGTTTCCGGCAGCGTGCGGGAGACGGTGTAGACCGTATCCGCTTTCAGCGCATCGGCTGCCACCGATTTGCCTTCTACGTCGGTGATGACCAGTTCGGGCAGTTCCTCGCTCTCTACATGGCGGCCGTCGGCGTTCTGGTCGATGTACAGGTGCACGGTGTACAAGGTGGTCTCGGGCGTTGCCTCGGTGGGGTTCTCAATTGTGAACTCGTAGGTCAGCGTATCGCTGTTGTATTCCTTTCGTACATTCTCATCATCGAGGACATCTTCCGTATATTCCTGCGGATACTTTGCCAGCTTGATGCTGGGGCTGGACAGGTTCAGATATTTGAGCAGGGTGGATTTTTGCGCCTCGCTCCACGTGGCATTTTTGCCGCCGTCACCCATGACGTTGTCGTAGTTGAGGATGTTGGTCATGGCCTCATACAGGATCGAGGAATTGTCCACCCGGTCCTCATTGACCGACGCCTTGGTGGCAGGGAGCAGAACGGGCGTACCGCCTTCATTTTCCGTTACGGTAAAGTCGCTCTTGGTGACGGTGAATTGCTGGCCTGCAGCGTCAAATTTTTCTTCCGCAGAATAATAATAGTCGCCCCACCAATAAGATTTTTGAGTTCCCACAGAGAAGTAATATGTACCGGCCGAAACCTCCTCAAATGTCTTCTCAGATTCCACATAGGCATCTAAATCCCAATATCCCCAATCATTATACTTCTTATAAAGATAAAGCCCGATATAAGCATCATTTGTGCTGCCATTGCGCATGCCTTCAACCGTAAAGTCGACCCCTTCCGCAGTTACGCTTGGCTTTATTACAACATAATACGGATAATATGGCGAATATGTTATACCTCCAATTTCAACTGCAGCGGTTATCTTTGAATCATTATCGACGGAATAACCATTCCCACGCTGCCTTATTATCTTCACCTGTTGGGTACAGTAGTGTTTCCCATTGTGCTCGAACACCCCCACATAGGTACCCGTCGCACTAATTTTCGAGTCGTTCGGTTGCCATCCATTACCTTGCTTGTACCATGTAACGGACAATGTGTCGGAAGGGCCATCAACAACAGACAAGTAATACGCCCTTTTATTCTTAGTTACCTTGACAGTCGCATTATTGCCCTCATAGTATGTGTAGGATTTTCCGTTGGCATCTTCGTCGCCCACAGTCACTGCATACCCATCGCCTTTTGTAACCGTGACCGTATTGCTGATGGCAGTATAGTCCTGATCACCGATGGTGACGGTGGCTTCGCAATAATATGCGCCATCCGGGGGATTGTTGATCGTGATCGACCCATTCTCGTTGATCGTGATCGATCCATTCTTGTTTTCCAGCGGTTTGGTATTGCCCTTCTGATACCATGTATAGTCAGGGGTCAGATTTCCAGCTCCTTCTACGGTGGCAGTCAAGGTCAAATTATTGTCGCTGACCGCAAACGACGCTGTCACCGTCATGGTTGTGGCTTCTTGCCCGCCATTCAACAGGTTCTGGGCAATGACCACCGGGAAGCCGGTCTCGGCAAAGGTCTCCAGCTCGGCCTGCTTGGTGGCCGTGATGTCGTTGCCGGAGCGCCGATAAGACGTTTGTTTTTTTGTCAAACACCATGTGTTATACCGCTCATCATAAATGTAATCGCTATCCAAAAGACCAATTAACATTTCGCGCGAAGTGTTATTCGTCACCGTTCGGGTGGTTATTTTATCGCCGATGTTGGTATACAGCATACCGTCCATGTCGGAATCGTTGTAATCGGGCCAACCGTCAGTGCTCAGATTGAAATTATCCAGGCTGGCGCCGATGTAGACAAGGTTGTACTCCTCGTTGATGTCCTCGATCTTGCCGATGAATTCGGCCGTGGACATGGTCACGATGTTGATCTTCATCCTATCCGCGACGCTGTCCGGCAGCCAGCTTTGGACAGTAGCCTCCGTCAGCCCGCCGTCATTTACCTGCGTCAGCGGCTCCACGTCCAACACGGTGATGCTGGTCCTGTTGTTGACAACACGCCGGCCCGCATAGTTGATGATGTAGCGCAGGCTGTTGGCCATCGTGATGTCGGTGGGCAGCAGTTCGGTGCCCCCCTGCTGTTTGCGCAGGAAGTTCTCGTAGTCGATCTCGTACCAGACGTCGTAGTAGGGGGCGTCGGCCGTTTCGTACTGATCGGGTGCAAAGGCTTTGATAAAATCGGCCGTGACCAGGTTATAGCGGTCATCGGTGCCCGGCTCATAGCAGTAAACATTCCCGTTTACGCCGGCCGCAACATTCCCCTCATCATCCTTGCACAGCATTTCGGCCAGGCCTTTCAGGTTCGTGGCGCTTGTCGTCAAAGTGCACAGCCGCCCGTCCACCAGCGCGGGAACCGCGTCGGCATACGAATCATCCGGCTGTACCGCCTTCTGAATCGCATTGGCGACATTCGTGTTCAGGTCGTTGTTTGCCGTCGAATCGCTCTTATACAAAATCAGTCGGCTGCCATCGGTCACCGTCTCATCTGCAAACTTCTCCAGGTCAAACCCGGCGCTGAGCACGATCAGGTCCGCGCCGTCGATCAACGCTCTGAACTTATCCGGGTCAGTCGTCTGCATCTCGTTCAGCTGCGCGGGGGTATAGGACTCGACCTCGATCTTGAACTGGGCCACTTCGTCATCGTCCAGGTCCAGGGTCTGGGTGGCCAGCCAGTTGTTGTTGGTGTAGCCGCCGGTGAACAGCACCGTGCTGTAATACACGGTAATGGTATCCTCGCCGCCGCCGTTCGGATCAAAGGTGTAATCGCCGTTGCCCTCGCCCACGTATTCGTAGCTTTCCACACTGATGTTGAACCAGCCCTGTTCGCCGTCTTCGACTTCCACAAAGTCGTCGCCCACGGCATAATAGACCCTCTCGATTTCGGGCTCGGTGGGGGTCTCGTCTCCGTCGGTGCCATCGGCGCCGGTGCCATCGCCTTCGCCGGTATCGCCGCCGGTGCCGGTGCCATCGCCAGTTTCGGTGCCATCGCCTTCGCCGGTGGTCTGGTCGGTGCTGGTGTCGCCGTCGTCGGTGGTGCCATCGTCGGTGGTGGTGTCGTCGGTCGCGTCGTCATTGGCCGCCGCCGCGACGGCCTCGTCATAGGTCTGGTACGGCCGGCCCTGGACGGTCACGTAATAATATTCCTCGTTTGTGTCAATGGCAAAACCATCCTGCCCCAGCGTACCCCGGTACACATAGTACGTGATCTGCTCGGCGGGTTCTTCCGTACCGTCGCTGCCGCTGCTATCGCCGCCTTCTTCTCCATCATCCCCTGCGGGCAGGGTCTCCAGCTGGTAAATAGCCTTGTCCACATAGTCGTCGTACTGATTCTCTTCACCGGCATCCGGCTCGGGCGTCACTTTATCAAAGGTCGGCACATAATAGTATACATCGGTTTCATTCCCCACGGCGCGCACGAAATGCTCCACCTTCTGGTTGTAATCGCCGTTGGGCTTGCCATCGTCATCCTCCGCCCAGGTCGGCACGACCACACGGTCAAAGCTGCCGTCCTCAGCAGGCTGAAATACACCCTTGACGTCGGCTTTCTCCTTCCGGGGTTCGCCATTCACATCCACCAGGTCCAGCTCCTGGGTGGTCACATCGGTGGGCGCCTCCCAGGGCAAATACTCTGTGTACTCACCCGCCTTGGTCAGCGGGGTGTTGGTGTCCGTCCCCAGCAGGCCGGCGTTTTGCAGCTTTTGCATCATCGCGTTGGCCGTGGTTTCCCGGTCGTCCGTACCCTCGGTCGCCGTATTGTTATCAATGACAGCCAGCTTTTGCAGCCAGTCCGCGGTGGGTTCCTGGCCGGCCACATAATAGCCCAGGCTGCCCATGCCCTCGGCGGGCACGAGCTCCAGCACCCGGAACGGCTCCTGGCTTTCGATCTTGTCCTGCTTGATGCTTTCGATGTGGGAAAGGGACTCCAACGCGGACGCCTGGGTCAGGTCCGGCATCAGAGCCACGCACAGCGTGCCGGCCATGGCCAGCACGCCCACACGGGTGATCAGTCGCTTGAACTTGCGCTTCATTGGTAACGCTCCTTTTGTATGGCATCGCCCGCCGCCCCTGCAAAAAGGGGAGCGGCGGGTGCTTGTGCGGACTCCGCGCTTTTACGGCGCGGTGGAAAGGTCCGTCGGCCGGTTGCGCAGGGCCAGGGTCTGCGTACCGGTGTAGGTTTTGCCCTGACGGGCCAGGTTCAGCGTCAGGGTCACGCTTTGGACCAGGGTCCCGTCGTCATCGTGGGTAAGTGCAACGGTAAAATCATCCACATCCTCTACCAGGGTGGCTTCGGACGTCATCGCAAAGGTCCCGCCATCTGCGGTATACGTATACCCGCCTTTTTGCAGGGTGATGGTGTTTGTCCCCGCGTCAAATACGAACTGCACGGCCTGCCCAGCCCCGTCGCCGTTGACGATGGTCAGGGTATCTGTACCGTCCCATTGGATGCCGTCCACGCAGTCGATGACGTATTCCTGCATCTGGGACATGGCCAGCTGGGCCTGGTATTGCAGGCGCAGCGTGTAGTTCAGCGAGCCGTAGGTGCGCGCCCCGGCGGCCATGAACCCGGCCACCGCCAGCGAGATCAAACCCAGGATCGCCGTGGCTACGATCAGCTCCACCAGGGTAAAGCCTTTGTTGCCCATGTGTTTCACTGCTTTGCCCCCTTACGCCAAGGTGTGATGCCCCGTCAAGGGGGTCAGGGTGATGGTGTAGCTGCCCACGGTGATATAGACGCAGCTGTTGGTGTCGGTCAGCCCCGGCACGCCGGCCTTTGCGGCGGCCTCATCCTGCGGCAGGAGCGCCCCGGTCCCCCGGTCATAGGCGATGTACAACGGAGCATCCTTGGGATCATGCACAGCATTCGTCTTATACTGGATGCCCAGGGCCGTACTGCCCAGCTTTTCCTTTTCGCGCGCGGTACGGGTACCATCCGCATTTTTCACGGTCAGTTCGGCCCAATAGGCGCCGTCCGACTCGGCATAGACCTTGACGCAGGGGTCGTTTTCCCCGCTGAGGGTCAGGATCTTGCACTGGGACATCAGGTCGCTGATGGCGTTGGCCGCCTTGCGGGCCCGCGTGCGGGACACGGTACCCACCGACAGCCCGATGACCCCGGCCAGGATCGCCAGAATGGCGACGACCACGATCAGCTCCACCAGCGTGAAGCCCTTGTTATTGTGTTTCATGGCGTTCGCCTCCCTTTTGCGGCCCGGGGGCCGTCAGCTCTTTTGCCAGTTGCGGTAGGAGATCAGCGTATCCGGGCTCCAGTTGTCGCCGGTGTCGGCCACTTCGTCGGTGATGGCGCCGGCGCTGATGTTGAGGAAGTCGCTGAATCTGTATGTGTCACCGTCGACCTCGCAGGTAGCGTTGAATGCGTCCATAACGTCTTCGGCGTTGGCGCTGATGGCAGTCACGCTGCCGCCCAGGGTGATGTCCCCCGCGGCCACGATCAGGCC
>DBRU01000048.1:0-18177 GCA_002306375.1 Faecalibacterium sp. UBA1360
CAGCAGCTGATCCACGGCATTCTGGCCACCTACTACCGCCTGACCGACAAGTGCATCTCGCTGGATGTGTGCAACACCGGCCTGTGGGACCCCACCCGCCGCCTGCTGGAAGAAAACGCCCGCCAGGTGCGGGAAGGCGCTTTGCAGGCCATGCGGGACTGGCAGCAAAGCCCCAGCCAAGACTGGGACGACGCCTGGGGCCTGCTGGAGACCAACGGCGTGCTCCACCTCACCCGGGAGGAAGCCCTGCGCCTGCGGGACGCCATAGGCGCCTACATCCACGCCCACAGCGCCCCCCGGCCGGGCGCCGCGCCCATCCGCTTTGATGTGATCTCTTACCGGGCCGGGGAGGTGCGCAGCGATGACCACGACCACTGAGCGGGCGCCCCGTCCCTTTTTCAACCGGGACCTGTTCCTGATCTGGCAGGGCATGGCCGAATCCAAGGTGGGCAGCGTCCTGTATTCCATCGCCATCGGCATCTGGGTGTACGACCAGACCGCCTCCGCCGCCTGGATGGGGGCCATGACCGCCGTGAGCTACATCGGCAACATGGTCTTGCAGCCCTTGGGCGGCGTGCTGGCCGACCGGCTCCCCAAGGCCCGCCTGGCCGCCGGCAGCGACGCGGTGTGCGGCGTGACCATGCTGGCCCTGGGCGCGCTGGCCCTGACCGGGCACATGCGGCTGTGGCAGGTGCTGGCGGTGGCCGTCATCAGCGCGGTGTGCGGCGCGGTGCTCAACCCGGCGCTGAACACCCTGCTGCCCCGGGTGGTGGGACCCGATTCCCTCATGCGGGCGTCGGCCCTTATGCACAGCACCCAGTCCGCCATCCAGATGATCGGCAACGGGGCGGGGGGCTTTCTGGTGGTGGCCTTCGGGGTGCCGGGGGTCATCCTGTTCAACGGGGCCACCTTTCTGTTTTCCGCCGTCACCGAATGGTTCATCCATGAACCGCCCGAACCCCATGCCGCCCCCGCGGCCCGCCCCGGCGTGGCACATGACCTGGCCGGCGGGCTGCGCTATCTCACCGACCGCCCGGGCCTGCTGGGCATGATGCTGGCCGGGGCCGCCGTCAACCTGACCTCCGGCGGCTTTGTGGGGGTGGCGTATGTCTGGTGCCTGGAAAAAGGCATGAGCATCGAGCAGTACGGCCTGTTCCTGGGGGCCGAAAGCGCGGCCATGCTCGCGGCGCTGCTGCTTCTGACGCTGCGCCCCGTGCCGGGGCCGTGGCGCTGGCGGACGCTGGCGATCTCTACCGCCGCCTACTGCCTTTTGTACACCGCCGCCATGGTGGGGCAGGGGTTCTGGCTGTGCACGGTGCTGTACGCCGTCAACGCCTTTTTCAACACCTTGGCCAACAACTTTTTGTACCCCGTGTGCATCCAGGCCGTGGACCCCGCCTACCATGGCCGGGTGCTGGCCATCTTCAACGCCCTGTGCACGGGCACGGCGGGGCTTTCCATGGTGGCCTACGGCGTGCTGGGCGACGGGGTGGGCGTGTCCGCCGTCTGCCTGGGCGGGGCCCTGCTGACCTTTGTGCCCGCCGTGCTGTTCGTGCTGCACCCCATGCTGCGCCGCCTGCTGGGCGGGAAAGGGCTGTAAAGCANNCACAAATAAAAATACGGAACGTACAAACCCCGTTCTCCGGGAAGGAACATCCTTCCGGGGAACGGGGGTTTGATAAGGTCAGGGCCTGGCAGCTGCGCCGGCTCAGGCGGGCGCGGCTGCCTTTTCCGCAAGCAAAAAGCCCCGCAAACGCGGGGCCGAACAGTCACAGATGCAGTCGTTTGGCAAATTCCGCCCACAGGGCCCGCCCTTTGAACATGACCAGCCCTAAAAAGGTGATCATGCTCACGATCAGGCAGATGACCCACAGGGTGGGGGTGCGGGTATGGCGCAGGGTCAGGCCGATGTAGGGCACCACCCCCACGCCGATGTTCAGCAGCAGGTAGATCAGGCCGTTTTCGGTAAAGCGGCGGTTGACGAAGGCGAAGATAAAGTTCAGCAGCAGCGTCACCGTGCACAGAATGGGGATCAGCGTGCCGGTGGCAAGGCCGCCCCAGTCCAAAAACCAGTCGCAGAACCAGCACAGCGCCGCCGCGCCCACCAAAATCTGGAACAGCAGTTTGGGGGCGTTGCGGCTGCCCAGCAAAAGCGCCCGCAGCAGCAGCAGCACCGCCGCCACGCAGGCCGCCACCACCAGGCTCCAGTGGCGGTGGGCGTCCTCCTGCAACAGAAAATCCACGGCCCCGCACACGATCACCGCCGCCAGCAGCAAAAAGGCCGGCAGCTTGTAGTACAGCGGCAGGCGCTTTCTGGGCGCGTCGCATACGGGAAAGTAGGGCGCCTCCGCCTCGGGTCCGGTCAGGGGGCTCTGGCACAGCGGGCAGTACGCGCCGCCGCCCACGCGGATATGGCAGTGCGGGCAGGTCTTCATGATTGCACCTCGGTGGCGTACAGTGTGATCTCCAGCCCGGCGTCGGCCAGGGCGCGGTAAAAGTTTTTCAGCACATTGGTGCTGCGGTAAGCCGACGCGGTGCCCAGCACCAGGTCGTCGCCGTAAGAGCACACGGTGGTGAACAGGTTGGGCGTGCTGCAAAAGGCCGAAAACCCGCCCACATAGGGCCGGATGGCTTCGGGCACCGTGATGCGCCCCATGTTGGAGATGGTCAGGGTGACCTTGCGGGCCTCGTACCAGTTGCAGGCCGCCACCACCCAGTTCTTGATGGGCAGGGGCACCGGCCGCACGCCCGGGATGCGCTCGAACCGCTCGAACCCGTCCATGCGGGCCTTGATGCGGTCCTCGGTCAAAGCGGCGCGCAGCTTTGCGTCAAACTCCACGGCCAGGGCTTCCAGGGTCTCGTCCCCGGTAAAGATGTGGGCCACCCGCACGGTGTTGAAAAAGTTGCGCGCCGTGTCGGAGGGGAAGTAGTTGCGCAGGTTCACAGGCAGGCCCACGGCCACCGCCCGGCCCCGTTCCAGGGCCGGGGCTTCCCGCCAGACGGCCAGCATCTGGGCCGCGGCCAGGTAGCTGGTCAGGCTCACGCCCATGGCCCGGGCCTTGGCCAGCACGGCCTTGGCGGACAGGTGGGCCTCAAAGAACTGGGTCTGGTCCAGGGGCAGGCGCGCGCCCCGCAGCCGGCAGACCCGGCGTTTGGCGGCGGGGTCGGTCTCGGGGGCGGCGGGACGGGCGGCGTAAAATTTCGAGTAGGAATTCTGGGTCATGTCGGCGGCCGAAGCTCCCTCGTCCCGGGGCACATTCTCCAGCGCATCGGGGTGGCGCAGCTGCAAATAGTTGTGCACCAGACATTTCAGGAACACCAGCCCGCCGTTGCCGTCGGTCAGGGCGTGGAACATCTCCACATTGATGCGCGTTCCGTAATAGCTCACCCGGTACAGCAGGGCGTTTTTCTGGTCGGGGCCGTAGATGGCCGCGCAGGGCTGCTGGGTCTCGGGCACGGGCACGGGCTGCTTGTCCGACGCTTCCAGGTAATGCCAGAACAGCCCCCGGTGCAGCGTGACCTGAAAATGGGGCAGGTCCCGGGCCGTCTGTTCCAGGGCCCGGGCCAGGGTATCGGGGTCCACCGTCTCGTTCAGCGTACAGCTGATGCGGAACACGCGGGGGTCGCGCCGGTTCAGCGAGGCCAGGAACAGCTTGGCCACGTTGTCCACTTTGTACCAGGTTTCGGGCATGCAAAGCCCCCCTTTCGCGTTTTACAGCAGCCGCTGGATGAAGCGCCCCACGCTGTCCATGGCCTGGGCGGCGCTGCGCGTGGGCATTTGCTGGAACACGTGCCAGCAGTCGTCATACACTTCCAGCGTGGCGTACACGCCCTGGTCCTGCATGGCTTGGTGCAGACGCTGCGCGTCGGAAAACAGGATCTCGTTGGTGCCCACCTGGATCAGGGTGGGCGCCAGGCCCCGCAGGTCCGCGAACAGCGGCGAAAAGCAGGGGGCTTCAAAATCCGTGCGCGTGCCGCAGAACGCCGCCCGCACCGACTGGATATACTCCATGGTCAGCATGGGGTCGGCGGCGGCCTGCTCGGTGTGGCTGGGGCCGGAGGCCGTCATGTCGGTCCAGGGGCTCATGAGGATCATGGCCCGGGGCTGGCGGCGTCCCTGCTCTTTCAGGCGCAGGGCCAGTTCCAGGGTCAGGTTGCCCCCGGCGGAATCCCCGGCCAGCACAATGTCCCGGGCGCCGTAGCCCATGTAGGCCAGATGATCCCACACGGCCACCGCGTCCTGCAAGGCGGCGGGGTAGGGGTGCTCGGGGGCCAGGCGGTATTCAAACGAAAGCACATCGCACCCGGCGGCCAGGGCCAGCTTGCTGGCCAGCACCCGGGCATAGCCCAGCTGGCCGCAGGTGTAGCCGCCGCCGTGGCAGTACAGCACCACATGCCGCCGGTCGTGCCCGGCCTCGATGCTGACCCACTCGGCCGGTACGGGCGCCGGCCCGCGGTGGATGGTCAGCCCGTCGGTGCGCAGCCCCAGGGTGGGGCTGACCAGCCGGCCGAACAGTTCCTGGGCGGCGCGCTGGCGTTCCAGGTCGTCGGGGTTGGTGGACCCCGGCGAGGTCACGCTGTGCACGGCCTTGATGGCCCGCATCATGGGGGTCAGCTGGTCGGTCTCGGGGTCGGGCTTGCGCCGGGCGTGGCGCAGCTTGCTCAGGTCCAGTCCGGCAAAGGGCTTGGGGGGCTTGGCGGGTTCGGGCATGGGCGTGGGTCCTTTCTGCGCCGCGTCGGGCGCGTCAGTCGGGCAGGGCGGCCAGCAGCCGCACCAGCAGCGTGTTCAAAATCGGCGGCCGGGCCGCGGGCAGGCCGCACATCCGCCAGACCGTTTGCCGGCGGGGGAAGGCCCCGTGCCGGGCGTAGTGGCGGTACAGCAGCTTGAGCTGGCGGTCCTTGGCGCTGCCGGGCAGGTGCAGAATGCAGATGGGCACCAGGCAGTAGTTGGTGGAAACAAGGTAATGCCGCGCCCCCAGCCAGTACCGCCAGATATAGGCGTTGGCCGCCCGCACGGGCCGGCCGGTGCGCAGCGCCCGCCAGGCCGCGATGTCCAGAATGACCTCGTCGCCGTCCCGGGGCTCCACGCCCTTTTGCCGCATCAGGTCGTATACTTCGCGGCACAGCGCCATAAACGGGCGCAGGTTGGCCGCGCTGCCCGCCACCAGTTCGCCCCCGAAATGGGTGGGCAGATGGGGCGCGCCGTCGGGGTAGACGGCGTCGCAGCAGGCCGCGATGGCGGCGGCCATGGGCTGGCCGGCCGGGTGGGGCACCTGGTACAGCAGCACGGCCTCGTCGGCTTCCCGCCACAGGTCGGTCAGGGGATACTGGGTGTAGGTGTCGGTGTCCAGCAGGGCGCAGCGCTCAAAGTCCAGATGCTCCAGCGCCCAGGACAAGGCGCACAGCTTGTAAAAGGCCAGGGACCAGGGCAGGTCGGCCGAAAAACGGAATCGGTCAAAGTCGCAGCGGTACACCGCCACGCCTGCCTGTTCCAGCTGGGCGTCAAAGGGGGCGGGCACCTCCACGTTGGTGATCAGCGCCACCTGGCAGTCGGGGTTCCGGGCCTTGGCGCTGGCCAGCGCCACCACCAGGCAGCGGTAATACACCAGGCGGCCCCGGTTGGCGTCGGCATTTTCCCGAAAGCCGTCCACAGCCGCAAAGGCGGAAAAGATCAGGTTCATACAGCGTAACACCCCGCGTGACGGCCCCGTGCCGGTGTTGCGCCGGACCGGGGCGGATCGATACCTCTATTATACCCGCCCCGGGGGCGTTTGTCTACGAGAAGGGTCGAAGACGCCGCTTTATCCCACCGACACGAGCCCCAGGTCGTGCAGGATGTCGGCCCGGGTCTCCAGCGCCAGGGTGCTGATGCGGCGGATGCGCTCGGCGGTCATGTAAGGCGCCAGCCCGCTGATGGAAAAAGCACTGTCCGCCTTGCCCCCCGGCCCCGGGATGGACAGGGCCACGCACCGGATGCCCAGCTCGTTTTCCTCGTCGTCGATGGCGTAGCCGCAGCTGCGCACGGTCTCCAGCTGGGCGCGCAGCTGGTCCAGGTCGGTGACCGTGCGCCCGGTCAGCTTTTGCAGCCGGCTTTGCCGCCAGATCTGCTCCACCTCGGCGTCGGGCAAGGTGGCCAGGATGGCCTTGCCCACCCCCGTGCAGTACAGCGGGCTGCGCAGCCCCACCCGGCTGGACATACGCATGGGCCCGCTCTCGGTCTTATAAATGTACACCACGTCCGCCCCGTCCCGGATCACCAGGTGCACGGTCTCGGCCGTGCGCTGGGACAAACGCTCCAGGTGCAGCTTGGCCACGCTCATGATGTCCATGCTGTTGACGATGCCCGCCGAGATCTCGAACATTTTCAGCGTCAGGCGGTATTTGCCGGTGTGGGTGTCCTGCACGGCATACCCCAGGGCCACCAGGCTGCCCAGCAGCCGGTGGGCGGTGCTTTTGGCCAGGTCGGCCTCCGCCGCCAGCTTTTGCAGCCCGGCCCCGGCGGGGTGGGCGGCCAGCACCTCGATGAGTTCAAAGATACGCGCGACGCTCTGTACGCCGCCGCGGTCCGCGTCGGTCTGTGCCTGTGCCATGCCAACGGCTCCCTTCCCGAAATTTACAAAAAGTTCATAATTTCCCCTGAACGGGGCCTTGAAGGATCTTTGTTCCACGATATGGAACAAAGTATAGCAGGAAACACAGGTTTTCGCAAGGGGTATGCCGAATGACGGAACGGGCGCAAAAACCACAAAAATAACCGGGCAACGACTGGCAATTTTGACCGATTGACGCGGCGATTCACAATTTGTATAATAAAATCAGCAAATTGCGGAACGCCATTCCGCATGCCGGAACCGCCCCGCGCAAAATTGGTACGCAAGAGCGAAGCGGAATTTATCTTTGAAGGAGTAATGTGCTATGAATCCTATCGTAGAGCGCGTTTACGAGATCGGCATCATCCCTGTCATCGCTTTCAACAGCGTGGACGAGGCTGTGCCCCTGTGCAAGGCCCTGGTGGCCGGCGGCCTGCCGGCGGCGGAGGTCACCTTCCGCACCGCCTGCGCCGAAGACTGCATCAAGAAGATCCATGAAGAAGTGCCCGAGATGCTGCTGGGCGCCGGCACCGTTCTGACCACCGACCAGGCCGACCGCGCCATGGCGGCGGGCGCCTCCTTCATCGTGGCCCCCGGCTATGATCCCCAGGTCACCCAGCACGTCATCGACAAGGGCGGCCTGATGATGCCCGGCACCTGCTCCGCGGGCGAGATGCAGCAGGCCATGAACCAGGGCTGCGAGTGCATCAAGTTCTTCCCGGCCGAGGCCAACGGCGGCGTGGGCATGCTCAAGAACATCGGCGCGGCCCTCAAGACCGCCAAGTGGATGTGCACCGGCGGCGTCAACGCCAAGAACGTCAACGACTACCTGGGCTATGACCAGATCATCGCCGTGGGCGGCACCTGGATGTGCAAGAGCGACAAGATCAAGGCCGGCGCCTGGGACGAGATCACCGCCATGTGCAAAGAGGCCGTGGACGTGATGCTGGGCCTGGAGCTGGGCCACATCGGCATCAACTGCGCCGACGACGCCGAGGCCGCCAAGACCGCCGAGACCCTGGGCGCTCTGCTCAGCATGGCCGTCAAGCCCGGCAACTCCAGCATCTTTGTGGGCAAGAAGGAATTCGAGATCATGAAGAAGCCCGGCCGCGGCACCCATGGCCACATCGCCATCAAGTGCAACAACGTGGACCGCGCCATCTATCATCTGGGCCGCCGCGGCGTCAAGTTCGACATGGACTCCAAGAACGTCAAGAACGGCAAGACCATCGCCATCTACCTGGCGGACGAGGTCGCCGGCTTCGCCATCCATCTGGTCCAGAAATAACCCATCTGCCGTTTCCTGCACCCATACCATTATAAAAAGGAGAAGATACCAATGAATGTCGTTACTTTCGGCGAACTGATGATCCGTCTGCAGCCCTACAACTATGAGCGTTTCGTCCAGGCCGATCACCTGGAATTCACCTTCGGCGGCGGCGAGGCCAACGTGGCCGTGTCCCTGGCCAACTACGGCGCCCATGCCATCTACGTGACCAAGCTGCCCGCCCACGCCATCGGCCAGGCCGCCGTCAACAGCCTGCGCCGCTACGGCGTGGACACCACCAAGATCGTCCGCGGCGGCGACCGTGTGGGCATCTACTTCAACGAGAAGGGCGCTTCCCAGCGCGGCTCCGTGTGCATCTATGACCGTGCCCACTCCGCCATCCAGGAAGCCACCACCGCCGACTTCGACTGGGACGCCATCTTCGAGGGCGTGGACTGGTTCCACTTCACCGGCATCACCCCGGCCCTGGGCCCCAACGTGGTGGACATCTGCCGCGAAGCCTGCAAGGCTGCCAAGGCCCACGGCGTCAAGATCAGCTGCGACCTGAACTACCGCGGCAAGCTGTGGACCCGTGAGGAAGCCCGCGCCGCCATGACCGACCTGTGCCAGTACGTGGACGTGTGCATCTCCAACGAGGAGGACGCCAAGGACGTGTTCGGCATCGAGGCCGAAGCCACCGACATCTACGCCGGCGAGATCAACCGCGAAGGCTACAAGAGCGTTGCCAAGCAGCTGGCCGACAAGTTCGGCTTCGAGAAGGTGGCGATCACCCTGCGTGAGAGCCATTCCGCCTTCGACAACGGCTGGAGCGCCATGCTCTACGACGTTGCCTCCAACGAGTACTGCTTCAGCAAGAAGTACGAACTGCACATCATCGACCGCGTGGGCGGCGGCGACAGCTTCGGCGGCGGCCTGATCTACGCCCTGCTGTCCGGCAAGACCACCCAGCAGGCTGTTGAGTTCGCTGTGGCGGCTTCTGCTCTCAAGCACTCCATCGAGGGCGACTACAACATGGTCACCGTCTCTGAAGTTGAGAAGCTGGCCGGCGGCGACGGTTCCGGCCGCATCCAGCGCTGATCACCCAGCCAACCACCTATACGGTTTACCTTCCCAAAGCGAAAAGCCTCGGCCACGCCGGGGCTTTTCGTCATGCCGGGGGCGTTTGGCCGGCCGGGGCCGGTTGACGGTTTTGCCCCGGCGCGGTATACTGAAAGCCAGAAAAACCCATTCATTTCCATACGAAAAGGAGCCTGCCCGCCTATGAATTCCACCACCCACCTGCGCCTGCGCAAGATGATCCTGTGCGCTTTGTTCACCGCCCTCACCGCCGTATGCAGCCAGATCGCGGTGCCCATGCCCTGGGGCGTGCCCGTCAACCTGGCCCTGTTTGCCTCCTACATGGCGGGGCTGACCCTGGGCGCCGTGTGGGGCGCCGCCAGCCAGCTGGTCTACCTGATGCTGGCCGCCGTGGGCGTGCCGGTCATGGCCGGGCTTTCGGGCGGGCCGGCGGTGCTCTTCGGCAAGACCGGCGGGTATGCCATCGGTTTTTTGGTGGCGGCTCTGATCACCGGCGCGCTGGTCCAGGTGTGGGGCCGGGGCTTTTGGCGCATGTGCCTGGCCATGGCCCTGGGCTGCGCGGGGTGCTATGCTTTGGGCACCGTGTGGTTCATGATCGTCACGGGCACGGGGCTGTGGCAGAGCCTGGTGTGGTGTGTGCTGCCCTATCTGCCGGGGGACGCCCTCAAGATCCTGCTGGCCGCCGAATTGTCCCGCCAGCTGGACAAGAGCGTGCGCCTGTGACGGGGAGGGACCCTGCATGAAATGGATCGCCGTGGACTACGGGGACGCCCGCACCGGTCTGGCCGGCTGTGACCCGGGGGAGATCGTCGTCGCCCCCATCACCCCCCAGATCGAGGAAAAAAGCATGAACCGGGCCGCGAAGGCCGTGGCTGACGTGGTACAGGCCCAGAAAGCCGGGGGCGTGGTGCTGGGCCTGCCCAAGAACATGGACGGCACCGAGGGCGCCCGCGCGGGCAAGACCCGCCGCTTTGCCCAGCGTCTGGCCGACGCCTGCGGCCTGCCCGTGGCCTTGTGGGACGAGCGGCGCACCACCGTGTCCGCCGCCGCCATCCTGGCCGAAAACGATACCTTCGGCCAAAAGCGCAAACAGCGCCTGGACTCGGTATCCGCCGCCGTCTTGCTGGAAAGTTTTCTGCAATGGCGGCAGGCCCACCCCGACCAGCCCCCGCCCGAGACCGTACTGCCCGCCGACCCCGACGCCCAAGCATAAGGAGATGACCTGCCATGCCTGATACCGAACTGCGCATCCCCACCCATGCCGCCATCATCGTGGACGGCAACCGCCGCTGGGCCCGCCAGCGCATGCTGCCCGCCAGCCTGGGCCACAAGGCCGGGTTTGACCGCCTGAAAGAGATCACCCGCTACGCCGTGGGGGACCGGGGCGTCAAGGTGCTGAGCCTGTACGTCTTTTCCACCGAGAATTTCGCCCGTGACGCCAAGGAAGTGGGCTACCTGATGGACCTGTTTGCCAACAACTTCCGCACCATCGCCGACGAGATGAACGAGCGGGGCTGCCAGGTATTGTTCAGCGGCCGGCGCGACGGGCTGCAGCCCCGGGTGCTGGACGCCATGGACTACATGATGGACCTGACCAGGGACAACAAAAAGGGCATCGTCAACTTCTGCCTGAACTACGGCAGCCGGGCCGAACTCACCGACGCCGTGCGGGCCATCGCCGGGGAGGTCAAGTCCGGCGCGCTGGACCCCGCCGACGTGGACGAGGCCGCCATCGAGCGTCACCTGTACCGCGACCTGCCCCCCGTGGACCTGATGATCCGCACCAGCGGCGAGCAGCGCCTGTCCAACTTCTTGCTGTGGCAGTGCGCCTATGCCGAGTTCTATTTTACTCCCACCCTTTTCCCCGACTTCGACAAGGCCTGCTTTGACGCTGCGCTGGAAGAATATGCCCGCCGCGACCGCCGCATGGGCGGCAACACCAAGAAGTAAGCCGCCCCGCCGACCTTGCAGACTTTGCCCAGCCCCGCCGCCCGTCCGGGCAGCGGGGCTTTTTGTTGCCGATCAAGGCAAAAATTGCGCTTTTTGCACCGATTTAGCTCTTTTTTGCCGAGTGTTGTAACATTTCCGAAACATGCGTCGTTATCATAGATATAGGAGAACTGTTGAGCGGGCCCGACCCCGTTCGGAAGTTTTCGATCCGGGGGCCGCGGAACGGCCCGTCACCCAGCATGCGAGGATACATACTATGGCAAGGATCTTGATCGCTGAACACGAGCGGGCCGTCGCCGATCTGATGGCCGCCAATCTCTGTCTGGCCGGGCACAGCTGCGACCAGGCGTATACGGGGGCGCAGACGCTGCAAAAGCTGGCCGACCGCCCCTATGACCTGCTGCTCCTGGACGCGCGGGTGCCCGACGGCGCGCGCAGCGTGGCCGACCGCCTGCCCGACGACCTGCCCCTTCTGTGCCTGACCGATCGGAACCGGGCCGACGGCTGCGGGTTCGGGGCGGACGCCTGCCTGACCAAGCCCTTTGAGGTGGTGGACCTGCTGACCAAGGTGGACCGGGTGCTGCGCCGCACCGGCAAGGCCGGGGGCGAGTTCATCTTCCACGACCTGCGGGTGGACCTGGGCGGCCGGCGGGTGCGCCGCGCCGGGCAGGAAGTGGCCCTGACCCCCCAGGAATACGCCCTGCTGGAAACGCTGGTGGTGCACCGCAACCTGGCGCTCAGCCGGGACAAGCTGCTGGAGATCGCCTGGGGCTACGACTACCAGGGCGAGACCCGCACCGTGGACGTGCACATCCAGCGCCTGCGCCGCAAGCTGGGGCTGCAAAAGGCGATCCAGACCGTGTACAAGATCGGCTACCGCCTGAATACCCTTGAACCTTCCGCGCCGGACCGGGCCGTGTGAGCCGCCCTGCGCGCCATTTGGGGGCCGCCGTCCCCAGCGTGCCGAGAAACTCGGCACGCTGCAAAAGGGGGAACAGCCCCGCACGGCGATTGCCTGACGGGCCTGTTCCCCCTCTTGGACACCCCCTCGACACAATTTGCCGCCAAATTTCCCTGTATGTGTCTGCACCGGTCGGCGCAGGTCCGCCGGTGCAGACGGCTTTATACTTTTTCGCCATACCGGGGCCGCCGTCCCCGCCTTCGGGCGGGGCGGCGGCCTCTTTTCGCCCGGTCGCGCTTTTTTGGCGCGGCCGGGGTGTAAAACTGTACAAAAACGGCCCCGCCGCCGCCCCACCCCTTGCCACAAGCGCCGAAAAATCCCGGGATTGCATATTGATTCATTGACAATGTATAATTACAACCTTATACTAAAGGGTACTTCCCGGCATTGCGTCCGGGGGTACAAAGAGGGGAAAGACCCCAACCAAGCATGAAACGAGGGAACATCATGAAAAAGCTGCTTTCTGTTTTGCTGGCTGCCGGCCTGGCGCTGAGCGTCACCGCCTGCGGAGCTTCTTCCGAGAGCGCCAGCGAATCCACTTCCGAGCCGGCCGATACTTCTTCCGCCACCACCGAAGAAGCGGACGCCTCCGCCGAGACCGACGCCGCCGAGACCGACGCCGAACTGACCACCGTGGAGCCCGGTGTGCTGGTCATGTCCACCAACGCCGCCTTCCCCCCCTACGAGATGACCACCGACAGCGGTGACTTCGAGGGCATCGACGTGGAGATCGCCGGCGCCATTGCCGAAAAGCTGGGCCTGGAACTGCGCATCGACGACATGGACTTTGACGCCGCGCTGCTGGCTGTGCAGCAGGGCAAGAGCGACATCGTCATGGCCGGCGTCACCGTCACCGACGACCGCCTGCTGGTCATGGACTTCTCCGACTCTTACGCCAACGGCATCCAGTCCATCATCGTGCCTGAGGATTCCGACATCGCCTCCAAAGACGACATGGCCGGCAAGCTCATCGGCACCCAGCGCGGCACCACCGGCAACATCTACTGCACCGACGAATTCGGTGAAGACAACGTGGTCGCCTACGACAACGGCCTGACCGCCGTGCAGGCCCTGATGAACGGCCAGGTGGACTGCGTGGTCATCGACAACGCCCCCGCCAAGGAGTTCGTCAACGCCAACCCCGGCCTGAAGATCCTGGACACCGAGTACGCCAATGAGGACTACGCCATCGGCGTGGGCAAGGGCAACACCGCCCTGCTGGATGCCATCAACGGCGCTCTGGCCGAGCTGACCGCCGACGGCACCATCGACACCATCGTCGCCAAGTACATCAGCGCCGAATAAGCGCTGTTTCCCCTTGCGCATCGGCGCTTCGCGCGCCTCGGGGCGGCCCCTTTGCCGGGCCGCCTCTTTTGTGATTGTACACGAAAGGTGGTTCCTCCATGGCCCAACAGTATGAACTCTGGTCCGCTATGATGAAAAGCGGCGAGGAGGTCTCCCTCTGGCAGCAGACATTTGTCAAGTTCTATCAGGCTTTCCTCGAAAATGACCGCTGGCTGCAATATTTCCAGGGCGTGGGCGTGACGCTGTTCGTCACTGCCGTGGCGCTGGCCATCGGCATTTTGCTGGGCGCGGTGGTGGCCATGGTGCGCGTGGCCCACGACCAGCAGCGCCCGCACAAGCGCAACCCCGTGCTGGGCGTGCTCAATGTGGTGCTGCGCGTCTACGTCACGGTCATCCGCGGCACGCCCATGATGGTGCAGCTGCTCATCATGGGCATGGTGGTGTTTGCCTCCAGCCGCAACTTCACGATGGTGGGCGCGCTGACCCTGGGCATCAACTCGGGCGCCTATGTGTCCGAGATCATCCGCGGCGGCCTGATGGCCGTGGACCCCGGCCAGATGGAGGCCGGCCGCAGCCTGGGTCTGAGCTACCTGACCACCATGGTGCAGATCGTCATTCCCCAGGCCATCCGCTCGGTGCTGCCGGCTTTGGGCAACGAGTTCATCATCCTGCTCAAGGATACCTCTCTCATCACCGTCATCGGCGGCAAGGAACTGCTGTACGCGGCCCAGGGCGTCATGAACCGTACCTACGAGTCCATGTTCCCGCTGTTGGGCACCGCCGCGATCTATCTGGTGCTGGTCCTGATCTTCAGCTGGCTCCAGGGCAAACTGGAAAGGAGGCTGGCGCAGAGTGATCGTCGTTAAAGGTCTGAAGAAAAATTTTGAAGGTCTGGAGGTCCTCAAGGGCGTGGACCTGACCATCAACAAGGGCGACGTGGTCGTGCTGGTCGGGCCTTCGGGCTGCGGCAAGTCTACCTTCCTGCGCTGCCTCAACCGGCTGGAAGAGCCGGACGGCGGCACCGTGGAACTGGACGGCCAGGAGGTCACCGACAAGGACATCGACGCCATGCGCGCCAAGATGGGCATGGTGTTCCAGCACTTCAACCTGTTCCCGCACCTGACCGTCAAAAAGAACATCACCCTGGCCCCGGTGCGCCTGGGCCGCATGAGCCAGCAGGCCGCCGACGCCCGCGCCATGGAGCTTTTGAGCCGCATCGGCCTGGCCGACAAGGCCGACGCCTACCCCAACATGCTCTCCGGCGGTCAGAAGCAGCGCATCGCCATCGTGCGGGCGCTGGCTATGGACCCCGAGGTCCTTCTGTTCGACGAGCCCACCAGCGCCCTGGACCCCGAGATGGTGGGCGAGGTGCTGGAACTCATGAAGGAACTGGCCCGGGGCGGCATGACCATGGTGGTGGTCACCCACGAGATGGGCTTTGCCCGTGAGGTGGCCAACCGCGTCATCTTCATCGACGAGGGCACGGTCAAGGTGGACAAGCCCCCCCAGGAATTCTTCAAAAACATCGAGAACGAGCGCCTCAGGACCTTCCTGTCCAAGGTGCTGTGATCCCACAAACCTGCGCCGCCCCTGCCGGCCGCCCCGCGCGGCCCCGGGGGCGGTTTTTCCCGCCCCTTTACAGGGCGGGCGCGGTGTTGTATGATGAAAAAGCAAACAAAAGGGGAGGGGGGACCCGTATGCCTTTGATCCGTCTGGGGGACGCCGCGCCCCGCGCCGACGCCACGGCCTTTGTGGCGCCGGGGGCGGTGCTGGCCGGCGATGTGACCCTGGGCCGGGGGTCCAGCGTATGGTACGGCGCCGTGCTGCGGGCCGACAGCGGCCGCATCACCGTGGGGGAGGATACCAACATCCAGGACAACGCCGTGGTGCACACGGGCGCCGGCTATGACGTGCGCATCGGCGCCCGGGTCAGCATCGGCCACGGGGCGCTGGTCCACGGCTGTACGGTGGGGGACGGCTGCCTGGTGGGCATGCACGCCACCGTGCTGGACGGCGCGGTACTGGGCGAAGGCTGCCTCATCGCCGCCGGGGCTCTTGTGCCCGAAGGCGTCGTCATCCCGCCCCGCAGCCTGGTGATCGGCGTGCCGGGCCGGGTGCGGGGCGCCCTGAGCGAGGAGCGCCTGGGGGCCCTGGACGCCAATGTGGAAGAATACCGGACCCTGGCGGCCCGCCACGCCGCCGCGGTCCAGCACGGGGAAGGGGACTGACTATGTCGGTGAGAATGGTTTGCAGCGACCTGGACGGCACGCTGCTGCAATACGGCAAGACCGAGATCGGCGGCGAGATCTTCGACCAGATCCGCGCCCTTGCCGACCGGGGCATTTTGTTCTGCCCGGCCAGCGGGCGGCAGTACACGAGCCTGCGCAAACTGTTCGCGCCGGTGGCCGAACACTGCGTGTTTCTGTGCGAAAACGGCGGCGTGGTGTTCCGGGACGGGCAGGTGCTGGCCAAGACCCCCATGCCCCGGGACCTGGCCGAGGCCATCGCCTGGGACCTGTGGACGAACTCCGACGGCCGGGGCGAGGTCATGCTCTCGGGCGAGAATATGAGCTACCTGATGGAGCGGGGCCTGGGCGTGCACGACCGCATCCACCAGATCGGCAACCGCCATACCCTGATCGCCGACCCCGCCGCCATCCCCGAGGACATCGTCAAGGTCAGCGTCTACCTGCCCGACGGCGTGGGGGCCTATGTGGACCGCTTTGTGCCCAAATGGGCCCGGGCCAACGCGGCGGTGGCGGGGCCCTACTGGATCGACACGACCCTGGCCAACAAGGGCGCCGGCGTGGCCGGCCTGTGCGCGGCGCTGGGCATCGACCCCGCCGAGGTCATGGCCTTCGGGGACAATTACAACGACGTGTCCATGCTGGACCTGGTGGGCCTGCCCTACATCATGGACGCCGCCGCCGAGGAACTGCGCCGGCGCTATGCCCGCCACACCCCGCGCCCCGAGGACACGCTGCGGGCCTTCCTGGCCGGGGCCGGGGACAACGCTTGAACGAATTGCACAATCCGAAACCCGGATTTTTGTTCAAAAAATTCATGGACAAACTGTGAATGAAACGGTATCATAGTTAGCAGAACAAGATTGTTACTCACCTCCGAGGCATTACTTGTGCACAGCGACCCAACATGAAATGTGTCGGCTGGCGTGTATGCCTTTGGGGTCATTTTTTTTGCCGTGCGACCCGCGGCCGAACAATCCGACCAGGTGGGATCGAATGGAAATCGTCAAGAAGATCAACAACAACATAGCCCTGGCCCGGGACGCCAAAGGCCGCGAGATGGTGGTGTTCGGCAAGGGCATCGGCTTTCCGGCCACGCCCTACACGCTGGACGACCTGAGCCGTGTGCAGCGCACCTTTTACGATGTCAGCGACAAGTACTTTGCCCTGCTCAAAGAGGTGCCCGAAGAGATCTTCCTGGCGGCGGGGGACATTGCCGCCGACGCCAACGACGAGCTGGACTGCCAGCTCAACCCCAACCTGCCCTTTATCCTGGCCGATCACCTGAACTTTGCCATCCAGCGCACCCGGGCGGGCATGACCCTGCGCACGCCGCTGGCCTACGATATCCGGCACCTGTACCCCAACGAGTACCGCATCGGCAGCAGCGCGCTGCACATGCTCCGTCAGCGTTTGCAGGTGGAACTTCCCGAGCAGGAGGCCGTCAGCCTCACGCTGCACATCATCAACGCCGAAGCCGAAAACGGCGACATGCACGCCACCATGCAGACGGCCCAGGTCATCGGCGAGCTGACCGCCATCGTGGAGGACATGTTCGGCATCACCCTGGACCGGGACAGCTTCAACTATTCCCGCTTTGCCATGCACCTGCGCTATCTGGTGCAGCGCATGATGCAGGGCAAGCCCCTGCCCGCCGACGCCGGCAGCCGGGACCTGTTTTTGACCGTGCGCCGTCAGTACCCCGAGATCTATACCTGCACAAGGAAGGTCTCTGCCTATCTTCGCGATACCTACGGCTGGACCTGCACCGAGGAAGAAGAGCTTTACCTGACCATGCACATCCACCGCGTCAAGTCGGAGCAGCAGCCCGACGCCGACGCCTGAAAAACCCCATACACAGGATCGTTACCCGTACTCAGCTTGCGGGGCGTCACCCAAAACACTCCCCGCCGGCGGGCCATCGTATGCGTGCCGGGCCCCGCGGGATGTGCTTTGGGTGATTTTTTTGCCCCGGCGGTCCCGCTTGCATTCTTTACGTTGGTATGTCTACGCCCGGCGCGCGAGGGCGGTGCATATACATCCCTATTTTTTACGCGAGGTGACCACAATGCAGCCGACAGAACCGATCATGGGCGGTCTGCCCCAATCCTTTGTTCCGCCTCTTGGCGGCGCGGCCAACATTGCGGGGGCCTCGCGCCGGGGCGGCCGGCTTTCGGTCAGTCTCAAGGACGAAAGCCTCGCCGACCTGGACGCCCTGGCGGCCTTGCCCGAAGTGGCGTCCTGCGCGGCCCAGAACGGCCGCGTGCGGATCGAACTGACAGAACAAACCCACCAGACAGTAAAGGAGAATCGTCTTATGCCCAGCAAATACGATGGTCTCGCCCGCATCATCATCCAGAACGTGGGCGGCAAATCCAACATCAACAGCGTGGCCCACTGCATCACCCGGCTGCGCTTCAAGCTCAAGGACGAGAGCAAGGCCAACAAGGACGTGCTCGAATCCACCGACGGCGTCATCAAGGTCATGCAGTCGGGCGGCCAGTACCAGGTGGTCATCGGCAACAACGTGGCCGACGTGTACGACGCCGTGCTGGAAGTGGGTCACTTCCAGGGCGCGGGCGCCGTGGACGAGGACGGCAACGCCGTGGAAGGCGGCGACGCCGACGGCGGCAAAAAGAGCCCCGTGAGCGTCCTCATCGACATGATCTCCGGCGTCATCCAGCCCACCCTGGGCGTGCTGGCCGCCACCGGCATCATCAAGGGCCTGCTGGCTCTGTTCTCCTTCCTGGGCGTTTTGCC
>DBRU01000048.1:18204-19115 GCA_002306375.1 Faecalibacterium sp. UBA1360
AAGTTCAAGATGAGCGAGTTCATCGGCATGGCCATCGGCATTGCCCTGTGCTACCCGGCCATGGTCAACATCACCGGCGGCGAGGTGCTGGGCACCGTGCTGGCCGGCACCCCCTTTGCCATGAGCTACTACACCACCTTCCTGGGCATCCCGGTCATCATGCCGGCCTCCGGCTACACCAGCTCGGTCGTGCCCATCATCCTGGCCTGCGCCGTGGCCGCTATGCTGGAAAAATGGCTGCGCAACGTCATTCCTGACGTCATCAAGCTGTTCGTGGTCCCCTTCGTCACCCTGGTCGTCATGGTCCCCGTGACCTACCTGGTCATCGGCCCCATCGCCACCGTGCTGTGCAACCTGCTCACCGCCATCTTCAGCGCCATCTACGGCATCCCCGTGGTGGGCGGCCTGATCGCCGGCATCCTGATCGGCGCCTTCTGGCAGGTGCTGGTCATCTTCGGCCTGCACTGGGGCCTGGTGCCGCTGGCGCTCATCAACTACTCCAACCTGGGCTATGACTTCATCCTCAGCCCCTACTTCTGCGTCTCCTTCGCCCAGACCTTCGTCGTGCTGGCCATGCTGCTCAAGACCCGTGACGACAAGCTCAAGAAGATCGCTCTGCCCGCCTTCATCTCCGGCATCTTCGGCGTCACCGAACCTGCCATCTACGGCGTCACCCTGCCCAAGAAAAAGCCCTTCATCTACTCCTGCATCGGCGGCGCCATCGGCGGTGCGTTCATCGGCCTCATGGGCACCCGCAGCTACACCATGGGCGGCCTGGGCCTGTTCGGCCTGCCCAGCTACATCGACACCGTGGGCGACACCGGCATCCAGAGCCTGATCTATGTGCTCATCGGCACCGTCATCGCCTCGGTCATCGGCTTTGTGCTCACCTGGGTGCTGTACAAGGACGA
>DBRU01000048.1:19134-29625 GCA_002306375.1 Faecalibacterium sp. UBA1360
CGTATGGCTTCGGTTTTTCGCAAAGACTTTTTGTGGGGCGGCGCCTGCGCCGCCAACCAGTTCGAGGGCGCCTGGGACACCGACGGCAAAGGCCCCAGCATCCCCGACATGTGCACCAACGGCACCCACACCACCCCCAAGCTGCTGACCCCCACCATCGAGCCGGACAAGTTCTATCCCAGCCATGAGGCCATCGATTTCTATCATCACTACGAGGAGGACATCGCCCTCTTTGCCGAGATGGGCTTCAAGACCTTCCGCACCTCCATCAACTGGACCCGCATCTTCCCCACCGGGGAGGAGACCGAGCCCAACGAGGCGGGCCTGGCCTTCTATGACCGGGTGTTCGACTGCTGCAAAAAACACGGCATCGAGCCGCTGGTCACCATCAGCCACTACGAGCTGCCCTACGCCCTGGTGGAGAAGTACAACGGCTGGGCTGACCGCCGCCTCATCGACTTCTACATGAACTACTGCAAGGCTATCTTTGCCCGGTACCAGGGCAAGGTCAAGTACTGGCTGACCTTCAACGAGATCAACGCCGGCATGATGCCCTTCGGCGGCGTGTTGTCCCTGGGCACCTGCCAGGGCTACCGCGGCCCCGCCGTGGCCATGCCCGACGAGCCCCAGGTCCGCCTGCAGGCCCTGCACCACCAGTTCGTGGCCAGCGCCCTGGCCGTGAAGTACGCCCATGACAACTACCCCGANNNCCGACATCCTGGCCAACCAGCAGGCCATGCGTAAGACCAACTGGTACTGCTCCGACGTGCAGGTCCGGGGCGAGTACCCGGCCTACGCCCCCCGCCTGTGGGAGGAGATGGGCGTGAAGATCGCCATGGAGCCCGGCGACGCCGAGATCTTGAAAAACGGCACCGTGGACTTCTACACCTTCAGCTACTACATGTCCAACTGCGTCACCACCCACAAGGACGCCGCCCGGACCGACGGCAACGTGGCCAGCGGCTACAAGAACCCCTACCTGAAGGCCAGCGACTGGGGCTGGCAGATCGATCCCCAGGGCCTGCGCTACACCCTCAACGAGATCTACGACCGCTACCGCATCCCGCTGATGGTGGTGGAAAACGGCCTGGGCGCCAAGGACACCCTGGAAGCCGACGGCGCCGTGCACGACAGCTACCGCATCGACTACCTGCGGGCCCACATCGAGCAGATGGCCGAGGCCGTCAAAGATGGCGTGGACCTGATGGGCTACACCCCCTGGGGCTGCATCGACCTGGTGTCCGCCTCCACCGGCGAGATGGCCAAGCGCTACGGCTTCATCTATGTGAACAAGTACGACGACGGCACCGGCGATTACAGCCGCCTGCGCAAGGATTCCTTCTACTGGTATAAAAAGGTCATCGCCACCAACGGCGAGGACCTGGGCTGACGACATTCACACCTTCATCATAAAAGCAAGGGCGCGCCGGGCCCCTGGGGCCCGGCGCGTTCTGCCTTTTTCAGGCGCAACGCCAAGGAGAACACGATGCCAAAGATCATTTTTCTCGATGTGGACGGCACCCTGGTGGACTATCAGAACCGTCTGCCCGCCTCGGCGGCCGAAGCCGTGCGCAAAGCTCGTGCGGCGGGCCACCGGGTGTACCTGTGCACCGGCCGCAGCCGGGCCGAGGTCAGCCCCGCTTTGTGGGACCTGGGCATCAACGGCCTGCTGGGGGGCAACGGCAGCTATGTGGAGGACGACGGCAAGGTCGTCATGCACCAGCTGCTGACCCTGGACCAGTGCCGCCGGGTGGTGGACTGGCTCAACGCCCGGCGCCTGCCCTTTTATCTCGAAAGCAACAACGGCCTGTTCGCCAGCGAGACCTTTGCCACCGACGCTTTGCCCGCTTTGCGGGAGTATTCCCACCGCAAGGGCCGCGAGACCGACGGCATGACCGCCCGGCAGATCTTCCCCGACTTGCAGTTCGGGCTGCGGGGGGCGCAGCTTTACCGGGACGACGTGAACAAGATCAGCTTTGTGCTGCACAGCTGGCAGG
This sequence comes from Faecalibacterium sp. UBA1360, assembly GCA_002306375.1. Classification (GTDB taxonomy): domain Bacteria; phylum Bacillota; class Clostridia; order Oscillospirales; family Ruminococcaceae; genus Gemmiger. The sequence goes on from DBRU01000048.1 coordinate 21,132, forward strand.
ACCATCTGGACTCGGCCGCGGCCTTCCCCGACTTGCAGCCCGGGACCTGGGGCGGACGGGGGCAGACGGCTTTGTTCGGCGACCTGGGCGTCAAGGACATCACCAAGGCCCACGCCGTGGCCGTCTTGCTGGACCATCTCGGGGCCGACAGGGCCGACACCGTGGCCTTCGGCGACGCCAGGGTGGACCTGCCCCTGTTCGAGGCCTGCGCGTACAAGGTGGCCATGGGCAACGCCGCCGACGAGGTGCGCCGGGCGGCCGACTATGTCACCGACGACGTGGAGGAAAACGGCCTGTACAACGCCTTTGAACACCTGGGCCTTATGTGAACAAAGCCCGGCGGCGCGACCCCGGGCCGGCGGGTCCAAAATGGACAAATCGCCCGCGGCCTTGGTCCTGGTATCACACAAAAAGGTAGGTTTCCGTGAAAACGGCAGAAAAACTAGGCAACTTTGGTGTGATTTTTTGTTGACGTTGTGCGTGGAACATGGTAGCATAAGTATGAGATTTTTGCGCCGTTTTGTACCGGCGTATGGGAGGAAATGCACTATGAAAGAATTCACTTATACCATTCAGGAAGCCGTGGGCATCCACGCCCGTCCGGCCGGCCTGCTGGTCAAAGAGGTTAAGAAGTACCAGAGCGCCGTCACCATCGCCAAGGGCGACAAGTCGGTCAACGCCCTCAAGCTCATGGCCCTGATGGGCATGGGCGTCAAGTGCGGCGACACCGTCACCGTCACCGTGGAAGGCCCGGACGAGGACGCTGCCGCCCCCGCGCTGGAGGCTTTCTTCAAAGCGAACCTGTAAAACACGGTTTGACCCGATCGCGGCCAGCCTTTCTGGCTGGCCGCTTTTTCGCACTGATGGAACGAGGTGTAAACCAATGATCAGTATTCAGGGCAAGGGCGTATCGTCCGGCGTGGGCATCGGCCCGCTGTATTTCTACCACCGTGCCAAGACTTCCATCCCCCGCTATACCGTGGAGGATGCCGATGCCGAATGGCACCGCTTCAAGGGCGCCCAGACCGGCGCCATCGAACAGCTGGGCGAGCTGGCCGAAAAGGCCCGCGCCGAAGCCGGCGACGAGGCCGCCATGCTGTTTGAGACCCACCAGATGATGGTGGAGGACCTGGACTACGAGGAAGCCATCGAAGAACGCATCACCGGCGACAAGATGAACGCCGAGGCTGCCATCGCCGATACCTCTTTGCAGTTTGCCGAGATGTTCGAAGCCATGGACGACAGTTACATGCAGGCCCGCGCCGCCGACGTCAAGGACGTGTCCCGCCGCCTGCTGGCCATTTTGTCCGGCGCGGTGCAGGGGGGCATCGCCTCCGACGTGCCGGTCATCCTGGCCGCCGACGACCTGGCCCCCTCCGAGACGGTCCAGCTGGACAAGTCCAAGATCCTGGGCTTCATCACGGCGGGCGGTTCCGGGTCCAGCCACACGGCCATCCTGGCCCGCACCATGGGCATCCCCGCCATCGTGGGCGTGGGCGATTCCCTCAAGCCCGAGTATGAGGGCCGCACGGTCATCATCGACGGGGCTACCGGCGGCGTGGTCATCGACCCCGACGACATGACCCGCGACAAGCTCATGAAAAAGCGGGAAGAACAGCTGCGCCTGCAGCGCCTGCTGGAGACCCTCAAGGGTCAGCCCAACATCACCAAGGACGGCCAGAGCATCCGGGTGTACTGCAACATCGGCAGCCCCGAGGACGTGCACGCCGTGCAGGTCAACGACGGCGGCGGCATCGGGCTGTTCCGCAGCGAGTTCCTCTACCTCAACTGCGAGGACTATCCCACCGAGGACCAGCAGTTTGAAGCCTACAAGCAGGTGCTGGCCGACATGGACAGCAAGGAAGTCATCATCCGCACGCTGGACATCGGCGCCGACAAGCAGATCGGCTACTTCAACCTGCCCCATGAAGAAAACCCGGCTCTGGGCATGCGCGCGCTGCGCATCTGCCTGACCCGGCCCGAGGTGTTCCACACCCAGCTGCGGGCGCTCTACCGCGCCTCGGCCTTCGGCAAGCTGCGCATCATGTTCCCCATGGTCACCAACGTCTGGGAAGTGCGGGAAGCCAAGCGCCACTGCGAGGAGGTCAAGCGGGAGCTCAAAGCCGAGGGCATCCCCTACGGCGACGACGTGGAAGTGGGCATCATGATCGAGACCCCGGCCGCCGTCATGCTCAGCGACCGCCTGGCCAAGGAAGTGGACTTCTTCAGCGTGGGCACCAACGACCTGACCCAGTACACCCTGGCCTGCGACCGCCAGAACAACGACCTGGGCCGCTTCTATGACCCGCACCATCCGGCCGTGCTGCGCATGCTCAAGATGGTGGCCGACAACGCTCACAAGAACGGCATCTGGGTGGGCATCTGCGGCGAGCTGGGCGCCGACCTGACCCTGACCGAGACCTTCCTGGCCATCGGCATCGACGAGCTCTCCGTTTCGCCCCGGGCCGTGCTGCCCTTGCGCAACGCCATCCGCATGACTGACACCCGCGAGACCAGCCCCCGCATCCTGGCGGCCCTGGCCGACGAGTATACCAACAACTGATCTGCCCCCTTGGGCAAAAGCCCCCGCCGCAAGGCGGGGGCTTTGCCCATTTTTGTCCCGGGGCGGGGCGAACGGTCACGAATGCTGTTGCCTTTTTTTTGCAAATATGAGATAATGACTCGGGACTGCGTCGCGGCGCGGCCCCACTACAGGTCGAAGGCAAGGTGGAATCATCGTGGCGGATGTTCGTGAAATGGTGCGCGTGCATGGCAGCGTGTTGAACAATTTGGGAGAAAGCACGGGGGAATACTATTTCCTGTTCGATTTTTCGACCCGGACCGTGTTGTTTTCAGCCAATGTGTGCCGCCGATTGGCCCTGCACGCCGACGCCGACAACACCTGCACGCTGCGCGATCTGCGGGCGGCCATCCATCCCCAGGACCAGGCCATGGCTTCCATCGAGTATACCCAGCTGTGCCGCGGCCACAAGAGCACCTTTGACGCCGAGTACCGCCTTCGCGGCCAGGACGGCGGCTATGTGCGTCTGCGTGTGTGCGGGCGTGTGGACAAGGACGCCGGCGGTCTGCCCCGGCGGGCGGTGGGCCGCCTGACCCCCTGCCTGGTCCGCGCCCGGCAAAACGGCCGGGGGTTCGATCTGGCCGACCTCAAGCGGGACGCCGAGGTGTTTTTGCACCAGCAGACGCCCGCCTGCCTGCTGCTCGTCGGGGTGGACTCTCTCAAATCCATCAACCTCAAGTTCGGGCGCAACTTCGGCGACGAACTGCTGGCCCGGGTCGCCCGCCTTCTGGAAGAGGCCGTCTACGCCCGGCACCGGGTCTACCGCACGGTGGGGGACTGCTTTGCGCTGATCCTGCCCGGGGACGAATTGCAGGCCACCGCCGTATACCGCCATGTGCAAAGCCGCATCGACGATTGCTGCACCCTGTCCGCCGGGTGCGTGCCGCTTTTGACCTACCGCATCCCCGACGCCGACACCCTGTACCAGTATGCCGAGGTGGCCATGGGGGCCGCCAAGGCCCGGGGCAAGGACCAGATCGTGCTGTTCTCGGCCGAGGACTATGAAAAAGAACTGCGGGCCCTGGAACTCAAGGACGAGCTCATCGCCGCCGTCCAGAACGGCTTTGACGGGTTCTCGGTCGTATATCAGCCCCAGGTGCTGACCGACAGCCTTCAGATCTATGGGGCCGAGGCGCTGCTGCGCTACCGTTCTTCCCGCCGGGGGCCGGTCTCGCCCGTGGAGTTCATCCCCGTGCTGGAACAATCGGGTCTGATCGGCCCGGTGGGGCTGTGGGTGCTGCGCACGGCGCTGGCCCAGTGCCGCCGCTGGCGGCAGTACTGCCCCGAATTTCACATGGGGGTCAATGTTTCCTTCGCCCAGCTGTATCGCGAGGGCATCGCCGCCGACGTCTTGCAGGTCTTGTCCGAAAGCGGCCTGCCCGGCAGCGCCCTGACGCTGGAGATCACCGAAAGCCTGGAACTGTCCGAATCCCCCAAGATCAACGAGCTGTTCCTGCAATGGAAAGAAAAGGGCATCGAGATCTCGGTGGACGATTTCGGCACCGGGTACTCCAGCCTGGGCCGCCTGAAAGAGCTGGAAGTGGACGAGATCAAGATCGACGCCAGCTTTATCAACAACATACAAAGCAGCGCCTACAACTACCGCCTGCTCAGCAATATGATCGAACTGTCCGACAGCAGCTGCATCCGCGTTTGCTGCGAGGGCGTGGAGTCCGAGGAAGAGCTGGCCGTATTGCAGGAACTGCGCCCCACGCTGCTGCAGGGATACCTGTTTGCCCGCCCGATGCCCGCCGAAGCGCTGGAAGCCGAATTTCTCGACTCCGGCAGCCCGGCGTTTGCCCGGCGCCTGGACCGCGTGCAGGCCTACCGCCGGCGCAGCCTGCCCGCGGCGCCCGACGCCGGCGCCGTTTGGGACGAAAGCCGCGTCGCCGCAGCCATCCTTGACGCCGAGAGCGACATCTATTATGTCAGCGATCCCGAGACCTATGAACTGTACTACCTGAACCCGGCGGGCCAGCGCCTGTTCGGCGTGCGGGACTACCAGGGCCGCAAGTGCTACCGCGTGCTGCAGGGGCGCAGCTCTCCCTGCCCGCACTGCACCAACGACCGGCTGCGCAGCGATCGGTTTTTTATCTGGGACTATTTCAACGAATACTGCCAGCGCCATTTCCTTTTGCGGGACCGCCTGATCGAATTTGACGGCCGCCGCGCCCGGCTGGAGATCGCCTCCGACATCACCAAAAGCGAAAACGTCAGCCAGGGCACCCAGGAACGCCTGGCCTTTGCCCGCAAGGTGGTGGAATACACGGCGATCCTGTCCGCCGACGCGCCCTACGCCAAGTCGGTGGACCGGGTGCTGGCGTCGGTGGGCGAATACTACCGGGCCGACCGCGCCTATCTGTTCGAACCGGCCGCCGGCGCGCCCGACCACTGGAGCAACTCTTTTGAATGGTGCGCCGACGGCGTGACCAGCCAGATCGGCAACCTGCAAAACGTGTCGCCCCGGGCCGTGCGGCGCTGGATGGAAATGTTTGAGCAGGACCACAGCGTGTACATCCTCAACCTGGACGTTGTGCGTGAAGAATACCCCGAGGAATGGCAGGTCCTGTCCGCCCAGGGGATCGTCCGCCTGATCGCGGTGCCGCTGCGCAGCGACGGCAGGACCGTCGGCTTCATCGGGGTGGACAATCCCCGCTATTCCATCCGGGACGATTCCCAGATCCGTGTGCTGGCCCATTTTCTGCTCAACCGCATCCACCAGGAACAAAGCGAGTGCCGCTACCGCCAGCTGTTGTGCTCGGACTACTTCGACATCCCCTCCAGCGTGGGTCTGGGCCTTTGGACCATCCGCCTGGACCCCGCCGACCCCGACAGCGCCGAGCTGATCGGCGACGACACCATGCTGGCTTTGCTGGGCGTTTCCGGCACGGTGGACGCCCGGGGCTGCTATCAGTTCTGGCATTCCCGCATCAACCCGGGGTATTTCCATTATGTGGACCAGGCCGTGCAGAGCATGATCGAGTCCGGCCGCCGCGTCCAGCTGGAGTACAGCTGGAAACACCCCGAGCGCGGCGACGTGATGGTCCGATGCACGGGCGTGCGGGCCGGCGGCAGCGACGGCGTCGTCTGCCTCAAGGGGTACCACCGCATCGTGGACGACATCGAACAATGCCAGTGCGTGCCCACCGTATACACCCGGGATATTTTCGAGTACAACGAACTGGGCCGCAGCATCTTTTTCCATACCAAGCGCCTGCTCATCGAAGGCGAGGCCCAGCAGGAGAGCGACTTCCCCGACGCATGGGTGCGCAGCGGGCTGGTCCACCCCAACTACGGCGCCGATTTTCGCGAAGCCTTTACCAGCCTGCGGCTGAAAACGACCCTGCAATCCCTGGAACTGCCGCTGCGCACCAAGGGCGGCAACTACGAATGGTTCCGCGTGACCCCGCAGCATCTGAGCCGCGAACTGCCCGACCTGGACACGGTGATCGTGCAGGTGGAGCCCATCGGGGCCGAGCATGCCCAGGAACTGGAATTTATGCGCATGCAGCGCTTTTACAGGGTCCTTTTGTCCGACTCCATCGCCTATGCCGAGGTGGACCTGGACCAGGACGAGCTCAAGGCCGTGGGCGGCGTGTGGCAGATGTATGAGGCCGACTACCGTCACACGGGCCGGCATTTCCTGCAAGCGCTGATCCGCAATCTGGAGGACCTTGTGCCCGAAGACCAGCTGGCTGTGCTGCGCGGGTACTGCGACCCGGCGGCCCGCCAGCGCATGTTGGCAAACGGCACCACCAGCAACCGTGTATACTATCGCCGCCGCATGGGCCACGAGATCCACTGGGTGGAATTGAGCCTGTATCTGTCCCGGAATCCCAATGCGATCAACGGCTACGCGCTGCTGTATCTGCGGGACGTCAACGCCGAGAAGGAGCGGGAGCTTGCCCAACTGGAGGCCGCCAACCGCGACCCCCTGACCTCCATCTACAATCGCGCCGCCTTTGAGCGGGAGGTGGTGGCCAGCGTGGCCCAGAGCGACCAGAACCCCTGCGGCACGCTGCTCTTGCTGGATGTGGACAACTTCAAACAGGTCAACGACCGCCGCGGCCATGCCGCCGGCGACGAGCTGCTGCGCTCGATGGCGCGGCTGCTGCTGGCGACCTTCCGCCACGGGGACATCATCGGCCGCCTGGGCGGCGACGAGTTCATGGTCTATATGCAGGGCAGCATCCCCCGCGAAAAGCTGGAGGAACGCCTGACGGCCTTTTTGCAGGAACTGGGCCGTCACACCGCGCCCGGCATGACCTGCAGCATCGGGCTGTGCGTCGTGCATCCCGGCGACTTCGACTATGAGCTTTGCCTGAAAAACGCCGACGACGCCATGTATCACAGCAAAAAGAACGGCAAAAACGGGTTCAGCTTTTTTGAGGACATCGGGCAAGCCTGAACTTTGCAGCAAAAGGCGACCCCCACGGCAGGAGAAAAGAAGTTTTTCTCCCGGCCATGGGGGCCCTTTTGTTTGGTGTTTCGGGGTCAGCCTTCGGCCAGCAGCCGCAGCAGTTCTGATTTCGGCATGGGGCGGGCGTAGTAAAATCCCTGGATGCAGTCCACGCCGTGCTCGATGAGGGCGCTGGCCTGGGACTCCCGCTCCACCCCTTCCACGATCAGGCGGCAGTGGATGCCGTGGAACATGTCCAGCATGGAGTTGACGATAAAGGCCGCGCGCTCGCTTTCGGGATAGCCCTGGATCAGGCTGTGATCCAGCTTGATGCAGGAGAAAGAATTTTCCAGCACCAAAGACAGGTTGGACTGCCCGGTGCCGAAATCATCCATACAGAAGTAGAAGCCCCGCTTGGTCAGTTCGGCCATCACGGCCTGCATTTTCTGCGGATTCTCGGACAGCACGCGCTCGGTCACTTCCAGGTGCAGCCGCCCGGGGTCAAAGCGGTACTGCGCCAGCAGGGCGTCCATTTTGCCGATCAGTTCTTCGGACAGCAGCTGCTGGGCCGACAGGTTCACCGACACGCCCTCCAGCGCCGCGGCGGCAGGGTCCGCCAGCAGGCGGCAGGCCTGGTCCATGACCACGTCGGTGATCTCGTCAATAAAGCCGTTGGCTTCCGCAATGGGGATGAACACCGCCGGGGATACCAGCTCCCCCCGGTTGTCCCGCATGCGTAGCAGGGCTTCCGCCATGGTAAAGCGGCCGGTGCGGCAGTTGTAAATGGGTTGGTACCATGCCTCGAACCGATTTTCCCGCAGTGCGCTTTGCAGCAGTTTCATGACCCGGCCGTGCTCGGCCATGCGCTCGTAGATGGACGGGTCAAAGGGCAAAAACCGATCCTTGCGGCCCTTGGCCACAGAGAGGCTGAAATTCAGGATCTCCAGAATGTCGTCGGCGCTTTCCTCCTGGCCGGTGTAAATGAACTCGGCCACTACGGCGCTGGGTGTGATGCTCACGTTGTCCAGCACCCACGGCTCGCGGAAGCGGTCGCATACGGTCCGGGCCATGCGGCCGGCGGTCTCGGGGCCGTCATAGGGCAGCAGCAGCGCAAAATCCAGGTTGCCCATGCGGAAGGACTTGCCCTTGGGGTGCAGGCCTTCCAGCCAAAGAGAGATGCTGTACAGCAAGGCGTCCCCCCGCTTGGCGCCGTAGCGCTGGTTCACGGTGCGGAACTGCTGCAGCGATACGGTCAGGATCTGGAACGTCTGTTTGCCGCCCACGCGCAGCAGCAGTTCCTGGTGCAGGCTCGTGCGGTTGCCGCTGGGGGTCAGGGTGTCCTGCTCGATCTCCCGGCTTTGGAAGTTGATCAGCAAAATGATGTTGGCGGCCACAATGATGCCGCCGTTGAACAGCACGTTGGGGTAGATCATCTGGTATATGGTCAGCGCCAGGATCGTGGGGGGAAAAACGCGCATGACCTTTCGCATCGATCGGTCGATGCTGCGGCGGTT
>DBRU01000048.1:29772-30176 GCA_002306375.1 Faecalibacterium sp. UBA1360
AGCCAAAGGGGAATGGCGAAGGTCAGCGAGATGAAATAGGTGCACAGGATGTTGATGGCCAGCGTGCCCGCCGACAGGTACAGGCACATGCGGTACAGCCGCCGCTGCGGATGAGCCCCCCAGCGCCGTTCGCGAAAGTTCAAAATCAGGATAAACAGGATAACGAGGGAAAATACCTCGGTGGATACGGACCATTTGGTCATAAGCGGTCACCTGGCTTGTGCGGGCGGATGGTCGCAGACAAAAGGTCGCGGCGGATGGCAGCCTGCCGCCTTGGCTCCCTTAAGAAAGAAAAAGCATGACTTTTGCGCCCGATAAATTCTTGATATACCTATTATAGCGCTTTTTTTGATAATGCCAATATTTATTGCAACATTTTTTGTTTGATTCCGCCTTTTTTTGCC
>DBRU01000031.1:0-6894 GCA_002306375.1 Faecalibacterium sp. UBA1360
GTGACCTTTTTCGACAGGCTGCGGCGGCCCCGCCAAAGCGGGGCCGCCGGTCACTGTATGAAGGTGAAATCAGGCAAATTGGAGGAGGGGGAAGGGCTTTACAGGTCGGCCTTCCACAGGCCGTGCAGGTTGCAGTAGGCGTAGACGGCCTTGGGGGTCTCGCCCTCGGCCAGCTGGAAGGAGGCGGCGGGCGCGGCGTCGGGGGCCAGGTTCTTCACGGCGAAGCCCTTGTCGGTCTCCAGCAGGATCCACTCGATATAATGCTCGGCGATCATGGGGTGCGCCACGGAGCCCACCTTGACGTCCACGGTGCTGCCGTTGACGGTGGCCACGGGCACGTGCTTTTCCTGGGCGGCGTCCACGCTGCCGGGGACCAGCAGGTCCATCTTCTGCCCGCAGCAGAACACGGGCACGTTGGAGTCATGAAGCATGGTGATGATGTTGCCGCAGTGGGCGCAGCGATAGATCTTGATCATGGGGGATACCTCCGTAGTAATTTTTGGCAAAGGGTCAGACGCGGCGGCGCCGCGTCGGGTCTCGAATCAGCCAGGCGGCACAGCCATCCTGTGAGTACAGTATACACGGAACCGGCGCAAAAGTATTGTTGCCGTGACAACATTTCAAAAAACTTTTTTCGCGCCGGGGCGCAAAATGCCAAAATGCGCAAAAGTTGGCCCCGACACCTTGCAAAGAGGGCCGCCAGGACGTATAATAAAAGTGGCTGTGAATCAATTCACATAGGTGCGCGCCCGGGGTGCCCCGATGCGTGCCCAATACAGGCAAAGGAGAGAAAATTATGACCTACTCTGCACAAGTCGAAAACATGTGCCCCATCGCCAAAGGCCCGAAGCACGGCCCCGCGCCCATTCCGGAAGAGGGCGAGTGGGTAAAGGCCTATAAGATCGAGGACATCAGCGGCTACACCCACGGTGTGGGCTGGTGCGCCCCCCAGCAGGGCACCTGCAAGCTGAGCCTGAACGTCAAGAACGGCATCATCGAGGAAGCCCTGGTCGAGACCATCGGCTGCTCCGGCATGACCCACTCGGCCGCCATGGCCGGCGAGATCCTGCCCGGCAAGACCATCCTCGAAGCGCTGAACACCGACCTTGTCTGCGACGCCATCAACGTGGCCATGCGCGAGTTGTTCCTGCAGATCGTCTACGGCCGCAGCCAGACCGCTTTCTCTGAGGACGGCCTGCCCATCGGCGCGGGTCTTGACGACCTGGGCAAGGGCCTGCGCAGCATGACCGGCACCATCTTCTCCACCAAGGCCAAGGGCGTGCGTTACCTGGAACTGACCGAGGGCTACATCATCAAGACCGCCGTGGACGCCAACGACCAGATCATCGGTTATCAGTTCGTCCGTCTGGGCAAGATGATGGAGGACATCCGTCACGGCGTGGACCCCAAGACTGCCTACGAGAAGAACATCGGCACCTATGGCCGCTTCTCCGCCGAGCAGGGCGCTGTGAAGTACATTGACCCGCGCGAAGAATAAGACAGGGAGGTAAATTCTATATGGCTACTTTTGAATCTCAGGAGCGCCGCATGCCCAAAATCAACGAGTGCCTGAAAGCCAACGGCCTCGAATCCCTGGACGCCTGCAACGAGCTGCTCCTTTCCAAAGGCATCGACTGCGACAAGATCATCCGCGGCGTGCAGCCCATCTGCTTTGACAACGCTGTCTGGGCCTACACCCTGGGCACCGCCATCGCCGTCAAGCGCGGCCTGAAGAACGCCGCCGACTGCGCCGCCGCCATCGGCGAAGGCCTGGAAGCCTTCACCATCCCCGGCTCCGTCGCCGAACAGCGCCACGTGGGCCTGGGCCACGGCAACCTGGGCGCCATGCTGCTGCATGAGGACACCCATTGCTTCGCCTTCCTGGCCGGCCACGAGTCCTTCGCCGCCGCCGAGGGCGCCATCGGCATCGCCCGCACCGCCAACAAGGTCCGCAAGACCCCCCTGCGCGTCATCCTCAACGGCCTGGGCAAGGACGCCGCCATGATCATCAGCCGCATCAACGGCTTTACCTATGTGCAGACCGAGTTCGACTTCAAGACCGGCGAGGTCAAGGTCGTGGGCTCCACCCCCTACTCCGAGGGTGAGCGCGCCGCCGTCAAGTGCTACGGCGCCAACGACGTGCTCGAAGGCGTGGCCATCATGAAGATGGAAGGCGTAGAAGTGTCCATCACCGGCAACTCCACCAACCCCACCCGCTTCCAGCACCTGGTCGCCGGCACCTACAAGAAGTGGGCGCTGGAGAACGGCAAGAAGTACTTCTCCGTCGCGTCCGGCGGCGGCACCGGCCGTACCCTGCACCCCGACAACGTGGCCGCCGGCCCTGCCTCTTACGGCCTGACCGACTCCATGGGCCGCATGCACGGCGACGCCCAGTTCGCCGGCTCCTCCAGCGTGCCCGCCCACGTGGAGATGATGGGCCTGATCGGCGCCGGCAACAACCCCATGGTCGGCATGACCGTGGCCTGCGCCGTGGCCGCCTCTCAGGTCGATTGATCTGACCCTTTTACACGGACCTGAACAAAGCCCCCCGCCCGCTTTGCCGGGCGGGGGGCTTTGCGCTGCCGGGCCCTTGGTCAAAAAGGCGGAAATGTGGATGGATTTTTGGCGCTTTTGCTGTGTTGATTCCCGGCGCGTTTCGCGGTATACTTGTCTTAGATTGATAAAAGTTTGTCAAATTGTGACCGATCTGTGAAGAACTTTTATCGACCCGCGCCGGGCCCCCAACAAGCCTGCCCGACGCCCGCCAGGGGGGACCGCGTCCCCGCTCATCTGTCTGTGCACGGGCCGAAGGCCCGATCAAAAGGAGGTAATTCCCATGGCAAGATTTACTCTGCCGCGCGACCTGTACCACGGCAAAGGCGCAATGGAGGCCCTGAAAACCTTTGAAGGCAAAAAGGCCATCGTCTGCGTTGGCGGCGGTTCCATGAAGCGGTTCGGCTTTTTGGACAAGGCCGTCGGCTATTTGCAGGAAGCCGGCATGGAAGTCAAGATCTTTGACGGCATCGAACCCGACCCCTCGGTAGAGACGGTCATGCGCGGCGCGGCCGCCATGGCGGAGTTTGAGCCCGACTGGATCGTGGCCATCGGCGGCGGCTCGCCCATCGACGCGGCCAAGGCCATGTGGATCAAGTACGAATACCCCGACATCACCTTCGAGGAGATGTGCAAGGTGTTCGGCATCCCCAAGCTGCGCCAGAAGGCCCATTTCTGCGCCATTTCCTCCACCTCCGGCACCGCCACCGAGGTGACCGCCTTCTCCATCATCACCGACTACGCCAAGGGCATCAAGTATCCCATCGCGGACTTCGAGATCACCCCCGACGTGGCCATCGTGGACCCCGAACTGGCCGAGACCATGCCCAAGAAGCTGGTGGCCCACACCGGCATGGACGCCATGACCCACGCCATCGAGGCCTATGTCTCCACCGCCAACTGCGCCTACACCGATCCTCTGGCCATCTTTGCCATCCGCATGATCCAGAGCGACCTGGTGGGCAGCTACAACGGCGACATGGCCAAGCGGGACGCCATGCATGACGCCCAGTGCCTGGCCGGCATGGCCTTCTCCAACGCGCTGCTGGGCATCGTCCACTCCATGGCCCACAAGACCGGCGCGGCCTTTGCCGATTACGGCGCCCACATCATCCACGGCGCGGCCAACGCCATGTACCTGCCCAAGGTCATCGCCTTCAACGCCAAGGACCCCGTTGCCAAGGCCCGTTACGGCGTCATCGCCGACGAGATGAAGCTGGGCGGCGCCAATGACGACGAGAAGGTCAAGCTGCTCATCGAGTACCTGCGCGGCATGAACGACGATCTGAACATCCCCCACGGCATCAAGTTCTACGGCGCCGACAGCTATCCCTGCGAGCAGGGCTTCGTCCCCGAGGAAGTGTTCCTGGAGCGCCTGCCCGAGATCGCCAAGAACGCCATCGGCGACGCCTGCACGGGTTCCAACCCCCGTCAGCCCAGCCAGGAAGAGATGGAAAAGCTGCTCAAGTGCTGCTACTACGACACCGAAGTGGACTTCTGATCCCTGTACCTACCAAAATCGAAGGGGCGCCCCGCCGCAAGGCGGGGCGCCCTTTTTTGCACAAATGGGCAAGGGGTCCCGTTTATGTCCACGGCGTTGTGGTATGATACAGACAGGGACGGGCCCCGGGGGGTTGACAGGGGGCGGCAAAGCGGGTATTCTGAATTCAGGAACGGAATCACTGCCAAAGGAGCCGCCGCCATGAACACCATGTACGAAAACATCCTGGAACTCTGCCGCCGGGACGGGCTCAACGTCACCCAGATGTGCCGCGAGCTCAAGATCCCCCGCAGCACCCTGTCCGAACTGGGCGCGGGGCGCACCCGGCAGCTGACCTTGAAGCACGCCGCGCCCATCGCCGAGTTTTTCGGCGTGAGCATCGCCCAGCTGGCCGGGGACGAGCCCCTGCCTGCCGACGCCGCCCCCGCCCCCGGGGACGAGGCCGCGCTGGCCGACGAGCCCATCGCCGCCTACGAGAACTGCAAACGATATCTGACCGAGGACGACAAGGCCGACATCGCCACCCTGATCCGCCTGCGGGCGGAGATCAACCGCGGGCGGCGCTGATCGCCTGCGCCCCGGGGAAAGGACGGCCCCATGCGAAATTCCCTGGAGGATACGATGGCCGAGCTGGAACGCCAGGACATTGTGGTGCTGGAATGCCCTTTGCGGGCGAACCGCTGCCTGGCGCTGGAAACAGGCCGCCTGGTGGGGGTGGACCCCCGCCGCTTTGACACCCAGGCCGAACTGCGCACGGCCCTGATCCACGAGGACGGACATTTTGCCTCGGGGGCGTTTTACACGGCGTACAGCCCCTACCAGCTCAAGGCCCAGGCCGAGCGCCGGGCCGACAAGGCCGCCGTGCTCAAATACCTGCCCTACGCCGAACTGGCCGCCCGCCTGCGGGCCGGGGATACCCTGGCCGAGGCGGCCGAGTATTTCTGTGTGACCGAGGCCTTTGTGCGCAAAGCCTGCGAGCTGTACCGCGCCATGGGCAAGGGGTTCGGCGCGCCGGGCGCGGCGCTTTGATTTTGGGCGGCGGTATGGTATAATACCTTTGTATGTCTTTTGCGCCGGGCTTTGCCTTTTGCCCGCGCGAAGGATACAGCAGGGATACCCTTCCCCGGTATCCTGACAAGGAACACACAACAGGGGCCTGTCCCCCGAAGGAGGTGCCGGATTGCGCATCCTGGCAAACGATCTGAAACGGCAGTACGACCTGCACGCCGCCGAGTACGAGGCCAAGGCCCTGGACGTGCTGCGGGGCGGGTGGTACATCCTGGGCAAAGAGGTGGAAGCCTTTGAGCGGGAATGGGCCGCCATGGTGGGCGTCAAATACTGCGTGGGCCTGGCCAGCGGGCTGGACGCCTTGTGGATCGCCTTCCGGCTGCTGGGCATCGGCGCCGGGGACGAGGTCATCGTGGCCGCCAACGCCTACATCGCCTGCGTTATGGGCATCACGATCAACGGCGCGACCCCGGTCTTTGTGGAGCCCGACGAGTACGACAACATCGACGCCGCGGGCATCGAGGCCGCCGTCACCCCCCGCACCAAAGCCATCCTGGCCGTGCACCTGTACGGCCAGAGCTGCGACATGGACGCCATCAACGCCGTGGCCCAAAAGCACGGCCTGAAGGTGGTGGAGGACTGCGCCCAGAGCCACGGCAACCACTGGCACGGCCGGGTGGTGGGCGGTCTTGGGGACGCGGGCTGTTTCAGCTTTTACCCCACCAAGGGGTGCGGGGCCTTCGGCGACGCGGGCTGCCTGACCACCAACGACCCCGACCTGGCCGACCGATGCCGGGTGTTCCGCAACTATGGCAGCCGGGTGCGCTACCAGAACGAGGTGGTGGGCGCCAACAGCCGCCTGGACGAATTACAGGCCGGGCTGCTGCGGGTCAAGCTGACCCATCTGGAAGAGTTCAACGCCGAGCGCTGCCGCCTGGCCGCCCGGTATGACGCCGAACTGACCAACCCCTGCCTGCAAAAGCCCAAACTGCGCCCTGGGGCCGACAGCAGCTGGCACCAGTATGTGGTGCACCTGCCCGACTGCCGGGACCGCATGGCCGACTACCTGAAAGACAAGGGCATCGGCACGATCATCCACTACCCGATTCCGCCCCACCTGAGCCAGGCGTATGCCTACCTGGGCCACAAGGCCGGGGATTTCCCCATCGCCGAGCGCTACGCCGCCGAGGTGCTGAGCCTGCCCATGTACAACGGCATGACCGAGGCCGAGCAGGGGGCGGTGATCGACGCCATCAATGCCTTTCGGTAATTACAAGAGGTAATACCATGAATAAAAATGACAGCGCGTATTTTATCGAGTTTGCCGAGCACGGGGACGAGCGGGGCAATCTGGTGGTGGTGGAAGGGGAAAAGGATGTTCCCTTTGCCATACAGCGGGTGTTTTACATCTACGGGTCGGACACCGACATGGTGCGCGGCCAGCATGCCAACCGCAAAAGCCGGTTCGTGCTCATCAACGTGGCCGGGCAGAGCAAGGTCAAGGTCATGGACGGCCTGGGCAACGAGGCGGTCTTTTGCCTGAACCGCCCGCGCACCGGGGTGTACATTCCCACGATGGCCTGGAAGGAAATGTACGATTTCAGCCCCGACGCCGTGCTGTTGTGCCTGGCCAGCGAGCACTATGACGAAGGGGAATACATCCGCGATTTTGACGCCTTTGAGGCCGAGATCCGCGCTGCGGCCCGGCAGGACTGACGCAGGAAAGGGAAGACACCCATGTCAGAGCGTACCGAACACTACAAGCGCATGGCGGCGCACTTTGTGCAGTACCGCCCGCTGATCCGCGAACTGGTCACCCGGGACCTGAAGGT
>DBRU01000031.1:6921-23227 GCA_002306375.1 Faecalibacterium sp. UBA1360
TGATCTGCGGCAACACCCTGTTCACCTTTTTCAACGAGAGCGCCAACATGGGCATGATGTCGGTGCTGGGCAGCGCCTCGCTGATCAAGAAGGTGTACATCCCCAAATACATCTTCCCCCTGAGCCGGGTGGTGTCCAGCTTCGTGACCATGGGCTTCAGCCTGGCGGCCGTGCTGCTGGTCATGATCTTTACCCGTTCGCCCTTTTACTGGACGATCCTGCTGTTCTGGGCACCGCTGCTGCTGCTGTTTCTGTTTTGCAGCGGCATCGTGCTGGCCTTGTCGGCCCTGACCGTCTATTTCCGGGATATGCAGTACCTGTTCAGCATCGTGACCCTGGCCTGGATGTACGCCACGCCGCTGTTTTATCCGCTGGAACAGCTGCCGCCCTTTGCCCAGCAGCTGATGAAATTCAACCCCATGTACCACTACATCAACCTGTTCCGCAACCTGGTCATGTACGGCAATATCCCCGGCCCCAACACCTGGATCGCCTGCACGGTGGCCGGCGTGGGGATGCTGGCCTTCGGGCTGTGGGTGTTCAAAAAATTGCAGCGGAACTTCATTCTGTATATATAAGGGGGCGCCCCATGGCAGCGACCGAACAGCCGGTGATCGTGGACGTGGACCATGTGTCCATGCGCTTCAACCTGGCACAGGAAAAGACCGAAAGCCTGAAAGAATACCTGCTCAAGCTCGTGCGCGGGCAGCTGATGTTCAATGAATTCTACGCCCTGAAAGACGTGTCCTTCCAGGTGCGCAGGGGCGAGGCCGTGGCCCTGATCGGGCGAAACGGGTCGGGCAAGAGCACCATGCTCAAGGTGGCGGCGGGGGTCATGTACCCGTCCGCCGGTTCCTGCCGGGTCAACGGCACCATCGCGCCCATGATCGAACTGGGCGCCGGCTTTGACATGGACCTGACCGCGCGGGAGAACATCTATCTCAACGGCGCGGTGCTCGGGCACGACCGGGCGTATATGGACGAGCACTTCAAGGCCATCGTGGATTTTGCCGAGCTTTGGGATTTCATCGATGTGCCGGTGAAAAACTTTTCTTCGGGCATGGTGACCCGCCTGGGCTTTGCCATCGCCACCGAGGTCACCGCCGACCTGCTGGTGGTGGACGAGGTGCTGGCCGTGGGGGACTTCATGTTCCAGCACAAATGCCTGCTGCGCCTGAACAAAATGCTGGAAAGCGGTACCACGCTGCTGTTCGTCAGCCACAGCGCCGAGCAGGTCAAGATGCTGTGCAAGCGGGCCATCTGGCTGGACCACGGCGTCATACGCGGCGACGGCCCCGCCGACGAGATCTGCGCCGCCTACGAGCAGGCCATGCAAAGCGGCCAGGTATGACCGCCCCGACCCCGACTTCCGCGCCGCCCGGCCCGCCGCCGGGCGGTTTTCCTTTGCCGGGGCGGGGTTGCATTTGCCCCGCGGCCATGGTACAGTATAGGCGGTACGGGGCGCGGCCCCGCTTACAAGGGAAAGGCAAAATCTATGGAGGAGTTTCGTAAAAAAGTCAAACACATCTTGCAGTTCGTGTTCAGCCGTCTGGTGGTGACCTCGCTGCTGCTGCTCATGCAGATGATCTGGCTGTTCGTGCTGGTCAACCAGCTGGCGGCCTACGCCAACTGGATCGGCGCCATTTGCCTGGCGGTCAGCGTGATGATGTGCGCGGCACTGATCCGGCAGGACAACACGGTGCCCGAGTTCAAGATCAGCTGGATGGCGCTGTTCATGATCATGCCGGTGCAGGGCGGGCTTTTGTACCTTTTGTGGGGCGACCACCGCCCGGCCTATCGCCTGCGCCGCAAGCTGGAACAGGCCAGCCAGCGCATCCGCCCGCTGCGCACCGGGCCCGAAGCGCCCTACATGGTGCTGGAAGGCCTGGACCCCCGGGCGGCCCGCACCGCCGCCTACCTGCACGAGCAGGGGGGCTTCCCGCTGTATGACGACACCGAGACCACCTATTATCCTTCCGGCGAGGCCATGCTGCCTGATATGCTCGCCGCCCTGGAGGAAGCCAAACAATACATATTTGTGGAGTTCTTCATCATCGCCCAGGGCGAGATGTGGGACTCTATCCACGACGTGCTGCGCCGCAAGGCCGCGGCCGGGGTGGATGTGCGGGTCATCTATGACGATGCGGGCAGCGTGACCCGCCTGCCTGTGGGGTACTGGCGCAAGCTGGAGGCCGAGGGCATCCGGGCCTTGCCCTTCAACCCCTTTGTGCCCATGCTCAACCTGGTCATGAACAACCGCGACCACCGCAAGATCCTGGTGGTGGACGGTCGGGTGGCCTTTACCGGGGGCATCAATCTGGCGGACGAGTACGTCAACCGCATCACCCGCTTCGGCCACTGGCGGGACGCCGGGGTACGCCTGCGCGGGTCGGCGGCCTGGAGCTTTACCACCATGTTCCTGGAATTCTGGACCGCCAACCGCCCCGACAGCGACGAGCGGGCCGTGCCCCGCCCCCAGGACGCGGGCATCCCGGGCGGGGGGCTTGTGCAGCCCTTCTGCGACAGCCCCGTGGACGATGAGAGCGTGGCCAAAAACGTCTACCTGGAACTGATCAACCAGGCCCGGGAGGAGCTGCTGATCACCACGCCCTACCTGATCCTGGACAACGACATGCTGACGGCTTTGTGCCTGGCCGCCAAGCGCGGGGTGGATGTGCGCATCTTTGCCCCCGCCATCCCCGACAAAAAGAGCATCTACCAGCTGACCCGCAGCTATTTTGCGGTGCTCATCCGCGCCGGGGTCAAGGTGTACACCTACACGCCGGGGTTCATCCACTCCAAAAACTGGCTGTGTGACGGGCGCATCGGAGCCGTGGGCTCCATCAACCTGGACTACCGCAGCCTCTACCTGCATTTTGAGTGCAGCACCCTGCTGTACGGCGGGAAGGCCCTGGAGGACCTGCGCCGGGACATGCACGACGTGGAACGCCAAAGCCACCGCGTGCAGCTCAGCGAATGCCGCACCGGCTGGTTCGGCACGCTGTGGTCCGCCGTGCTGCGCCTGATCGCGCCGCTGTGCTGACCAGATTTGTGTTTGTTCGCCCCGCAGGACGGTTTTGAGCCGTCCCGCGGGGCTTTTGTCATATTGCCAAAAGACGCCCCGGGGATTTTGTGCGCGGCTGCGCTTGACAACCATAGGTTGTAGATGTATACTGTCGTTACAGAAATCAGGAATTTTGTGGGCGAAGGCCCGAAGGAGGACACATGACCAATCGGGAAAAGCTCCAGTGGCTGGGGCGGTACAGGCGGGAAAAAAGCCGGGAGCAGCTGCTGCTGGAGGAATACAACGACCTGGCGCGGCAGGCGGAGGAACTGACCGGCCGGGAAGGCGAGGCTCCGCTCTGGCTGGCCGACGGCCTGGCCGAGGCCCGGCGGGAACTGGAAGCCCAGGGCGCCCGCTGCCTGCTGCTGCGCCGCCAGCTGATGGGGGCCATCAGTCGCCTGGACGACGAGCGCCAGCGGGAGGTGCTGCGCCGGCGGTTCCTGCTGGGGCAGACCGCGGCCCAGGCCGCCGACGAGATGGGCGTGGTGCCCCGGCGGGTGGAGCAGCTGCAGACCGAGGGCGTGCGCGCCCTGGATACCCGCCCCCGCCGCCGCAGGACCATGGGCGCGGTGGGGCGCTGGCGCCCTGCTGAAGACAAACAAACTGAAAATAAAAACGGATAACTGTATACATGGCGTAAAAAGCAAACTGTAAGCGGACTAACCGGGAAGGCCCGGGATGGTCCGCTTTTTTGCGCCAGAATGTCAGAAAACAGGAATGGGATACCGCCTTCCCGCGGGGCGGGTCTGGTCTGCGCCCGGATTTCGGTGAAATTGCGTACAGAATACGGTAACTTTTTGTTGAATGTTCGGCGGCCCAAGTGCTATGCTGAATACGCCGAAGGGAGGCGCGGACATGGACGAAACATCGATCACGCCCGGCCGGGTGCTGGACGAGCTGGCGCTCATCGCCTTCGCCGACCTGCAAGCCGGCACGCTGCCCGTCAAGGCGGCGGACAAGCTGCGGGCGCTGGAACTCATTTACCGCCATCTGGGCATGGGGGACGGCGCCGGCGCCGACGAGGGGGTGATCATACTGGACGGCGAATGACAAAGGCCCGCCATGGCGGGCGGAAAGGAGGGGACCGGCATCCGGGTACGTTTGAAGGAGGTCATCGCGCCGGTGTTTTGGGGCGCGCACTGTGACATCCGCCGGGGCCAGGTACAGGAGCTGGTGGCCAAGGGCGGGCGCGGGTCCGGCAAGTCCAGCTACATCTCGCTGGAACTGGTCCTGCAGCTGCTGCGCCACCCCGACTGCCACGCCGTGGTGCTGCGCAAGGTGGCGGGCACCATGCGCACCAGCGTCTACGCTCAGGTGTGCTGGGCTGTGGCGGCGTTGGGCCTGGGGCGCAAGTTCCGCTGTACGGTCAGCCCCATGGAGTGCACCTACCTGCCCACCGGGCAAAAGATCCTGTTTTTCGGGCTGGACGACGCGGGCAAGCTCAAAAGTCTGCGGGCCCCCTTCGGGTCCATCGGCCTGGCCTGGTTCGAGGAACTGGACCAGTTCGACGGCCCCGAGGAAGTGCGCAGCGTGGAGCAAAGCCTGTTCCGGGGCGGGGACTTCGCCCTGGCCTTCAAGAGCTTCAACCCGCCGGCCATGGGCCGCCACTGGGTCAACCGATATGTGCTGGAACACCGCGCCGGGCGGCGGGTGCTCCACTCCACCTACCGGGACCTGCCGCCCCACTGGCTGGGGCCGCGCTTTCTGGCCGACGCCGAACACCTGAAAACCGTCAACCCCGTGGCCTACCGCCACGAGTATCTGGGCGAGGTGGTGGGCAGCGGCGCGACGGTGTTTGACAACCTGCGCCTGGAGGCCATCCCGGAAACGGTCGCCGCCGGCTTCGACCGGCTGTACCACGGGGTGGACTGGGGCTGGTACCCCGACCCCTGGGCCTACAACGCCGTGGCCTACGACCCCGCCAGACGGGTGGTGTATGTGCTGGACGA
The DNA here is from genome assembly GCA_002306375.1 of Faecalibacterium sp. UBA1360. Classification (GTDB taxonomy): domain Bacteria; phylum Bacillota; class Clostridia; order Oscillospirales; family Ruminococcaceae; genus Gemmiger. The sequence continues at coordinate 11,935 of DBRU01000031.1, forward strand.
ACTGACCCGCCGCCGCACCCCCAACCGGGACACCGCCCGCCTGCTGCTGGACCGGGGCGTGGGCGGGGACGAGGGCGGATTTCTGACCGCCGATTCCGCCGAGCCCAAAAGCTGCGCCGACTACCGCGCCTACGGCCTGCCCTGCCGCGCGGCCCACAAAGGGCCGGGCAGCGTGGTGCAGAGCATGAAGTGGCTGCAAAGCCTGGCGGGCATCGTCATCGACCCCGACCGCTGCCCCGACACGGCGGCGGAGTTCACGGCCTGCGAGTACGAGCGGGACCCCCGCACGGGCGAAGTCCTGCCCGGGTACCCGGACGTGAACAACCACCACATCGACGCGGTGCGCTACGCCCTGGAAAGCGTCTGGCGGCGGCGGGGCAGCTGAACGGAAGGAGACAAGAACAAGGGTGAAAACATTTCTGGAACAGGCCTTCGGCCGCGCCGACGTGACGGGCCTCGAGATGCGCCGGGCCGTGCGGGAATGGCTGGAGCTGTATTTCGGCCGTCCCGTTCCCGGCGAGGACCCGGCCGGGCGCACGGCCGTGCTGATCGTGGACAAGCTGTGCCGGGCGGTCTTTGCCGAATACGAGAGCGGTCTGGCTCCCGGCGGGGCCAAGCAGACCTGGATGGAGGGCAACCTGCATGCGCTGGACGCCGTGCGACGCCGGGCCATGCAGTATGCCCTGGTGGGGGGCGAGTGCCTGCTCAAGCCCGTGCCGTCGGGCGCGGGGTTCGACTTTGTGCCCGTGCGGCGGGACTGCTTTGCCCCCCTGGCCCGGGACGCCCACGGGCGGCTGCGGGCCGTGGGCATGATGCAGCTGCTGGCCGAAGGGACCCGCCGCTACGCCCTGCTGGAACGGCGCACGGCCGGCGCCGACGGCCTTTGCATCGAGACGCGGCTGTTTGAACTGGCCGGCGAGGCCCTGGGCCGGGAAGCGCCCCTGGCCGCCCTGGCCCAGACCGCGGCGCTGCGCCCCACCCTGCTTTTGCCCGGCGTGCCGGGGGTGGGCCTGGCCAGCCTGCGCACGCCGCTGCTCAACTGTGTGGACGGCGGGCCCGAGGCCGTGGCCGTCTATGCCCCGGCGGCGGGGCTGCTGCACCGGCTGGGCCGCACCGAGCACCAGCTGGACCGGGAATTTGAAAACGGCGCGGCCCGGGTCTTTGCGTCGGAGGATCTGCTGCGCCAGGATGCCGACGGGCGGCGGGACCTGCGGGACGATCTGTTCGTGGGCCTGCCCGACGACCCGGCCAACCTGGGGGTGACCGTGTACAGCCCCGCCTTGCGGGAACAGAGTTACCTGGCCCGCAAGCAGGACCTGCTGCGCGCCTGCGAAAGCCTGATCGGCCTCAAACGGGGCCTGCTCAGCGAGGTGGACGTCGCCGAGCGCACGGCCACCGAGATCACGGCCAGCACCGGCGACTACGACCTGACGATCCGGGATTTCCAGGCCCAGTGGCAGACCGCCGTCGCCCAGGCCCTGACCGTCTGCGACGCGCTGGGCCGGGCCTACGGCCTGTGCGGCCCCGAAGCCTTTGACGCCGCCGACGCGCTGCGCCTGGACTGGGGCGACGGCGTTCTGTACGACCGCACCCGCACCTGGAACGAGTACCAGACCATGGTGGACAAGGGCCTGCTGCGCCCCGAGATCGCCCTGGCGTGGTATTTCGGGATGCCGCACGAGACCGAGGCCGATCTGGCCGCCGTGCGCGCGCGATACATGCCGCCCGCCGCCCCCGCCCGGGACGCGGCGGACCCCTGAAAAGGAGGTGATAGGATGGAAGAACCCCGCACCCCGGCCCCCGCGCCCTACGCTGAGGGCACCGGCTCGGCCCAGATGCTGCCCGAGCCCGAAGCTCTGGGCCGCATGAGCTACCGCGAACGCCTGGCCCTCAAGCGCCGCGACCCCGAAGCCTACGAACGTCTGCGCCGCGGCTGACCGGCCCGCGCGCATCACAGCGAAAGGAGTACTGAATATGGCAGATACCATCACCAAACTGGCGGACCTGATCGACCCCGAAGTCATGGGGGACATGGTCAGCGCCCGCATCCCCAAAAAGCTGCGCGTCGCCCCCTTTGCCAAGGTGGACGACACCCTGGTCGGCGTGCCCGGCGACACTATCACCGTGCCCGCCTACGCCTACATCGGCGACGCCGCCGACGTGGCCGAAGGCGGGGAGGTGGACATCGAGAAGATGACCACCTCCACCCGCAAGGCCAAGGTCAAAAAGGCCATGAAGGGCATCAGCCTNNNATCGCCGCCAAGATCGACAACGACTGCATGGACGCCTTGCAGGGCGCCAGCCTGGTGTACGACGGCAGCGCCGCCGCCATCAGCTACACGGGCATCGTGGACGCTTTGGATCTGTTCGATGAGGAGCAGGGCAGCGACAAGGTCATCTTCGTCCATCCCAAGCAGGTCACGGTGCTGCGCAAGGACGCCAACTTCCTCTCTGCCGACAAGTACCAGGCCGGGGTCATGGTCTCGGGCGAGATCGGCATGGTGGCGGGCTGCCGCGTGGTGCCGTCCAAAAAGGTGCCCCAGGCCGCCTACGGCGACGATTCCGTTTCCTGCTATTCCTGCCCCATCGTCAAGCTGGAGACCGACCCCGAGGTGGAGGACGAGATCCCCGCGCTGACCATCTACCGCAAGCGCGAAGTCAACGTGGAGACCGAGCGCAAGCCCAAGATCCGCACCACCGAGATCACCGCCGACGAGTTCTATGTGGCGGTGCTGTCCAACGAGGCAAAGGTCGTGCTGGCCCACTTCAAGGCCTGAGAGGAGGCGCGTCGTTGCCGGACTATATCTTTTACACCGACTCTTACCTGGGCGAGGACATCCCCGAACAGGAGTTCGACCGCTATGCCCGGCGGGCCCAGCGCAAGCTGAACCACTATCAGCAGGTGTTTTGCGTGACCCCCCGGCCCGGCGTGCCCGACGCCGAGGACAACGCCCTGTGCGCCATCGCCGACGCCATGTATGAGTTCGACGCCGAGGACGCCCGCCGCGGCTTTGCCTCCCAGAGCGTGGGCTCGGTCAGCGAGACCTACACCGCCCCGGCGGAACTGTCGGCCACCACGCTGTATCTGCGGGAAGCCTATTTCCGCCAGGTGGCCGGGGACTTTTTGCTCATGCAGCGGGGGGTGCGCCATGGTTGAGCCGGCCTACGGCCTGTGCCGCCAGACCGTCACCCTCTACCACCCCGACGCCGCCGCGGGCAAGGTGGTGCGGCGGGTGGTGACGGGGGCCTTTCTGGACCGGCGCTGGCGGGAAAACGCCACCGAGACCGGCCGCCAGGCGGCGGGGTCCTTCCTGCTGGTGATCCCCGGCAAAAGCGCCGCCTATGGCAAGGACTACACCCTGGACCCCGGGGACCGGGTGCTGGAGGGCGAGGGCCCCCAACTGGCCTGGCAGGACTGGGCGGGGTTTGTGCCTGCCGCCGTGGCGGGGCTGTGCTGCGTGCAGTACGTGGACCCCAAGACCCTGGGCGGCGCGCCCTGCCATGTGGAAGCCGGCGGCTGGTGGACCCGCTCGGGCAGCGGCGCTCACAGCCTGACCAACTGAAAGGGGGGAGCCTATGCCCAATACCCTGCAAGCCCTGTGCGACTGGCTGGCCGGGGCCCCCGCCCTGACCGGGGCCGGGCCCTGGCAGGTGGGGGACCTGGACCCCGTGCCCGGCGCGGCGGGGGTGTTTGCGGGCGGCGTGCAGGTGCTGGAGCACCGCGCCGACCTGCTGGGCCGCCGCCGGCTGCGCTGCCGCGCCGACTTTGTGCTGCGCCTGGTGCGCCCCTATGAGGCGGGCACCGGCGCGCAGGACGCCGACTGCCTGCTGGAATTGCAGCGCTGGATCGGCGCCCAGAGCGCCGCCGGCCTGGCCCCCGCGTTCGGCAACGCCGACACCGCAAGCGAACATATGTACGCCGAGGGCGGCGCCCTGGAGCGGGTGGGCGACGAGGGCACGGCCGTCTGGGCCATGACCCTGCATGCCGAGTATACGATGCTCTGTTAAAGGAGGAAGCAACTTGAAGATCGAACGAAAATACCTGGCGCATTATCTGAACGCGGCGTTCGGCGAGGAGACCGCCGAATACTGCCGCCTGGGCGCGGACCTGGAAGAGTACGCCCCCGAGATGAGCGCCAACGTGGAGAAAAAGACCAACATCCTGGGCGAGACCTCGGTGGTCATCGACAGCTACCAGAAGCAGGGCGAGGTGGCCCCCTACTATGCCGAGGACGGCGACCCCCTGTTTGAAAAGTTGCAGGCCATCCTGGACGGCGACCTGGTGCTGGACGACCTCAAGACCGACATCGTGGAGGTCAAGCTCTGGGGCCAGGCGTCCTCGGGCGCTTTCCCCGCTGTGAAGGAGGACTGCTACATCGAGATCGTCAGCTACGGCGGCGACACCACGGGTTACCAGATCCCCTTCAACGTGCACTACACCGGCGTCAAGACCAAGGGCACCTTTGACCCCACGACCCGCACCTTCACCCCGGAGCAGTGACCGTCCCCGGGGCCCGGCGCGCCGGGCGGGGCAGGGGCGGGCAAAAGAACAGCGAAAGGAAGGATACCCATGCAACAGCTGCTGGTGGATACCGGCGTGGAGGAGTTTGTGGTCAACGGGCGGGGCGGGCTGCGCTTCAACCCCGGCGACCCCAACCTCTATCACCGCTTTTTTGAGGCCGGCGACGAGCTGGCCGCCCTGGACGAGGACCTGAGCCGCCGCCTGGCGGACCTGGGCCCCGACGCCGGGACCGGCACGCCCGCGGCCCTGACGCTGCTGGCCGACTACGACCGCCGCGTCAAGGAGCTGCTGGGGCGCATCTTCGGCCCCGAAAACGACTTTGACCGCATCCTCGAAGGGGTCAACCTGGCCGGGGCGGGGGCCAACGGCCGCCGCGTGGCCGAAAACCTCATCGACGCGCTGGCCCCTGTGCTGCGCGCCGGCGCGCAGCGCACCCTGCGCACCACCGCCGAGACCGCCGTGGCCGAGGCCGACGCGGCCCGCGCCGCCCGGGGCCCCGGCGCGGACGGCGAGGCGCAATGAACCGCTGGGCGCTGCCCCGGGGCCTGACCGTGGGCGGGCGCACCTGGGCCGTGCACACCGATTTCCGGGATGTGCTGAAGGTGCTGGCCTGGCTGGACGACCGCTCCCGCGCCACGCGGGAGGAGGAACGGTGGTATGTGGCCCTGGCTCTGTTTTACCGGGACTTTGAGGCTATGCCGCCGGACCTTTACGCCGAGGCCGCCGCCCGTATGGCCGAATTCCTGGCCGGCGGGCGGGAAACGGACCGGGTCCCCGGACCCCGCCTGATCGACTGGGACAAGGACGCCGCCCTCATTGCGGCGGAGGTCAACCGGGTGGCCGGGTGCGAGGTGCGGGCGCTGCCCTACCTGCACTGGTGGAGCTTTCTGGGCTGGTTTTGGGCCATCGGGGACGGCGCGCTGGCCACGGTGGTCTCCATCCGAGACAAGCTGCGCCGGGGCAAACGCCTGGAAGGCTGGGAACTGGCCTATTACCGCGCCCACCGGGCCGACATCGACCTGCGCGCGCCGCTGACCGACGCCGAACGCGCCGAGCGGCAGCGGCTGCTGGAACTGGTGGGGGCAAAAGGGGAGGGAACCAATGGCGAACACCATCGAATTTGACGCGGGGGATACCCTGCGCTCCTGTACGGCGCGGGCCTCGGGCCTGCGCCGGGCTGTACAGGCGCTGCGCGGCGAACTGGAGGGCGCGGCGGCGGCCGCCGCCCGCACGGCCAACACCGCCCGCGGCCTGCAAACGGCCTTTGAGGGCGCCGCGCAGCCCCTGACCGGGGCGCTGAACCCCGCTTTGCAGACGTTGCAGGGCACCGCCGAACAGCTGACCGGCAGCACCGGCGTCGCCGCCGACGGCCTGACCGATATGAGCAAGGCGGCCGCCACGGCTGCCAAGACCACGGCCAAGGCCGTGCGCGGCCTGGCGGATTTTGACGAGATCCTGCGCCTGCCCGCGGCGTCCTCCTCCTCGGGCGGGGGCCGCGGCAGCGGCAGCAAGGATGAGGAGGAAGAAACAGAAGGCAGCGCCGCTTTGTCGCTGCTGGACAAGCTGCGCGCCGCCCTGGCCGATTTCTGGGCTTCCATGCGCAGCATGTACGCCCCCGCCATCGCCGCCTGGCAGGCGGCCTGGGCCCAGATCCGGGACGCGGCGCTGGGCGTGTGGGACCGGCTGTACATGGCCCTTTGGCGGCTGTGGGAATACGGCCTCAAGCCCTTGGCCGCCTACCTGGCGGGGACCTTTCTGCCCGGAGTGGTCAACAGCTTTTCCCAGGCGTTCGCGCCCATTGTGGGCGGGGTGCTCAGCGCCGCGCTGACCCTGGCCGCTCAGGGCGTCACGACCCTGGCCAATGTGGTGCGCGAAGCCGTCAACACCCTGGTGCTGCCCGCGCTGCAACTGGTCCTGACGGCCTGGCAGGGGCTTATGCAGGCCGTGCAGACGGCCTGGGCCGCCTACGGTCAGCCGATTTTGGACGGAATGACCCAGGCCATACAGGGGTTGGGCCAACTGGCCTTGCAGGTGTGGTCGGGCGTGGTGCAGCCCGTGCTGCAAAGCCTGATCGGGCAGCTGGGCGTGCTGTGGACCGAGAGCTTGCAGCCCTTGTTCACCGACCTGGGCCTGGCCATGGGGGCTGTGACCGCGGCGGTCCTGCAGCTGTGGAACGAAGCGCTGGCCCCCCTGCTGGCCTGGGCCGTGACGGCCTTTTCGCCGGCCGTGACGGCCTTGTGCCAGACCCTGGGCGAGGCTGTCACCGGGGCGGCGGGCGTTGTGGCGGGCGCGGCGGACGCGGTGCTGCTGGCGTTGCGGGGCGTGGCGGATTTTGTGTCCGGCGTGCTGCGCGGGCAGTGGACCGAGGCCTGGCAGGGCATGGCCGACACGCTGGACGCCGTGTGGCAGCGCATCACCGCCACCGTGCAAAGCGCCGTGGATCTGCTGAAAAACCTGGTGGGCGGGCTGGTGGAGTCCATCACCGCCGCCGTGCAGGGGGCCCTGAGCCTGCTGGACGGGCTGGGCGGCGGGGTCTCGGGCGTCAAGGTGGGGCGGTCGGGCGTCAGCACCTTCAGCGCTCTGCCTTCGCTGAGCGGGGCGACGCTGACGGTGCCGGCGCTGGCCCGGGGCGCGGTCATCCCGCCCAACCGGAAATTCCTGGCCGTGCTGGGCGACCAGCGCAGCGGCACCAACGTGGAGGCCCCCCTGGCCGTCATCGAGCAGGCCGTGGCCGCCGCCATGCAGGACATGGCCGACGGCGAGCTGGCGGCCTTGCAGCAGGTCGCCGATACCCTGCGCCAGATCCTGCAAGCCGTGTACGGCATCCGCATCGGGGACGAGGTCATCGGCCGGGCTGCCCAGCGGTACCAGAACCGGCAGGCCGTCATCACGGGAGGGTACTGATATGCGCGCACAAGTGGATTTCTATCAGGTGGACGGCGTGCCGCTGCTGGCCCCCGACGCCGGGGCCGAGTTCAGCTTTGCCGACCTGGACGCGGCGGATTCCGGCCGGGACGAAAGCGGCGTCATGCACCGCGTCGTCGTGCGGGAAAAGGTGGGCACCTGGGGGTTTTCCTACGCCCGCCTGACCGACGAGGAACTGAGCTATCTGCGGGGGCTGTTTGCCGGCAAGGCGCAGTTCGCCTTCACCCATCCGGTGCTGGGGGACAGCGACGCCGTCGCCACCTGCACCGCCTACATGAGCCAGTGCAGCGCCGAGTGGAAGGACCGGCGCACCGGCGACTGGCGCAATTTCAAGTTCAACATCATCGAATGCTGAGGAGAGGCCATGCTCAAACATGAATTGCAGCTGCCGGATGGCAGCGTGCTGACCAGCGGCCCCGGCGCGGGCAGCGCCATTTGCAGCGTGACCCTGACCGAACAGGTCGGCGACGGGGAGGAACTGGACCCCGGGGCGGCTTGCGCGGCCTGCGCCGAGATCGAGATCTGGGCGCCGGATACCGGGGCCCCCGTGGCCCAGGGGGACGAGGTGACGCTTTTCCGGGTGGACACCGCCGCCGGGACCCGCACGCGGGCGGGGGTCTTCCTGGCCGAAAAACCAACGCGGGTCAGCGCCAACGTGTACAGGGTCACGGCCTACGACCGCATGACCCTGTTCGACAAGGATATGACCGCCTGGCTGGCGCAGCGGCAGGGGGAGTTCCCCCTTGGGCTGGCGGACTTTGCCGCCGCCCTGTGCGAAGCCTGCGGCGTGACGCCGGCAACCGGCGCGCTGGACAAGATGCCCAACGGGGAGTACCCCGTCCGGGCCTTCAGCGCCGACGGGGTCACCGGCCGCCAGCTGCTGCAATGGGTCGCCCAGGCCGCCGGATGCTTTGCCCGCATGACCGACCTGGGCGAACTGGAACTGGACTGGTACGACCCGCGGCAGGGCACGCCGGTCATCGCCGCGCCGGGGGAAGAAAAAGTCGACCTTGCGCTGCGTCTGGCGGGCCGGGTGCTGCGCACAGCGCAGGAACAGGTGTTTCGCATCGGCGGCGAGGCCGGCTATTACTGCCAGAACTCGCTGCAATACGAAGAGTACGCCACCGCCCCCATCGACAAGGTGCAGATCCGGCAAAGCGAGGCCGATGCGGGCGTGGTGTGGCCACCCGATGAAACGGGGGACAACGCCCTGGTCGTCAGCCGCAACCTGCTGCTGACCACAGACAGCGCCGTAAGTCTGGAGCCTGTGGCCAAGATGCTGTATGAGCGCATGGCCTCGGAAAGCTACACGCCGCTGACCGTGACCCTGCCGTTTCGGGAAGAGCTGCGCCCCGGCACACGCCTGGATGTGGTCGATCCCCATGGCCGGGTCATGCACACCCTGGTCATGAAGCGGACGATCGGCGGCCAGACCATGACGCTGGAAAGCACGGGCAGCGCCCGGCGGGATTCCACCACCGCCGTCAACCGGCAGTCGTATAAAGACCTGCAAGGCAAGGTGTTTGAGGTGCAGGCCAGCGTAGACGGCCTGGAGCTCACGGCCCAGCAGGATTTCCCCGGCGATCAGATGCGCGATTCGGTGTGGAAACAGGCCAACTCGGGCAGTGTGGCCGGCGGCGTGGTCGTTCCGAACGGGCGGCAGGTCGTATTGGAGGCCGACGGCACCGGCAGCTGCGGGGCGACCATCGCCGTGCCCGACTCGGTTTTGCCGATCCTGCCCGGGGCGCTGACCGAATTTTCCGTCACCTACCGCGTCGTTTCGCCCATTGAGATCCTGGACGCATCGGTGACGGGCGCTTACATCACGGCCTTTGTCCAATACGCCGACGGCGAAAATTCCCAGGTGGAGAGAGGTACGCTGGTACGCATCGCGGAGTACGACGCCCCCGCCGCACAAACCGATTGGATCACCGTTTCGACCCAGATGCAGATACCCGACCGGGATATTGAAAAGGTGTATCTGTTCGCCAACATTCAGTCGGGCACCGGCACGCTGGAAATTCGGGACCCAGAGACACAGATCCTGTCTGCCAAGGTCACGCGCCTGAGTCTGGACGCCGGCGGCGTCGAGCTTTCCAGCGCCCGCATCGCCTTCACGGGTATGGTCAACTTCGACGACCTGGCCGGCGAAGGCCGCACCACCATCAACGGCGCCAACGTTACCACCGGTGTGATCAGCAGCCGCAACGGCGCGCTGACCATCGACCTGGACAACGCCGCCCTTGTGGCGGGCAGTGGCGCCGACCTGCGGGCAGGCAGCCAGGACAGCTACACCAAGTTTGTGTCGGTGGGCTTCAACAGCTATAGCGGCGGGCAGCTGCGGTCCGGCATCGAAAACAACTGGAAATGGTTCAACCGCAGCCTGACGGCGATCTTTTCCACCTCCGGCCTGACCGGCGTGGGGTACAAAAACGCCGCGGGAACGCTGTCGGTGGGGTATGCCTACGATCCGTATTCCGACATTCAGTCGGGGTATGTCAACTATCTCAGCGGAAACACGTACTGTTCCGGCAACTCCAACGCCAACGTCCTGCGGTGCCGCCATCAGCTCTACCTGGAAAACTCGGTGGGCGGCGCCAACGACGGGCAGATCCAGGCGTACGACGACGCGGTGACCGTGTACAGCACCAACTTCCGCTGTGTGGGCAGCATCAGCTGCGACGGGGCCAAGAACCGAATCGTCAACACGGAAGAATACGGGGCGCGGGCGCTCAACGCCATGGAAAGCGCCGCCGCCCTTTTCTGCGACAGCGGCGGCGGACAGCTGGACGAGAACGGACTTTGCCTTTTGGTCATCCACCCGGTGCTGGACGCCTGCCTGGACCCGTACGCCCGGCCGCGATGGCTCGTGAGCGGCGCGGCCCCGGGATTCTGGGTGGAAAAACAGGGGCGGATGGCGCTGGTCCACGGCCCTGCCGGGGCGGAGTTCGACTGGATGCTCATGGCCCCGCAAAAAGGCTACGCCGACTGCTACGCCGACCCGGCGCCCGACGCCGGCCCCGTGCCCGACGCGGTGGGACAGGGGGAACTGGACGAGGTCTGCGCCTTGGCGCGCCGCTGCGACCAATGGGGCGACGCCCTGACCGATGCGGTGGCCGAGGCCTGGAACGATATGGAAGGAACGGAGGTACCTGCATGAACAAACTGACCGCATTCACGATCCACACCACCGCCGAAGGCAAGCGCTGCGCCTACATGTACAGCGCCATTGACGAGGCGGGCAACATCACCCGGGCCAACGAGCGTGGCAACTGCGTGCTGCTGGACGAGGATGTCCTGGCCGCTGTGGACAGGGTGGAACGCTTTTTGTCTGCCCGTCTGACGGCGCAGGAGTGACGCCGCTTGCACCGGAAGGAGGAGGTTATGGCGGATACGCAGACCTATTACGACAGCCCGCTGACGGGCGAGGAACTGGACGCGGCGTTGTCCAAGCTCCCTCAGATCGACACGGCCGTGCAGCAGACTGCGGACAATGTGGCCCTGGCCCAAAGCTGGGCCAGGGGCGGGACCGGGGCCCGCCAGGGCGAGGACCTGGACAACGCTCGCTACTGGGCACAGCAGGCGCAGACGGCCGTCAATGGGGCGCTTGGCTGGTATGCCGACGAAGAACAGCTCAAAGCTGTGTGCCCCGACGCCGAAAACGGGCAGTGGGCGATCGTCGGCGGCACGGACACCATGTGGCTCTGGGACGATGATCGGGGCTGGCTGGACACCGGCAAGCAGGTCGATCTTTCGGACTATTACACCAAAGGGCAGACCCGGGGGCTTGTTGCCTTTTTGTACAAGGCCATCTTCGGCCTGTCCTCCTGGACCCCGGCCGACAAC
>DBRU01000083.1 GCA_002306375.1 Faecalibacterium sp. UBA1360
CTTCATTTCAAACCAGAACACCGATCCGCGGCCCAGCTCGCTGTTGACGCCAAAGGCGAACCCGTGCTGCTGCAAGATCGCCTTGGTGATGGACAATCCAAGCCCGGTGCCCGCCTTGCCCGCATCCTTGCGGGCGCGGTAGTAGCGGTCGAACAGGTAGGGCAGTTCTTCGGGCGGGATGCCGGGGCCGTGGTCCTCCACCTCCACACGGCACACGCCGCTGAGCAGCGGGTAGGCCCGCAGCACGAACACCCCGTCCTCGCCGATATGGTGGGTGGCGTTGCCCAGCAGGTTATGCAGCACCCGCTCCATCATGGCGGGGTCGGCGCGCACGGGGCAGGGGGTGTCGGCTTCCAGGCGCAGGGTCCAGCCGTTCTGGTCGCATACGGCGTCATACAGCCCGGCCACTTCAAAGCACAGCCCGCTCATGTCAAAGTCCACCAGATTGGGCCGTTCCACGCCGCTTTGCACCTTGCTCAGTTCCATCACGCTGTTGACCAGGGCCGACAGGCGGTCGGTCTCGTCCACGATGATGTTGCACTGCTCGGTGCGCCGTTCCTCGTCGCTGCCGGTCAGATCCCGCACGGTCTCGGCGTAGCCCTTGATCAGGGTCAGCGGGGTGCGCAGATCATGGCTCACGTTGGCCAGGATCTCCTTTTCCAGCTGGGCCGAGCGGCGCACCTCCCGGGCCATGTGGTTGAATTCCCGGGCCAGCAGGCCCAGCTCACCCCGGCGGCACACCGGCACCTGTACGTCGTAGTCACCGGCGGCCATGCGGCGCGCGCCCTCGGCCAGGCGGTACAAGGGCCGCGTGAACCACTGGCTGAACAAAGCCGCGGCCAGCAGATTCAGCCCAAACAGCAAAAGCGCCACAGGCGGCAGCACGCCGCCCAGCACGCGGGCGGCGGTGTCGATCTGGGCCAGGCTCGTGGACACGATGACTGCATACTGGCCGTCGGCGGTCAGGCGGCCCACGGCCATCTGCAAGTTCCCGCCCGAGGATACGGTCTCGCACAGGCTCTTGCGGGTGAACACCAGCCCGCGCAGGCGCACGATCTCGGGGGTGTCCTGTTTCAGTGTGATCTTTCCGCCAAAGGAAAATTCACTGTCGTGCAGGATGCAGGGATACAAACTTTCCAGGCACTGCACGTTGCTCAAGGTGGAATCACTCACGTCCACGCAGCAGTTGTCCAGGTCCAGGGTGCCGTCCATGACCTTTTCGAGAAATTCCAGCCAGAAATCCTCATTGAGCACCAGCTTGCCCGCCACCCGGGCCGACACCGGCGCGTCGCTGGCGTCCAGCAGGGCCACCACGGCGTTGACCTTGGCCTCCAGCCCGTCCCGGATCGTACGGTCATACATGGGTTCCAGACAATAGGAGATCAACAGCCACACAAGGCCCAGGGTCAGCAGCGTGACCCCGCACAAAAACAGCATCAGTTGTCCGCGCACGCCAAGGCCCGCCCGCCGGCGCGGTTCACCGGCGGGCGCAGGAACGGCTTTCAGGCGTTTGAACATACAAACTCCCCGTCTTTCACAGCGTCTCGGGGTCGAACTTGTAGCCGATGCCCCAAACGGTTACGATGTACTGGCGGCAGGGCCCCAGGTGGCCCCGCAGCATCTTGATGTGGGTGTCCACCGTGCGGTCCTCGCCGTAATAGTCGTAGTTCCACACTTTTTGCAGGATCTTCTCCCGCGAAAGGGCGATGCCCTTGTTGCTGATCAAAAACACCAGCAGGTCAAATTCCTTGGGGGTCAGGGGCACTTCCTGCCCGGCCACCTTCACGCTGTGGCTGGCGGTGTCCACCGTCAGGTCGCCGAAACGGAACACGCTGCCGCTGTCGTCGGGGGCGGGCATCGTGCGGGCCAGCACGGCCTTGACCCGGGCCACCAGTTCCCGGGGCGAGAAGGGCTTGACCACATAGTCGTCCGCGCCGCCTTCCAGCCCGGCCAGCTTGTCGTATTCCTCGCTGCGGGCTGTCAGCATGATGACCGGGGTGGTGATCTTGCGCGCGCGCATTTCCCGCAAACAGGTCATACCGTCCATAAAGGGCATCATGATGTCCAGGATCACCAGGTCCACGCCCCCCTGGCCCAGGGCGGCCAGCGCACCGGTGCCGTCACCGGCCTGCACGCAGCTGAAGCCCGCGTGCTGCAAATGCTCTGTGATCAGGTCCCGGATCCTCGGTTCGTCGTCCACCACGAGAATAGTAGCCATTTGTTCTCCCTCCACGCTGTTGCAAAGCGGTTTTCCATGCCAATATAATACCATAATAAACCGCGCCCGTGGGGGAATTGTGAAGGTTTTCTTAAAATGTCGTTCACAATTTGTGTTCCGCCGTGTTGCGCAAAGGGGCACGGCGGGGTACAATAAGAATACGGCGGGCCAAAGTGTGCCCGCAGAAAGGGGAAGGATGTCAATGCGTCGTTGGTTGATTCCGGCCGCCGCGCTCGTGGGCGGGGCGGTCTTTCTCATCGCGCCGGGTCCCCGTCGTCCCGGTCTGCGTGCTCCCTTTGAAAAGCGGAACTATGCTCATCGGGGCCTGTTCGGGCCCGATCAGTCCCCGCCCGAAAACAGCCTGCCCGCCTTTGCGGCGGCCGCCGACGCCGGCTACGGCATCGAGCTGGACGTGCAGTTCACGGCCGACCGCCGGCTGATCGTCTTTCACGACGACACGCTGGACCGCATGACCGGGCTGCACGGCTGGGTGCGGGACTGCCCCTGGCGCATCGCCAAGCGCCTGCCGCTGGCCGGCAGCGGGGAACATCCGCCCCTGTTCGCCGACGTGCTGCGGGTGGTGAACGGCCGCGTGCCTTTGATCGTGGAGATCAAGAGCCGGGCCGAGTATGACGGGCTGTACCTGGACGCTTTGTGCCGGGAAGTGGTGGACGCCCTGGCCGGGTATCGGGGCGATTACTGCATCGAAAGTTTCGATCCCCGGGTGGTGCGGCGCATCCGCCGCATGGCCCCCGGGGTGCTGCGGGGCCAGCTGGTGGACTCTTACGCCTCCAACCGGGCCGAAGGGGCGCATCCCGCCCACGCTTTCGCAGTCAGCCACTGCCTGGGCAACGTGCTGGGCCGGCCCGATTTCATCGCCTGGTGTACCGAAAAAGAAAACTGGGCCGTGGGGCTGTGCCGCGCCCTGGGCGCCATGATGGTGCAGTGGACGGTGCTGCCCGCCCACGACCATGCGGCAAGAGCCCGGCGCTACGACGGGCTGATCTTCCAGTGGTACGCCCCAGCCCCCCGGGAGGAACCCGACGAATAAACCCCGGCCCCCTTGCATACTTTGCAGTGAAAGTTCTGCCAAACGAGCAAGGGGGCTGGTTATGTTTATGTTCACCCTGACCAAACCACGCCTGCGCCAGGCCGGGGCGCTGGCGCTGTGCGGGGCGTGCCTGGCGGGCACGGTGACCGCCGCGGTGCATTTTTCCGGCGACAGCATCGCCGCGGCTGCGGCCGTCAGCGACGAGACCGTCATCCAGACCACCCAGGACATCGCGTCCTATTTCACGGGGTATGGTTTTGAGGTGGACCTGTCCACCGCCGCCGTGGATAAGGTCAAGATCCCCAAATCCTGGGACGACAGCTTTGCCGCCTTTGACCAGGTGGTGGGGGAGAGCGGCCTGACCCTGGCCGACTACAAGGGCAAGACCGTGGAAAAGTGGACCGCCTTGTGCCCGCAGCGTTCCGACGGCGAAAATGATACCTACTGCGTGCTGCTGGTGTATAAGACCCGG
>DBRU01000055.1:0-908 GCA_002306375.1 Faecalibacterium sp. UBA1360
TCGGGCAGGCCGTACACCCAGCCCGGGGCCGTGCGGTGGGCCGTGGAGGTGTCCAGCACCCGCACGTCGGGGCGGATCAGGGGCACGATCTCTTTGGCCGCCGCGTCGGGCAGGCACAGAAAGCTCAGGTCGCTTTGGTTGATCAGGGCGGCCCGGGCGGCCGGGTCCTTGCGGTCGGCCTCGGCGATGGACAGCAGCTCGAACTCGGCCCGGGCGGCCAGTCGGTCGGCGATGCGCAGGCCGGTGGTGCCGGCGGAGCCGTCCACAAAAATGCGGTACTTTTTCAAAATATCACCTTAGTTCGCTCAAAATGGCGATGATCAGTCCGCCAGGGCGGCGCGCACGGCCGCGATCTGGTCCAGAACGCTCTGTCTGGCGGGGCCGCCGTAGCTGGAGCGCCCCTCGCAGCACACCGTCAGGTCGATGGCCTCGTACACGTCGGCGTCGAACAGCGGGTGGAAGGCGCGGAACTCCTCCGGCGTCAGCTCCTCCAGCGTCTTGCCGTCCCGGATGCACGCCGCCACCATGGACCCGGTGCACTTGTAGGCATCCCGGAAGGGCACGCCCTTCTTGGTCAGGTAGTCGGCGCAGTCGGTGGCGTTGATGAAACCCCGGGCCGCGGCCTTGCGCATGTTGTCGGGCAGGGGGGTCATGGTGGCCAGCATGGGGGTCAGGGTGGTCAGGCACAAAGACAGGGTGTCCGCCGCGTCAAAGATAGCCTCCTTGTCCTCCTGCATGTCCTTGTCGTAGGCCAGGGGGATGCCCTTCATCATGACCAGCAGGGTGTTCAGGTCGCCGTACACCCGGCCCGTCTTGCCCCGGATCAGCTCGGTGACGTCGGGGTTTTTCTTCTGGGGCATGATGGAGGACCCGGTGGTGAAGGCGTCGTCCAGCTCCACGAAGCGGAA
>DBRU01000055.1:945-3494 GCA_002306375.1 Faecalibacterium sp. UBA1360
ATGGAGTTGGGGCAGGGCGCGTCAAAGCCCAGTTCCCGGGCCGTGTAAAAGCGGTCCAGAGGGTAGGTGGTGCCGGCCAGAGCGCCGGAGCCCAGGGGGCACTGGGCGTTCATGCGGCCCACGGCGTCCCGGATGCGCCCCAGGTCCCGCAAGAGCATCCAGGCGTAGGCCATGAGCTGGTGGCCGAAGGTCACGGGCTGGGCCCGCTGCAAATGGGTGTAGCCGGGCATGACATAGCCGGCGCTTTCCTCGGCTTTTTGGCAGATGGCGCCGATCAGGTCCCGGATCTCGCCGGTGATCTTTTCGGCCTCGTCCCGCAGGTAAAGGCGGATGTCCAAGGCCACCTGGTCGTTGCGGCTGCGCCCGGTGTGCAGGCGCTTGCCCGCGTCCCCCACCCGGGCGGTGAGGGTCTGCTCCACAAAGGTGTGCACGTCCTCGGCGGCGGGGTCGATGTCCAGCGCGCCGCTGTGCAGATCGTCCAGAATCGAGTGCAGGCCTTTGTGGATATCCTCCACATCCTGGGGGGAGATGATGCCCTGGGCCCCCAGCATGGCCGAGTGGACCAGGCTGCCCCGGATGTCCTGCTCGATCATGCGCGCGTCGAAGCGGATCGAGGAATTGAAGTCGTTGACGCGGCTGTCCACGGCCTTGCTCGCGCGGCCCTGCCAGAGTTGCGGCATACAAAAACCTCCGTGTATCGTTATTTTTGCCGCAGGCGCGGCAAGGGGGCGGAACGCCAAAGCCGCCAGGGGGCAAAATGCCTCCGGCGGCGGGTTTGGCGGTGGTTGAAAAATGCCGATCAGTCGATGGCGGGCCACTTCTTGGCCAGCTTGGCGCGCTCGGCAATGGGCAGGCCGAACAGGTTGATGAACCCGGCGGAATCGGCCTGGTTGTAGTCCTCGTCCTCACCGAAGGAGGCGGTCTGCTCGTCATACAGGGTGTAGGGGCTGGTGACGCCGGCGTTGATCATGTTGCCCTTGTACAGCTTGAGGGTCACGTCGCCGGTGACGGTCTTTTGCAGCTGGTCCACAAAGGCGCAGATGGCCTCCCGCAGGGGGGTGAACCACTGGCCGTTGTACACCAGGTCGGCCATCTTCTGGGCCACGATCTCCTTGAAGTGGGCGCTTTCCTTGTCCAGGGTGATGGTCTCCAGCACGTTGTGGGCCTTGTACAGGATGGCGCCGCCGGGGGTCTCGTACACGCCGCGGCTCTTCATGCCCACCAGGCGGTTTTCCACGATGTCCAAAAGGCCGATGCCGTTGGCGCCGCCGATCTTGTTCAGCGTCTCCACGATCTCCACGGCGCCCATCTCTTTGCCGTCGATGGCGGTGGGCACGCCCTTTTCAAAGTGGATGGTCACATAGGTGGGGGTGTCGGGGGCCTGCTCGGGGCTGACGCCCAGCTCCAAAAAGCCCTCTTTATTATACTGGGGCTCGTTGGCGGGGTTCTCCAGGTCCAGACCCTCGTGGGACAGATGCCACAGGTTCTTGTCCTTGGAGTAGTTGGTCTCGCGGCTGATCTTCAGGGGGATGTTGTGGGCCTCGGCGTAGTCGATCTCCTCGTCGCGGCTCTTGATGTTCCACTCACGCCAGGGGGCGATGATGGCCATGTCGGGGGCGAAGGCCTTGAGGGTCAGCTCAAAGCGGACCTGGTCGTTGCCCTTGCCGGTGCAGCCGTGGCAGATGGCGTCGGCGCCCTCTTTGATGGCGATNNTTCAGGCAGGGCCAGATGTAGTTTTCCACATAGTCCTTTTTCAGGTCCAGCACGTACAGCTTGGACGCGCCGGTCTTTTTGGCCTTTTCCTCCAGGCCGTCCAGCTCGGTGCCCTGGCCCACGTCGCCCGAAACGGCGATGACCTCGCAGTTGTTGTAGTTCTCTTTCAGCCAGGGGATGATGATGGAGGTGTCCAGACCGCCGGAGTAGGCCAGGACCACCTTTTTGATATCCTGCTTGTTCTTTTTCATATCCTTCGCACCCTTTCAACGCCCCGTGGGGCTGAATATTTATTCAATCGATGTATCCTATTATACACGGCGCGCGCCCAAAATCAAGGGGTTGTTTTTCACAAACCGCTGACGATGCCTGCCGCATTTTTGTATATTTTCACGGTGCTTTCCGCCATTGCTGCAAAATATACGGATTTTAATGTATTTTTATACATTTCCGGGCTGTCCGCGGCCCGCTCACAGTTCATAGAGCTCGGTGTACTTGCGCCGCAGGTAGGCCGTGTAGTGCCCCGGGTCAAAGTCCCCGCCGCACAAACTGCGCACTAAGTCGGCGGGTTCCCGGCTGCTGCCGTAGCGCCACAGCCTTGCCCGCAGTTCCTCCTTCAAGGGGGTCAGGTCGCCGCGGGCCACGGCTTCTTCAAGCGCGCCCCGGCCCAGTTTGGCGTCCATGTCGTCCCAGGCCTGGGCCGCGTAGGCGCTGCCCAGGGCATAGCTGGGGAAGTAGCCCAGGTCGCCCCCGGCCCAGTGGATGTCCTGCAACACGCCCCGGGCGTCGTCGGGCACGTCCAGGCCCAGGTATTCCTTGTATTTGGCGTTCCAGGC
>DBRU01000055.1:3501-5130 GCA_002306375.1 Faecalibacterium sp. UBA1360
ATGTGCAAGGCGTAGGTCAGCTCGTCCGCCTCGGTGCGGATGAGCCCCGGCTCGGCCCGGTTGGCCGCGCGGTAGAGCTCCTCCTCGCTCACATCGGCCAGGCCTTCGGGGAACAGCTCCCGCAGGTCGGGCCACAGGCAGTGAATAAAGGCCCGGGACCGGCCCACCAGGTTCTCAAACAGGCGGCTCTGGCTTTCGTGCAGGCCCATGGTGGACCCGCCCGCCAGCACCGTGAAGTCGTAAGCCGGGTCCACGTGCAGCTCGTACAGGGCGTGGCCGCCCTCGTGGGCCACGCTGTACAGGCTGCTGAGCAGGTCACGCGGCATATAATGGGTGGTGATGCGCACGTCCCCGTGCCAGAAGCCCTCGGTAAAGGGGTGTTCGCTTTCGGCCAGGACGCAGTGGTCGGGGTCCAGGCCCCACAGGTCCATGATGCGTTTGGCCAGTTTTTTCTGGGCATCCAGGGGCCAGTCCCGGTCCAAAAAGTCGGTGCGCACCGGCCTGCCCCGCTCCTGTACGGCCTTGAGCAGGGGCAGGATCTGGGCCCGCAGCGCGGCAAAAAACTCGTCGCATTGGGCGATGGTCAGCCCCCGCTCGTATCGGTCCAGCCAGGCCTCGTAGGGGTCCTTGCCGGGGGCAAAGTACCCGGCCTGGCGGCGGCGGGCGTCCACGATCTTTTCCAGGCAGGGCGCAAAGGCCGCAAAGTCGTTGGCCCGCTTGGCCCGGGCCCAGGCGGGCACGGCCTGCTGCACGAGCCCCGTGAAGGCCGCGTACTCGTCGGCGGGGATGCGGGCGATCTCGTCATAGCGGCGGCGCAGGCCCCGCACCTGGGCGGCGGTAACGCCGGTCAGGGCGGCGTCGGACCCGGCCCGGCGCAAAAGCGCCTCGGTGTCGGGGTTGACCAGGGCGTCAAAGGCCATACGGCTGAGCACCTCGGCGGCGCGGGCGCGGCCGTCCTCGCTGCGGGCGGGCGCGGCGGTGGCTTCGTCATAACTCATCAGGGCCTGGGCATACTGGCAGGCATAGAGCTTGTCCTGCAAGGCGCGCAGTTCCTGGGCAATGGGTCCGGGCATAGGGTACCTCCTTGGGGGGTCGATAACAACATAACAGCCACATATGTGGTCATTATACCATGTTTGCCCCGCCGCGCCAAGGCGGCGTTGCGCGCCGACAGGGTTTGTGCTATGGTTAATATAAANNAACGCCAAGAACCACATTGCCCGCTGTGTGGAGAGCATCCGCCGCCAGACCTATGAGAATCTGGAGATTTTGCTGCTCAACGACGGCAGCAGCGACGTGAGCGGGCCGGTGTGCGCCATGTACGCCAAGGTGGACAGCCGCATCACGCTGATCGACAAGGCCAACAGCGGGGTGTCGGCCACCCGCAACCTGGGCATGCGGGCGGCCAAGGGCAAGTACCTGCAATTTGTGGACGCCGACGACACCCTGCAGCCCTACGCCACCCGGCTGCTGGTGGAAAAGGCCGAGGCCCACGACGCCGACATGGTCATTGCCCACTACAACCGGGTGGAGCCCCCCAAGGACTGGCAGGCCCAGCGCACCCCGCCCCTGCCCGAGGAGGTGGACCCCGGCTTTGACCCCTTGACCCGGGTGCAGACCTTCGGCTTT
>DBRU01000055.1:5145-15602 GCA_002306375.1 Faecalibacterium sp. UBA1360
AAGCTCTACCGCGCCGACATCGTGCGCCAGCACCCCGACGTGGAATGCAGCGAGGAGCTGGATTACAGCGAGGATTTTTACTTCAACCTCAGCTTCATCCGCTACGCCGAGCGGTTCTATGCCCTGTCCACGCCGATCTACAACTATGTGCAGAACCCGGCGAGCCTGGTGCACAACCTGAACCCCATGAAGGTGCTGGCCACCCGGTGGGAGCTTTCGGCCTATTACAAGGACCTGTACCGCCACCTGGGCCTGTACGAGGACAACAAGCTGCGGCTGAACCGGTATTTCTTCGGCATTGCCGAGAGTTGAGGCAAGGCGCGTTCTCCGTACGCCTCCCCTGTGTAAGGGGAGCCTTTGGGTCGCTGCCGCCTTATAAGCCTCCCCTGTGTAAGGGGAGGTGTCAGCGAAGCTGACGGAGGGGTTGTCAGCTTTGCGCCATTGCCCGCCAACAGCTTGCGGCACAGCGTCCACAACCCCTCAGTCGGCCTTACGGCCGACAGCTCCCCTTGCACAGGGGAGCCTTGGGTCGCCGCCAGCCTTATAAGCCCCCCGCCCCCGGCGCTTTCGCGCCGGGGGCGGGGGCTTTTATGCGGTCATGCGGCCCTTCAGCGGCCGATGGGGGCGCACTTGGCCTTGAGCCAGGTCTTTTCCTCCTCGGTCAGGCGGGGGGCCAGGGTGTCGTACACCCAGCGGTGGTAGTCGTTGAGCCAGTCGATCTGCACGCGGCTGAGCTCGTCCACCAGCACCGGCTCGGTGGAGATGGGCACCACGGTCAGCGGCCTGAAGGCCAGCCAGTTGCCGTACTGGTTGGCGCCCGCGTCCACGCATTCCAGCTCGTTCTCGATGCGGATGCCCACCTCGTCGGTCTCGTAGACGCCGGGCTCGTCGGTGATGGTCATGCCGGGCTTGAACACCACGCCGTTCTGGGGGCGCAGGCTCTGGGGGCCTTCGTGCACGTTGGCGATGAAGCCCACCCCGTGGCCGGTGCCGCAGCGGTAATTGATCTTGTGGGCCCACAGGGGTCCGCGGGCAAAGCTGTCCAGGGCAAAGCCCGTGCAGTAATCCAAAAACACGGCCCGGGCCATGTCGATATGGCTTTGCAGCGTCCAGGTATAGTATTTGCGCTCGTTGTCGGTCAGGGGGCCCATGGGATAGGTGCGGGTGATGTCGGTGGTGCCGCAGTCATACTGCCCGCCGTTGTCGATGAGCAAAAAGCCCTTGCGCAGGATGGGGCTGTTGACCTCGCCCTCGGCGTGGTAGTGCATCATGGCGGCGTTGGGGCCGTAGGCCGCGATGGTGGGGAAGCTGTCGTCCCAGTAGCCCGGCTGTTCGGCGCGGCGGCGGCGCAGCATGACCTCGATGTCGGTCTCCATCAGGGGTTTGCCCTCGGCCAGGGCCTTTTCCAGGTCCATCTCAAAGCGGACCAGGGCCACGCCGTCCCGGATGTGGCATTCCCGGATGTTTGCAAGCTCCACGGGGTTCTTGACGCCCTTGAGCGCCTGGATCGGGTCCGCCCCCTCCCTGACGGTCAGGTGCGGGTTGGCGCTCAAAGCGTTGTACAGATCGTAGTTGGTGGACGCCGGGCTGACGAGCACCGTCTCGTCCTTGTCGTAGGCCCGCACAAAGTCCAGCAGCTCGTCGTAGCCCCGCACATCCACGCCCTGGGCGGCCAGGGCGGCGGCGTCGGCGTCGCTCAGGCGGCCGGGGGCCAAAAACAGGGTGCAGCCCGCCGCGCCCACAAAGGCATGGGCCACGGCCAGGGGGGTGCAGGGCAGGTCATGGGCCCGCAGGTTCAAAAGCCAGCCCACGCAGTCCAGCCCGGTCACGGCCAGGGCGGTGGCCCCGGCCTTGTTCAGTTCGGCGCGCACGGCGTCCATCTTTTCGGCGGCGGTGGCCCCGGTGACCGACGCGTCCAGCAAAAAGCAGGGGGTATCGGGCAGGGCCGGGCGCTCTTCGCCCCAGATGCCGGACACCACGTCCAGGCTCTTGACGCAAGCCCCCGCCGGGCGCAGGGCGTCGGCGTATTTGCGCACGGTGTCGGTGGGCGCGCAGGAGCCGTCCAGCAGCAGGGTCTGCCCGGCGGCAAAGCGGTCGGCCAGCCATTCGGCCACCTTGGGCACGCCGGCCGCGCCGTCGTGCATGGATCGGATCTCGGTGCCGGCCAGCTGCTTGTCGGCCTGGACATAGAACCGGCCGTCCACCCACAGAGCGCTTTCGGTCCCGGTCACGGCCAGGGTGGCGTTCTCGCCCGTAAAGCCGGTGAACCAGGGCAGGGCGTTGTAGTGGTCGGGCAGGTACTCGCCGCAGTGGGGGTCGCTGGTCATGACCAGCACGCCGTCGGCGCCGTTGGCCCTGGCGGCCGCCCGCAGGGCGGCGATCTTTTCGTTGACGGTCAAAGCGAAACACTCCTTTATGCAATTCCCCCGTCGGGGGGAAGGATCTTTCAACTTTGTATTGTACCACGTTTCGGCAAATAGTAAAGGGGCGGGCCCGCCCTGGCAGACCCGCCCCCCTTGCCCGCCTTACCGCCGCACGATGCGGTAATACTGCCGGGCGGTCAGGGCATAGACCCCCGTGTAGCACAGAGCGATCACCCCCAGCGTGCCCGCGGCGCACAGCCAGAACAAAGGCGCGTCGGACAGCCCGAACACCGAGATCATGCGCATGAGCATGGGCGCGGCCGCCGCCAGGTGCACGGCCGCCCCCGCCAGGGGCAGAAAGAACACCCCCAGCACCTGGGTGCGGATGGCGGCCTTCACCTCGCCGGCGCTCAGACCCACCTGCTGCAAGATGACGAAGCGGGCCCGGTCCTCGTACCCTTCGCTGAGCTGCTTGTAATAGATCATGAGCACGGTGGCCAGGCTGAACATCATGGCCAGGAACAGCCCCAAAAACACAAAGCTGCCGTTGAGCTGATAGTACTCCTGCCGCATGCCCGCCCGGTTGAAGATGTACACGTTCCCCGTCAGGCCCGGGATGTCCCCGGCCCCGTTCAGGGCGTCCTGGATGGCCCCGGCGCAGTCCAGCAGCTGGGCCTCGGTCAGGTCCTGGGGGTCCAGCAGCACGGCGTAGCGCACATACGTCCCGGTACCGGCGGCCTGGGCGGCCCGCACCATGGCGGCCAGGTCCCCCCGGCCGGGCAGCACCGCCCACACGGTGCCCCCGCCGGCGGGCAGGCCCGCGCCGTTGACGCGGGGCCAGGCCGTCGCCTCGCCGGCGTATTGCCAGCGGATACCGTCCAGCACCAGGTCGCCGGCGCTGCCGTCGGGCCACAGCAGCAGCGCCGTGCCCGGGGCCAGGTCGGCGGTTTGGCCGGTCAGGGCCGTGTAGTCCCCGGCGGCGATGCAGTAGATCTCGGTGACCCCCGTGGGGTCGTTGGTGTTGCAGGTGGCGTAGCCCTCGCCGCTTTGGCGGGCCCCCAGGGTGCAGTAGGCAAAGCCCCGGGCGGGGGCGTCGGTCCAGGGGGCGGCGGCGTTGGCGGTCAGGTCGTCCAGCGCCGTGTAGTCGGCGTCGGCCACGGCGTCAGGGTCGCAGTAGGCCGACACCATGATCTCGTTGGGATAGTTGCGGTCCAGGGTGGTCTCGACACCCGCGTACATGCACACGGTGGTGGCCACGCTGACCAGCACGGTGGTGACCAGGATGCAGATGTTGGCCAGGCCCCGGGCGTTCTGGTTCATGCGGTGGATGAGCCCCGACACGGCGATGAACCGCCGGGGACGGTAGTAGAACCGCTTGTTGCGGCGCAGGGCCTTGAGCAGCGCCACGCTGCCCGCCCCGAACAGCAGGTGGGTGCCCAGGATGACCAGCCCCACCGCCGCGAAGAACAGCAGCATGACCAGGAACAGGTCGGTGGTGAAAAAGGAGATGGCGTACCCGGCCCCCAGGCTGACAAGGCCCAGCAGAGCCGGCACAAGGCGGGTGCGGGGTTCCCGGTCGCCCATCTGCCCGGCGTGGAGCAGCTCGATGGGCCTGGTGCGTCGGATCCGCCCCACATTGCGCAGGTAGAGCCAGGCGAACAGCCCGGCAAAGGCCAGGGCGGTCTCCCCCGCGCCCCGCCAGCTGAAGGAAAAGCCCAGGGGCACCGGGGTCAGCATCAGGCGCAGCAGCAGGGCCAGGGCCAGCTTGCTGAACAGCGCCCCCAGCCCCAGGCCCGCCGCCGTGCCGCCCAGATAAAGCAGCGCGCACTCCACCCCATGGATGGCGGCCACGTCCCCGCGGCGCAGGCCCAGCACGCTGTACAAAGCCAGTTCCCGGGCGCGGCGGTTCATGACAAAGCCGTTGGCGTAGGCCATGATCCACACCACCAGAAACACCATGATAAAGCTGCCCAGGCCCAGCATCACGCTTACATACACGCCGCCCCGCATTTCGGCCACCAGCTGGCTGTAATTGAGGTAGCGCAAAAGATAACACATGGCCGCGCAGCCCGCGGCGGCCAGGGTGAAGGGCAGGTACAGCTGGCGGTTGCTGGCCAGGCCCCGGGCGCCCATGCGCAGGTACAGCTTCCACTTAGACATGTTCGGCACCTCCCGCCAGGGCGGTGAGCGTGTCCGAAATGCGGGCGAACATCTCTTCCCGGCTCATTTTGCCCCGGTACAGCTGGTGGTAGACCTGGCCGTCCCGCAAAAACAGCACCCGCTGGGCGTGGCTGGCCGCCCGCACGCTGTGGGTGACCATGACGATGGTCTGGCCCTCGCCGTTGATGGCCCCGAACAGCTCCAGCAGCGAATCCGCCGAGTGGGAGTCCAGCGCCCCGGTGGGCTCGTCGGCCAGCACCAGGTCGGGTTTTGTGATCAGCGCCCGGGCCACGGCGGCCCGCTGCTTCTGCCCGCCGGAGACCTCGTAGGGGAACTTGTCCAGCAGCCCGGCGATGCCCAGGCGCAGGGCCAGGGGCTGCAACCGGGCGGCCATGTCGGCGTAGGGGGTGTCGGCCAGAACCAGGGGCAGCAGGATGTTGTCCCGAATCGACAGGGTGTCCAGCAGGTTGAAGTCCTGGAACACAAAGCCCAGGTGATCCCGGCGGAATTCGGCCAGCTCGCCGTCGGGGATGCGGGTCAGGTCCCGCCCGCGCAGCGTCACGCTGCCGCCGGTGGGCCGGTCCAGGGCGGCCAGAATGTTCAGAAGGGTGGTCTTGCCCGCCCCCGATTCCCCCATGATGGCCAGGTATTCCCCTTCGGGCACCGTAAAGCTGACATCCGCCAGCGCCTGCACCCGCATGGACCCGAACCGGGCCGTGTATACTTTTTCCAGATGGTCGATCTGCAAAAGAGGTTGTTCCATGTCCTTGTTGCTCCTTTGTGCAAAAACTGCCGGGCCGGCCAAAACAAAAAGGACGGGGCCCGGTGTGTACCAGCATACCCCGTCCGCCGCCGCCCTGCCATCGATGCACCTTACAGTTGCACGGGGGGCGTCTTACAGTTTTGTCACATCGCCTTCATTCGTACAGCGTCCCCGCCGCGGGGAAGCGCAGCGTCAGAACACAGCCCCCCTGCGGGCGGTTTTCGGCCCCGAGCTCGCAGCCCATGCGCTTTGCCGCCAACGCGCACAGGTAGAGCCCCAGCCCGCTGGACGCCGCCCCCTTTTGGCGGCCGTTGGCCCCGGTGTAGCCCTTTTCAAAGATGCGGGGCAGGTCTGCCTCGTCGATGCCCGGGCCGGTGTCGGCCACCGTCAAAGCGTCAGCCGTCGCCCGCAGGGTGACGGCGCCCCCGGGCGGGGTATACTTGACGGCGTTGGACAGCAGCTGGTCCAGGATGAACTCCACCCATTTGGGGTCGGTGACGGGGCGGGCGTCGGCGTCCCCCGCATAGTCCAGCCGCAGCCGGCCCAGAATGAACATCCGGGCCCAGCGGCGCACGCAGCCCCGCACCACCCGGTCCAGGGCCGTGGGGGCCAGCGCCAGGTCCCGGCTGTCCGCCCCGAGGCGCAGGTAGCCCATGGCGGCGTCCACGTAGCCTTCGGTGCGGAACAGCTCCGGCTCCAGCTGGGCGGGGTCCGCCCCGCTTTGCAGCAGCAGCCGCATGGCGGCCAGGGGCGTCTTGACCTGGTGGGCCCAGACCGCAAAGTAGTCCAGCAGGTCGTCCTGTGTCTGCCGCCGGGCCCGGCGCAGGGCCGCGCACTGTTCCGTCTGGGCGTCCAGCGCCCGGCGGCAGGCCCCTTCCAGGCCGTGGGGGCCGGCGGCGGGTTCGGGCAGGGGGATGTGGTCCCGGTCCGGGTCGGCGGCGGCCCGGCGCAGCGCCTCCACCCGGCGGCGCCAGCCCGGCCACCCGGCCCCCAGCAGCGCCGCCACCCCCAGGGCCGACAGCGCCGCCGCGTACAAAACGCCCTCGGCGGGCAGGCCGTACACGGCGGTGACCAGGGCAAAGGCGGCGGCGCACAGCCCCCAGGCCCCAAGCACGCTCCCCCGCTCCCGCAGGTAGGCAATGACGGTTTTCATCGGATGCAGTATCCCTCGCCTTTCACGGTCTCCACCAGGCCCGGCAGGCCGGCGGCTTCCAGCTTTTTGCGCAGCCGCCCCACGTTGACGGTCAGGGTGTTTTCGTCCACATAGCAGTCGGTGGCCCACAAAGCCGTCATCAGGTCGTCCCGGCGCACCACCCTGCCCCGGCGTTCCAAAAGCGCCTGCAAGATGCGCAGCTCGTTGCGCGTCAGGGTCACGGGGCCGGCCTCGGCCCGCAGCACCCCGGCGCTCAGGTCCAGGGGCACGCCGGCGCAGTCGGCCACGTCGGCGGCGCGGCGGTAGGCGTAGGTGCGGCGCAGCAGCGCCTGCACCCGGGCCGCCAGCAGCTCGGCGTCCAGGGGCTTGGCCACAAAGTCGTCCGCCCCCAGGTCCATGGCCGTGACCTGGTTCAGGCTGTCCGCCGACGAGGACAAAAACAGGATCGGCACGTCGGATACCTCCCGCAGGCGGCGGCACCAGTGGTAGCCGTTGTGGTAGGGCAGCGACAGGTCCAAAATCACCAGCTGGGGGTCAAAGGCCCGGAACCGGGGCATGATGTCGGTCAGGTCCTCGGCCAGGGCAGGGGTATAGCCCCGGTCGGCCAACACCCGGGCGATGCCGCCGCCCAGAGCGGCGTCGTCCTCCACGATCAGGATGCGGTACAAGGCGGGTCCCTCCTTCGGTCGTCGTTGCCCCCAGTATAGCACAAAGAGGCCGGCCGGTGCAGCCCGCCCCTGTCCATACTACGCCCCAGCTCCGGCCATTTTGGCAGACCTGCGCCAAAAAACCGCCCCGCCCCGGCCCAAAAAATTGTGCCCTTTGCCCCTTGACGGGTTTGGTATAATAAGGTTGGCAGTCAAAGGGCCGCTGTGCGGCCTTTTTTCCATGGTATCTCACAGAAAACAGAGGTTGAACGAACATGACACAGACCAAGATCGATATTTTTTCCGGCTTTTTGGGCGCGGGCAAGACGACGCTCATCAAGAAGCTGATCCAGGAAGCCTTCGGCGGCGAAAAGCTGGTCCTCATCGAAAACGAATTCGGCGAGATCGGCATCGACGGCGGCTTCATGCGGGAAGCGGGCATCCAGGTCAACGAGCTGAACTCGGGGTGCATCTGCTGCTCTTTGGTGGGCGACTTCCGGGAAGCCCTCAAGAAGGTGGTGGAGACCTACCACCCCGACCGCATCCTCATTGAGCCTTCGGGCGTGGGCAAGCTGTCCGACGTGACCCGCGCCGTGGAGGGCGTGGCCGAGACCCTGCCCGTGGTGCTCAACAGCTTTGTGACCGTGGCCGACGTGAACAAGGTCAAGCTGTATATGAAGAACTTCGGCGAGTTTTACGACGACCAGGTCAGCCATGCCTCCTGCCTGATTTTGAGCCGCACCGGCAACGCCGACGAGGCCAAGGTGGCCAAGGCCGTGGCCCTGCTGCAGGAAAAGAACCCCACCGCCACCATCGTGACCACCGACTGGTCCACCCTCAACGGCAAGCAGATCGTCTCGGTCATGGACGGCAAGCGGGACCTGGTGGCCGAGCTGATCCAGCAGGCCCAGGCCGCCAACGCCGCCCACGGCGACGAGGAGGAGTATCATCACCACCACCATCACCATGACGGCGAGTGCTGCCACCACCATGACCATGAGGAGGGCGAACACTGCCATCACCATGACCACGAGGAGGGCGAATGCTGCCATCATCACGACCATGAGGAAGGCGAATGCTGCCACCATCATGACCATGAGGAAGGCGAGCACTGCCATCACCATGACCACGAGGAAGGCCACTGCTGCCACCATGACCATGAGGGCCACGAGCACCACCACGAGCACCATTACGACGAGCACGGCGTGTGCAGCTGCGGGCATCATCACCACGACCACGACGCCGACGAGGTGTTCGTGAGCTGGGGCCGGGAGACCGCCCGCCGCTACACCCGCGAGCAGATCGCCGGCATCCTGACCGAGCTGGACAGCGGCAAGTACGGCGCGGTGCTGCGGGCCAAGGGCATCGTGGACGGCGGCGCGGGCTGGCTGGAGTTCGACATGGTCCCCGGCGAGCAGGAAGTGCGCGCAGGGGCCCCCGACGTCACGGGCAAGCTGTGCGTTATCGGCTCCAACCTGAACGAGCAGGGCCTGGCCGAGCTGTTCGGCCTGTAAGGCGGAAAGGAACGCGCAATGGCAAGCAAACAGATCCCCGTATACCTTTTTGTGGGCATGCTGGAAAGCGGCAAGACCAGCTTTATCCAGGAGACCATGGAGGACGAGCAGTTCGATTCGGGGGACAAGACCCTTTTGCTCGTCTGTGAGGACGGCGAGGAAGAATACGCCCCCGACCGATTCGCCTTCGGCGGCGTGACGGTGGAGTATATCACCGACAAAGCCGAGCTCAACGCCCAGAACCTGACCATGCTTGGCGCCAAAAGCGGCTGCGGCCGGGTCATCATCGAGTACAACGGCATGTGGCTGCTCCAGGACCTGGCGGACGCTTTGCCCGCCAACTGGGTCATTTACCAGTGCCTGGCCACGGCGGACGGCGCCACCATCAAGACCTATGCCGGCGACAACGCCATGCGGGCCCTGCTGCTGGACAAGCTGCGGGCCAGCGAGCTGCTGGTGGTCAACCGGGCCGAGCAGGTGAACGACGACGAGAGCCGCCAGCTCATCCACAAGCTGGTGCGCCAGGCCAGCCGCCGGTGCGACATCGCCTATGAGTTCAAGGACGGGTCGGTGGCCTACGACGACATCCCCGACCCGCTGCCCTTTGACGTGAACGCCCCGGTCATCGACATCCCGGCGGAATTTTTCGGCGTGTGGTATATGGACTGCATGGAAGAGCCGGAAAAATACGACGGCAAGACGGTGAAGTTTTTGGCCCAGGTCTGCCAGACCACCCGGGCGGGCAAGGATTCCTTCGTGCCCGGGCGCTTTGCCATGACCTGCTGCGTGCAGGACATCCAGTTTGTGGGCTTCCCCTGCAAGTACGACCAGTATAAGAGCCTGAAGCAGCGGTCCTGGATCACGCTGACGGCCAGGGTGGCGCTGAAGTTCCACCCCATCTACAAGGGCCAGACCCCCGACTCCACGGGGCCGGTGCTGACGGCCCTGTCCGTCGAAGATGCCGAAAAACCCGTCGAGGACGTGGTCATGTTCAGCTAAGCGACGAAAATTGCCGGTTTAACAAAGATTTTACACCTTTCCCCTTGCATCGCCCGCCCCCCGCGCTATAATGGTATGCGGAAAGCAAACCGCCACCGCGGACCCGCGCACAACAAGGAGGTACCGATGCAGGTCGATGCTCTGGACGTTTTGGTCGCCGAAACCGCCGCCCGCCTGGAACGGGAAGGCCGCTATGCCCGCACGCGCCATTTTGTGCAGCACGGCGGCGTGACCGTGTACGATCACTGCCTGCGCGTGGCGGCCATGAGCTGCCGCCTGGCCCGGGCCCTGGACCTGGATGTGGACACCGACGCCCTGGTGCGGGGCGCGCTGCTCCACGACTACTTTTTGTACGACTGGCACGAAAAGGACGACAGCCACCGCCTGCACGGCTTTACCCACCCCCGCCGGGCGCTGCAAAACGCCTGCGAGGACTGGGCGCTGAACGAGGTGGAGTGCGACGTGATCCTGCGCCACATGTTCCCCCTGACGCCGGTGCCCCCGGCCTGCCGGGAAGCCTGGCTGGTCTGCCTGGCCGACAAGCTGTGCGCCATGCAGGAGATGGTGTACACCCGCACCCGCCGCCTGCGCCCGGCGCTGGCGCGCATTTTCTGAACCGAAATACCCCAACGCCGCCCCCGGCATCCCTATGGGATGCCGGGGGCTTTTTGCAGCGTGCGCAGCACGCTGCAAAAACCAACACGAAGTGTTGGTTCCGAAATAGGCCGGCCGCGAACAGCGGCCAGTGGTTGGGTGAGGGACCTTGCGACGGCCTATTCACCGGCCCTGCGGGCCGGTGAACAAGGTATGGTTTTGAAAATGCGCGGCTGGCTTTTGCCTGATGCCTCCCCTGTGGTA
>DBRU01000046.1:0-6342 GCA_002306375.1 Faecalibacterium sp. UBA1360
GGTTCGTAGGGACGGGATTCATCCCGTCCGCGGAGCCCTGCGCCGCCGCCAACATCCCCGGACGGGACAAGTCCCGTCCCTACAATGCAGGGCGGGCGGCATACGGCCCGGTAACGGGCAATACCGCCAAGTTTACAACCCCTCCGCCGCTGNNGGGGAGGCATACAAGGCGGCTGCCTCCCCAAGGCTCCCCTGTGCAAGGGGAGCTGTCAGCCGGCAGGCTGACTGAGGGGTTGTCAGGTTACCGCCGCACGGGCTTTTCCCGATTCGGTGCTTGTTCCACCCTGGTCCGTATGGCGGGCGGCATACGGACCGATAACGGGCAATACCGCAAAGTCAATACCGCAAAGCCAACACCCCCCGCCTCTTGCCAAATAGGCATGGCCGCGTTATAATTAAGTTTCAGCAAACCAAGATTCGCACCAGAAGGGGATTGAGAAATATGGAAACCATGGGCAATCTGCGCCGCACCAACTATTGCGGCGAGGTCAGCCTGGCCGACGCGGGCCGCGAGATGACCGTCTGCGGCTCCATCGCCCGCGCCCGGGACAAGGGCGGCATCATTTTTGCCGACCTGCGGGACACCACCGGCATTTTGCAGATGGTCTTTGACGAGGACACCCCCAAGGACGTCTTTGCCAAGGCCGAAAGCCTGAAAAGCGAGTACGTGGTCATCGCCCGGGGCACTTTGCGGGAACGCGCCGCCAAGACCGACAAGATCGCCACCGGCGACGTGGAACTGTATGTGAACGAACTGCGCGTTTTGAGCGAGGCCGAGACCCCTCCCTTCGAGATCCGCGACGGCATCAATGTGGGCGACGACCTGCGCCTGCGCTACCGCTACCTGGACCTGCGCCGTCCTTCCATGCACGAGCCCATCGTGCTGCGCTCCAAAATTTGCCAGGTGGTGCGCAATTACTTCTACGACGAGCATTTCTGCGAGATCGAGACCCCCACTCTCGTCAAGTCCACGCCCGAAGGCGCCCGGGACTACCTGGTGCCCAGCCGCGTGCAGCCCGGCCATTTTTACGCCCTGCCCCAGAGCCCCCAGCTGTACAAGCAGATCCTGATGCTCTCCGGCTTTGACCGCTATTTCCAGATCGCCCGCTGCTACCGGGATGAGGACCTGCGCGCCGACCGCCAGCCCGAGTTCACCCAGATCGACGAGGAAATGTCCTTTGTCACCGAGGACGACGTGATGACCGTCAACGAAGGCCTCATCAAGCGTCTGTGGAAAGAGATCCTCGGCATCGACGTGGCCACTCCCTTTGAGCGTATGCCCTGGAAAGAGGCCATGAGCCGCTTCGGCTCCGACAAGCCCGACCTGCGCCTGGGGCTGGAGATCACCGACGTCAGCGCCGTGTTTGCCGGTACCGAATTCAAGCCCTTTGCCGACACGCTGGCCGCCGGCGGTTCCATCCGGGCCATCAACGCCAAGGCCCTGGCCGACCGCCTGACCCGCAAGAACATCGACAAGCTGGCCGACGTGGCCAAGACCTACGGCGCCAAAGGCCTGGCCTTCAGCCGCCTGACCGCCGAGGGCACGGCCTCCAGCTTTGAAAAGTTCCTCACCGAGGAAGAAAAGTCCGCCCTGTACGCCGCCCTTGGCGCCGAGACCGGCGACGTGCTGCTGCTGGTCAGCGACGCCGACTGGGTGCGCGCCTGCACGGCCCTGGGCCAGGTGCGTCTGGAGATCGGCCGCAAGTACGACCTCATCGACAAGGACGCCTTCAAGTTCCTGTGGGTCGTGGACTTCCCGCTGTTCGAGTACAGCGAGCAGGAAGGCCGCTGGATGGCCATGCACCATCCCTTCACCATGCCCCGGGCCGAGGACATCGACAAGGTGGAATCCGACCCCGGCGCCTGCCGCGCCCTGGCCTACGACATCGTGCTCAACGGCGTCGAGCTGGGCGGCGGTTCTATCCGCATCAATGACCCCGCCTTGCAGGACCGCATGTTCCGCGCCCTGGGCTTCACCGAGGAAAAAGCGCGGGAGAGCTTCGGCTTCCTGATGGACGCCTACAAGTACGGCGCGCCCCCCCACGGCGGCATGGCCTACGGCCTGGACCGCCTGGTCATGCTCATGCTCAAGAAGGACTCCATCCGGGACGTCATCGCCTTCCCCAAGGTGCAGAACGCCGGCGAGCCCATGTCCGGCGCGCCCGACGTGGTGGACCCCAAGCAGCTGCGGGATCTGTGCATCGCCATGGTGGACGAACACTGACAACTTTCATACAACGACCCGCCGCCGGGCGGGTGAGCGCTGGCCCCTGCGTCGTTAGGCCTTTGAAGACGCGGGCGACCGGCGCTTTTTGTATGGATGGCCGCCCGGCCGACCGGGCACACTGACAAAAACGCGCAAAAAAAGGAGGGGACCCCCGTGACCCAAGACTCCCGCCCGTTGGCGGCGCAGTTCGGCCGCTACGCGGTGCTCAGCGTGCTGGGCATGGCGGCCGTGTCCTGCTACATCCTGGCCGACACCTTCTTTGTGGCCCGGGGCCTGGGCAGCGACGGTCTGGCCGCGCTGAACCTGGCCATCCCCGTGTACAACATCATCCACGGCGTGGGGCTGTGGCTGGGCATGGGCGGGGCCACCCGCTTCGCCGTGCTCAAAAGCCAGCACGCCCACGGCGAGGCCGACGCCGTCTACACCCACACCCTGGCCCTGGCCTTGCTGGCGGCGGCGCTGTTCGTGCCGCTGGGGATCCTCGGGGCCGGGCCGCTGGCTGCGGCGCTGGGGGCCACAGGGCAGGTGCACGCCATGACCGCCACCTACCTGCGGGTGCTGCTGGCGTTTTCGCCGGCGTTTTTGCTCTCGGACGTGCTGCAATGCTTTGTGCGCAACGACGGCGCGCCCCACCTGGCCATGGCGGCCACGGCGGCGGGCAGCGCCGCCAACATCCTGATGGACTATATCCTGATCTTCCCCTGCGGGCTGGGCATTTTGGGGGCCGTGCTGGCCACGGGCTTTTCGCCGGTGCTGGGCATCCTGGTCCAGGCGCCCCACTGGCTGGGCCCCGGCCGCGGCTTTCATCTTGTGCCCCTGCGCCCCGCCGGGCGTACGGTGGGGCGCATTTTGGCCCTGGGCGCGCCCTCGCTGCTGGAACAGCTCTCCGGCGCGGTGGTCATGGTCACCTTCAACCGCCTCATCCTGCTTTTGGCGGGCAACACGGGGGTGGCGGCCTACGGCGTGGTGGCCAACCTGTCGCTGGTGGTGCTGGCCGTCTATTCGGGCCTGGCCCAGGGCATGCAGCCCCTGGTCAGCCGGGCCTGGGGCCGGGGCCGCGGGCAGGATGTGCGCCGCCTGGCCCGGTACGCCCTGGTGGCCGTGCTGGGGGTGTCCGCCGTGATCTGCCTGGGCATCTTCGCGGGGGCCGAGGTCCTGACCGCCGCCTTCAACAGCGAGGGCGACCCCGCTTTGCGCCAGATGGCCGTGGAAGGGCTGCGCCTGTACTTTCTCGGCGCGCCCTTCGCCGGGGCCAACATCGTGTGGAGCCTGTGGTTTTCGTCGGTGGAGCGCCCCGTGCCCGCCCAGGTGGTGTCGGTGCTGCGGGGGCTGGCGGTCATTTTGCCCGTCACCCTGGCGCTGGCCGCGGCTTTGGGCATGACGGGGGTGTGGCTGGCCTTCCCGGTCAGCGAGGGCGTTGTGTCCGTGGCGGCCTTCGTGCTGTACCGGCGCTGCGCCGGGGCGCTTTACCCCGGCGCACGGCCGTGACCGCAACAGCTTAAACGCAAAGCCCCGCCCCTGCGCACAGCGCAGGGGCGGGGCTTTTGTCCTGTCACATCAGTATTTGGGGGTTCCTTTGTCCACATCGGGGGTGGTGGGGGCGTCCTCCGCCTTGGGCGCCGTGGGCTCGGCGGCAGGCGGCGGGGCGTAGCCGGCGGGACCCGCGGGGCCACGGCGGGCGGCGCGGCGGGCGGCCTTGGCCTCGCGCCGGGCACGGCGGGCAGGGGCGGTGGCGATGAGCGCGACCACGATCACCGCGGCCACGATCACCATGGGCCACAGGTAGGCCAGCGTCAGCACCAGGCCTTCCAGCAGGTCCACGAAGTCATCCCAGCCGTCGCCCAGGGCCCGACCCAGCTTTTCCACAAAGGTGGCGGGGGTCTCGGGGGTCAGAACGCGGACTTCCCGCAGCGAGATGTCCACCGTGGAATAGCTGACCTGGTCGTCCATCCAGCGCTGCTGCTGGGTGTAGCTCTCGATCTGGTACTGCACGTCGGACAGCTGGCTCTCGATCTCCAGCAGGTCGGCGGTGGTCTCGGCCTTTTCGGCCAGGGCGTTCAGGCGGTCCCGCTGGTTTTCCAGCGCCGTGAGCCGGGCCTGCACGTCGATGTACTGGGTGGTGATGTCGTCGGTGGATTCGGACAGGTTCAGCACGTTGCCGGCGCTGCCCACCGCCTCGAGAAAGGCGCGGTAGTTGTCCGCCGGCACCCGCACGCTGTAATAGACGTAGCGGTCCTGGTCCTCGGCGCTGCCGTACTGGTCCGAGCTGGCCAGGTAGCCGCCGCTGGCGTCCACGGCTTCCAGCAGGGCCGTGCGGGTATCGTCAAATTCGGTGGATTCCATGTCCAGGCTGGCCGTGTAAATGATCTTGCGGTCGGTCTGGGCGGCGGCGGGGTCCATGGCGCTGTTCACGGCGCCGGCTTCCTCGCTGGCGGCGGTGTCGTAGGCCATGCTGCCCTCGGCGGTCATGGTGGCGCCGGCGGAGGTGCCGCCCGACGCGCCGCAGCCGGCCAGCACGGCGCAGAAGGCCAGCGCCGCAGCCAGGGCGCCCAGGCGTTTGGTCAGGGAAGTTCGCTTCATGGTGTTCACACTCCTTTTTTCGTCGGGGTGGGGAAGTTTCCTTTTCACCAGTATATCACGGCAAACGGCCCCGCGGCGTTACAAATCGGTGCCAAAAACAAAGCGGGAAGGCCGATTTCGGCATTCCCGCTAAATGTTTGGGTCGTGTTTCAGCTCTTTTGACCAAGGACCTTGATGTCGTCGTTGTCCGCAAAGGCCACGGCGTTGAAGCCGGCGGCCTCCAGCGTGCCGAACTGCTTGCCCAGCTTTTTGGCCTGGGCCAGCACGGTCACGTCGTATTCGGCGCGCAGGCCTTCGGCCTTGGCCAGCACATCGGCAAAGTCGGCCTCGGGCAGGTAGAGCAGCGCCAGGCGGGGCTTGGCCCCGGGGATCGTATAGCCCTGTTCCAGCAAAATGCCGCACACCCGCTCGAACCCGATGGAAAAGCCCACCGCCGGCACGGCCTGGCCGATGAACTTGCCCACCATGTTGTCATACCGGCCGCCGCCGGCCACCGCGCCCGCAAACTGGGGGCAGGTGATCTCAAACACCATGCCGGTGTAATACCCCTGCCCGCGCACCAGGCTGGGGCAGTAGGCCACGCCGTAGCGCCCGGCGGCGATCTTTTCGGCCTTGGCCAGCACATAGCGCAGGTCGGCGGTCAGGGCGGGGCCGTCCTCGCCGCAGGCGGCGGTCACGGCCTCCAGGCTGAAATCCCCGCCCCGCAAAAAGGCGTCCAGGGCGTTGACGGCGGCTTCGGGGCAGGCTTTCTCGGTCAGTTCGGCGCGCACGCCGTCGGGGCCGATCTTGTCCAGCTTGTCAAAGCTGATGCACACCGAATCCAGCGTGTCGGCGGCAAAGCCCATGCCGGCCAGCATGGCCCGCAAAATGCGCCGGTCGTTGACGTTCACCGTGAACCCCGTGAACCCGATGCGCAAAAGCGCCCGGGCCGTCACGTCGATGAGCTCCACCTCGGCGTTGGGGCTCGAGTCCCCCAGGATGTCGATGTCGCACTGCACGAACTCCCGCAGGCGGCCCTTCTGGGGACGCTCGGCCCGGTAGACCCGGTCGGTCTGGATGACCTTGAAGGGGTTGGGCAGCTCGTTGCGGTTGGCGGCGTAGTAGCGGGACAAAGGCAGGGTCAGGTCGTAGCGCAGGCCCATGTCGGACAGCTTGGCCTCCTCGCCGCTGCGCAGCGCGGCGGCCAGCTTGTCGCCCCGCTTGAGCACCTTGAAGATCAGGTTCAGGTTGTCGCCGCCGTCGCTCTTGTCCAGGTTTTCCATATCTTCCAGGATCGGCGTCGAGATGCGCTGGAACCCGGCGGCGCGGTAGGTGGCCAGGATCTCGCCCTGCACGTGATCGCGCAAAGCCTGTTCCCGTGGCAAAAGGTCGCGCATGCCCTTCAGCGGTTGAGTTTTCATTGGCGTGGCAGCTCCTTACTGTAATTGGCGTTGGGGCGCGGCGTTGCGCCGCGTTATCCTTTATCATAGTCCCCGGCGGGCGGTTTTGTCAACCAAAAGGGGCATACTAACCCCCGAAAGCAAAGGGGGAGTGCA
>DBRU01000046.1:6362-6565 GCA_002306375.1 Faecalibacterium sp. UBA1360
CAGCTGCTCAGCGGCATTCCGGCGGCGTGGGGCGTGTTCCAGCGCCCGGTCATGGAGCAGTACGCCCTCTCCCGGGCCGAGGCCGGCATGGTGTTCGCGGTCCTTGTGGCGGGGTACGGCGTGGGGTGCGCGGCGGGCGGCCTTTTGCAGGACGCCCGGGGCCCCCGGTTCGCGGCCCTGTGGGGCGCGGCGCTGCAAAGCGC
>DBRU01000046.1:6590-8355 GCA_002306375.1 Faecalibacterium sp. UBA1360
GGGGTGGGCAGCGCCTTTCTGGCCCCGGCCGTGCTGGCCTGCGTGCAAAAATGGTATGCCGGGCGCAAGGGCCTGGCCACCGGGGTCACGGGGGCGGCCATGGGGCTTTCGGGGGCGTTTCTGACCCTGTTTGTGCGGGGCGTGGGCGGGGTATGGGGCATGCGCGTCTGCTTTGCCGCCCTGGGCGGGGTCATCCTCGTGGTGTGCGGGGCGGGGGCCGCCGTGCTGCGGGACCCGCCCGCCCCCAAAGTCGCCCCGGCCCCCGGCCTTGCCCCCCGGGCCATGGTGCGCACGGTCCAGTACCGCCTGTGCGTGGTGGGGGTGGCCCTGGCCGCGCCGCCGGTGCTGCTGTTCAGCCCCGATATCCTGACCATCGCCGCCGACCGCGGCCTCAACGAGAGCTTCGCGCCCCTGTGCATCGTGCTGGGCTCGGCGGCCTCGGCGGCCGGGCGGCTGGCCTGCCCCGCCGCCAGCGACCGCTTTGGCCGCAAGCGGGTGCTGTACGCCGTGTACGCGGGGCTGGGGGCGGGCTCGGCGCTGTTCGCCTTTGCGGGCGGGTGGTGGGTGGCCGCCGCCTGGGCCTGGCTGACCTTTTTCTATTCGGGGGGCGCGGCCGTGCAGCCCGCTTTGAACACCGACCTCTTCGGGCTGCGCAACGCCGGGGTCAACTACGGCTTCGTGGCCCTGGGCATGACCGCCGGCAGCCTGTTGAGCTATGCGGGCAGCCAGCTTCTGCCCCTGGGGGCCCGGCACTGGGCGGCGATGGCGTGCGCGGCGGCGGGGCTTGTCTGTTTTCTACTTGTAAAACCTTTATGTCAAAACGGGGACAACGGTTGAAAAGGACGCCAAACCACGGTAAAATATTCTGTATTTCCAAGCCGCGTTCGTTTTGCGCGCCGCCGTGCGGCGCAGTCTGCCATAAGGAGGCCCCCATGCCCAAGCGTATGTCCGCCCAGGCCCGCCAGGAACAGGCCCTGGCCAACCTGGCCGGTTCGGCCGCCGCCGCTTTGCTGGTGGCGGTGTTTTGTTTCTTTCCGTTGTATGTGGATACCTTTTCCAACCTGGGCCTGACCAAGTTTACCGGCGCCTTCGGCCTGATCGTGCTGTTCGGCGCCCTGCTGGGGGCCTGCCGGCTCATCGGCGCGCGCCCCGCCCCCGGCCGCTTTGCCAAGCGGGACCCCGGCCTTTTGTGGTGCGGGGCCTTCGCCCTCACGGGGCTGGTGTCCACGGTGGTCTCGCTGTCCCCGCTGTCCTCGGTGTGGGGGCTGGGCGGGTACTACGGCGGGCTGGCCCTCGTGCTCATGACGGCGGCGGCCTACGTCTGCGTGCGGGCCTACGCGGTGGTGGGGGACCTGGATTTCGTCTGGCTGGGTCTTGGCGTCACCTCCTCGGTGGCCACGGTTTTGTACGTGCTCAACATCTTCAACATCGACCTCATCGGCGTGTACGAGAACACCGCCGTGTCCGAGCGGGCGCAGTTTTTCTCCACCCTGGGCCAGAAGGACTTCAACGCCGGCTTTTTTGCCACCGTGCTGCCCATTTTGTTTTACGCCTACCTCAGCGCCCGCACGCCCCGGCGGACCATGGCCTTTGCGGCCTTCGCCTTTATGGGCTCGCTGGCCCTGGCCGTGGTGGACGCCGAAGCCCTGACCCTGGGCATCGTGGTGGCGGCCATGATCCTGGTCTGCCACAAAAACTTCGACACCCGCATGGTGCGCCGGGGCGCGCTGATCGGCCTGGCCTTTTTCCTGTGGGCGGCCTTCAT
>DBRU01000054.1:0-15747 GCA_002306375.1 Faecalibacterium sp. UBA1360
ACTGCGTCCTTTGCCTATGCGAGGAACGGCCGCAACCGCGGCCGAAGTACCGGCAAAGGCCAGACAACCAACTCTGCCGGGCCCCCTCCGGCTTTATATAAATCCCCCAACAAGCAAGCGCAAACCCCCGCCCTCTGCNNGCAGAGGGCGGGGGTTTGCGCTTGGTTTTTCCGTAAGGGGGGTCTGGGACCGGCCCTTCACAAGGTGGCGCTCAGCCGGGCAAACAGGGTGCGCAGGGGCCGGTACAGCAGGAGCATCACCCCGAAATTGGCCGCGCAGTGGGCCACGTCGGCGGGGATGCCCGCCAGCCACCAGGCCAGCGCGCCGCCGGGGCCCTGCACCACCAGGTAGATGGGGGTGAACAGCGCCCCGAAGCAAAGCCCGAAGGCCCCCGCGAACACCGCCCAGCCCAGGGCGCTGTCCATGCGCCGCAAAACCCGGGCCCCCAGGTAAAGCAGCAGCCAGATGTACAGGTATCCCCAGCTCCACAGCCCGAAGCCGTACAAAAGGAATTGCAGGGTCACGAACACCGCGATGGCCCAGGGCCCCAGGGCGGGCAGCTCCAGCGCGTACAGGATGACCAGCGGGGTCACGGGCTCGATGCCCGGCACCGGGGCCAGCACCTCCTTGCACACCACCAGCAGCGCCCCCATCAGGCCGCCCAGAACGATCTGCCGGGCGCTCAGGCGGGGGCGGGGCATCAGTATCCCTCGGTCAGGGTGATCTCAAAGGCGTCGCCGTCGGCGATGGGGGTGCTGTCCACGCCGGTCTCCAGCATTTCGCCGCCCTTGGTGAAGCACCACCATTCCTGCTTGGAATCGTCGGCCGTGATGCCGTTGACGGTCTTGACGAACAGGCCGTACTCGCTTTCCTCGCCGGCGATCAGGTCGATGCTTTCCAGCGCGCCCCGCAGGTATTCCTCCTCGGTGGTGACGGTGAAGGCTTCCTCGCCGCCATTGGCCACCACGGTGGCCGTGATGGTCTTTTCGCCGCCCACGACGGCGGGACGGTTGAAGTACCACAGCCCCAGGGCCACGGCCGCGGCTGCCACCAGCAGGGCCAGGGCCAGCCACAGTTTCTTGTTTACGGGTTTTTTCTGGTTTTCCATACAAAACGCTCCTTTGCTGAAGATGGGAAATAAAAACGGACCGCGGCCGCGAACGCAAAAGCGCCCTTTCGCGTTTGGCAAAAGGGCGCAGAATGCCTGTCGGCGCAGCCCTCTTCATCACTCGTGAAGAAGCCCTGCGCGTCGCCCGGCGATCCGACTGTCACGGTAGCGGGACTGTGCGGGACTTTCACCCGGCTTCTCCGGCGGGGGCGCAAAGCCCCCCTGCGGCGCGCAAACAAAAGAGCGTATTCGGTTTTTGGCCACGGTGCCGATTATATCACAAAGCCGCGATGTCCGCAAGAAGGGCGTTCACGTCCTCGTCCCGGGTGGCCCAGCTCGTGCAAAAGCGGGTCAGCGTGTGGGCGGCGTCCGGCTTGCCCATGTGGGTAAAGCTGTACTTGGCGGCCAGGGCCTCGGCCCAGGCGTCGGGCAGGATGGGGAACTGCTGGTTGGCCGGGGCCCGGTAGGCCAACGGGCACCCCTTGGCGGCAAAGGCGGCGGCGATGCGGGCGGCCTGGGCGTCGGCCTTTTCGGCCAGGGTCAGGTAGGGGCGATGCCCTTGGGCGTCGGGGGTCAGCAGCGCCAGAAATTGCAAGCCCAGCAGCCGGCCCTTGGCCAGCATGCCGCCGTGCTGCTTGATGGCATAGCGGAAATCCTTTTGCAGGTCGGGGTGGGTCAAGACCAGCGCCTCGCCGAACAGGGCGCCGCACTTGGTGCCGCCCAGGTAAAAGGCGTCGCACAGCCGGGCAATGTCCGGGAGGCTCAGATCGTTGGCCTCGCTGGCCAGGGCGTAGGCCATGCGCGCGCCGTCCAAAAACAGGTACATCCCGCAGGCGCGGCACACCAGGGACAGCTCTTCCAGCTCGGCCCTGGTGTACAGGGTGCCCCACTCGGTGGGGTGGGAGATGTACACCATGCCGGGCTGGGCCTCGTGTTCGTGGCTGGGGTTGGCCCAGTGGGCGTCAAAGGCCGCGCGCACCTGGGCGGCCGTGATCTTGCCGTCCCGGCCGGGCAGGGCCAGGCACTTGTGGCCGGTGGCCTCCACAGCGCCGGTCTCGTGCACATGGATGTGCCCGCTGTCGGCGCAGACCACGCCCTGCCAGGGCTTGAGCGCCGCGTCGATGACGGTCAGGTTGGCCTGGGTGGCCCCCACCAGGAAGTGCACCCCCCGGGCGTCGGCGCCGCACAGGTCGGCCACCAGCTCCCGGGCTTTCCGGCAGTAATCGTCCTCGCCGTAGCCGGGGGTCTGTTCCAGGTTGGTGGCGCTCAGCAGGTCCAGCACCTGGGGGGCCGCGCCCTCGCCGTAATCACATTCAAAACGGATCATGCAAAATCGCCTCATTCATACAGGGGGAAGCGGTCGGTCAGGTCCCGTACACGGGCGGCGACCTCCTCGCGCTTGGCCTCGAAATCAAAGATGCAGTCGGCCACGCAGTCGGCGATGATCTTCATCTCGGCCGGGCCCATGCCGCGGGTGGTCACGGCGGGGGTGCCCAGGCGCACGCCGCTGGTCACAAAGGGGCTGCGCTTTTCGCCGGGGACTGTGTTCTTGTTGGCGGTGATGTGCACCTCGTCCAGGTTGTGCTCCAGCTCCTTGCCGGTGCAGTCCACGTCGCTCAGGTCCACCAGCATCAGGTGGTTGTCGGTGCCGCCCGACACCAGCTTGACGCCCCGGGCCAGCAATCCGTCGGCCAGGGCCGCGGCGTTGGTCACGATGTCGTGGGCGTACCGGGCAAAGGCGGGCTGCAAAGCCTCGCCGAAGCAGACGGCCTTGGCCGCGATGATGTGCTCCAGCGGGCCGCCCTGGGTGCCCGGGAAGATGGCCGAGTTGATGCGCTTGGCGATGTATTCGTTGTTGGTCAGGATCAGGCCGCCCCGGGGCCCGCGCAGGGTCTTGTGGGTGGTGGTGGTGACCACGTCGGCGTAGGGCACGGGGTTCTGGTGGGCGCCGCCGGCCACGAGCCCGGCGATGTGGGCCATGTCCACCATGAGCATGGCGCCGTAGCCGTGGGCGATCTCGGCCAGCTTTTCAAAGTCGATGGCGCGGGGGTAGGCCGACGCGCCGGCCACCAGCATCTTGGGCCGAACCTTGGCCACCTGTTTGGCCAGGGCCGCATAGTCGATGAAGCCGTTTTCGTCCACGCCGTAGGCCACAAAGTTGTAGTTCCTGCCGCTCATGTTCACCGGCGAGCCGTGGGTCAGGTGCCCGCCCTGGGACAAGTCCATGCCCATGACGGTGTCGCCCACGTTGAGCAGGGCAAAGTAGACGGCCAGGTTGGCCTGCGCGCCCGAATGGGGCTGGACGTTGGCGTACTTGGCGCCGAACAGCTTGCAGGCGCGGTCGATGGCGATGCGCTCCACCTCGTCCACGAACTGGCATCCGCCGTAGTAGCGGTGGCCGGGGTAGCCCTCGGCGTATTTGTTGGTCAGCACGCTGCCCATCGCGGCCATCACGGCGGGGGAAACGATGTTCTCGCTGGCAATGAGCTCAATGTTCTGGCGCTGGCGTCCCATCTCGCGCCCCATGGCCGCGCCCACCTCGGGGTCGGCGGCCTGCACAAAGCCGATGGTGTCCAACAGATCCTGGTACATGATGCAGTCTCCTTTCCAATACGGTCCTCTATTTCGCAGGGCACGGGGCCCGGCGGCCTGTCAGATGCTCCCCTTGGTGGAGAGCACCCCCTCGATGCGGGGGTCGGGCCGGGTGGCGGCGTCCAGGGCCTTGGCAAAGGCCTTGAACATCGCCTCCAGCTTGTGGTGGTCGTTTTCGCCGTACAGCACCTTCAGGTGCAGGTTCATGGCGGCGGCGTAGCTCACGGCGTAAAAGAATTCCCGGGCCATCTGGGTGTCCATGCCGCCGCAGTTGGGGGTGGCAAAGGCGGCGTCGTACACAAAGTAGGGCCGCCCGCCCAGGTCCACGGCGCACAGGGCCAGGGTCTCGTCCATGGGCAGCATACAGCTGCCGTACCGCACGATGCCCGCCTTGTCCCCCAGGGCCTTGGCGATGGCCATGCCCAGGGTGATGCCGGTGTCCTCGATGGTGTGGTGGCAGTCCACGAACAGGTCCCCGTCGCACTTGACGCTTACATCAAACAGCCCGTGGCGGGCAAACCCGTCCAGCATGTGGTCAAAAAAGCCGATGCCGGTGTGCAGGTCGGCCTTGCCGGTGCCGTCCAGGTCGATGGTCACGGTGATGCGGGTCTCCCGGGTCTGGCGGGTCACGGTCGCCTTGCGGTTCATGGGGCATCCTCCTTTTTGGGCTCATGGGCGGCGCCGGGGGTCTGGGGCCACCGGGCGCCGGGCACAAAGTAATCGGCAAATTTGGTGCGCAGTTCGTCCCCCAGGCGGGTCAGTCCGCCGTACAGGTGGGTGGAGCACAGCGCCGCCACGGCCGCCTCGTCCTTTTGTTCAATGGCGTCCAGCAGGGCGTCGTGCTCGGTGACGATCTCGTCAAAGTTGCGCGCCTCCACCAGGTCCAGCATACGGAAGCGGGAATAGTTGTTCTGGTTGGTCTGGATCAGGCGCCACAGCTGGTCCTTGCCGGTGGCGGTGAACCAGGTCTCGTGCAAGATGCCGTCCAGGTGGTAGAAGGCCTCGGGGTCCGGGTCGCCCTGGTCGGCCAGGCGGCGCAGCGCGGCGTTGCGCGCGCGCAGGGTCTGCATGGCTTCGGGGGTGCACAGGCGGCAGAAATCCCGGATGACGGCGGTCTCCACGGCCACGCGCAGATAGATCTGCTGGCTGATGGTGTCAAAATCCAGGCGGGTCACATGGGTGGCCTTGTAGGGCGTCACCTCAATGAGCCCGGCGATGCGCAGCTCCTGCAATACGCTGCGGATGGGCGTGCGGGACACGCCGAATTCCTCGCACAAGGCGTTTTCCCGCAAGGTGGCGCCGGGTTTGCGGCGCAGGGACATGATCTCACGGTAAAGCCGGTCATAAATGTCGCGGCTGGTATAATTCTGTGTCACGGGCGGCTCCTGCTTTTCTGTTTCGGAATATGAATATACAAAATATACCACCCGAGTCCGTGCCCGTCAACCCGGCAAAGGCCGCCGCCGTGCCCCGCCGCCGTGCCCTTCGGGGCCGGTTTGCGGGCGGTAAACGGGCGGGCAAAGGCGCCGCGGCCCATGGTTTTTTCTCACACTGTTTACGATTTGGCAACACATTCCGACCCGCTGCGCGCTACAATAAATGTAAACATGACACAGCGCCCGTGTCCCGCGCCGCCCCGCCGCGGCGGGGCTCGTCGGCTTTTTTCGGAAAGGATACCATGCCATGGGCAAGATCATCGGCATAGATTTGGGCACCACCAACAGCTGCGTGGCGGTGGTGGAAGGCGGCCGC
The DNA here is from genome assembly GCA_002306375.1 of Faecalibacterium sp. UBA1360. Taxonomy (GTDB): domain Bacteria; phylum Bacillota; class Clostridia; order Oscillospirales; family Ruminococcaceae; genus Gemmiger. The sequence continues at coordinate 5,453 of DBRU01000054.1, forward strand.
CCGATCGTCATCCCCAACAGCGAGGGCCAGCGCACCACCCCGTCGGTGGTGGCCTTTGCCAAAACCGGCGAACGCCTGGTGGGGGACCCGGCCAAGCGCCAGGCGGTGACCAACGCGGCGCGCACCGTGTGCAGCGTCAAGCGGCGCATGGGGGCGGACGCCCGTATCCCCATCGACGGCAAATGCTACACCCCCCAGGAGATCAGCGCGCTGATCCTGCAAAAGCTGCGCGCCGACGCCGAGGCCTACCTGGGCGAAAGCGTCACCCAGGCGGTCATCACGGTGCCCGCCTACTTCAACGACGCCCAGCGCCAGGCCACCAAGGACGCCGGGCGCATCGCCGGGCTGGAGGTGCGCCGCATCATCAACGAGCCCACGGCCGCCGCGTTGGCCTACGGACTGGACAACGGCAAGGCCCAGACCGTCATGGTGTACGATCTGGGGGGCGGCACGTTCGACGTGTCGCTGATCCAGATCGGGGACGGCATCGTGCAGGTGCTGGCCACCTGCGGCGACAATCACCTGGGCGGGGACGATTTTGACGAGCGCATCGTGACCTGGCTGACCGAAGGCTTTCAGGCCGAGCAGGGCGTGGACCTTTCCAAGGACGCCGTGGCCGTGCAGCGCCTGCGGGAGGAAGCCGAAAAGGCCAAAAAGGAACTGTCCAGCGCCACGGCGGCGGACATCCACCTGCCTTTCATCGCGGTGGGGCCCCAGGGCCCGCTGCATTTGCAGACCACCCTGACCCGGGCCAAATTCAACGAACTCACCGCCGACCTCATCGAGCGCACGGCCCTGCCCGTAAAAAACGCGCTGCGGGACGCCCGCCTGGCCGCCAACGACCTGGACCAGGTGCTGCTGGTGGGCGGGTCCACCCGCATCCCGGCCGTGCAGCAAAAGGTGGCCCGCATGACCGGGCTGGAGCCTTCCCGCACGCTGAATCCCGACGAATGCGTGGCCCTCGGCGCGGCGGTGCAGGCCGGACGCCTGGGGGGCGAGGCGCTGGCCGCCGGGGGCGAGAGCCTTCTGCTCATGGACGTGACCCCGCTGACTTTGTCCATCGAGACGGTGGGCGGCGTGGCCACCCACCTGATCGAGCGCAATTCCACGATCCCCACCCGGTTTTCCAAGATCTTCACCACGGCGGCGCCCTTCCAGTCCACCGTGGAGATCAAGGTGCTGCAAGGCGAGCGGGAATTCGCCAAAGACAACAAGCTGCTGGGCACCTTCACCCTCAAGGGCATCAAGCGTGCCTGGGCCGGCGTGCCCCAGATCGAAGTGACCTTTGACATCGACGCCAACGGCATCGTGACGGTCAGCGCCAAGGACCTGGAGACCGGCAAACAGCAGAGCATCACCATCACCGGCACCTCCAACCTGTCGGAAGAGGAGATCCAGCGGGCCATGCGGGACGCCGCTATGTTCGCCGGCCAGGACAAGGAACACAAGGAAGCCGTGCAAGCCCTCAACGCCGCCGAAAGTACGCTCTACCGTGTGCGGGAAGCGCTGGGTAGCAAGGCGGGCAAGGCCCTGGACCGGGAGACCCGCGCCCGCATCAAGGAGGCCGAAAAGGCTCTGGACCGCCTGGCGCGCCACAAAAAAGCGACCAGCATGACCCCTGACGACACGCGCAGTCTGGTGGACGCCCGCGAAGCCCTCGACCGCCTGGCCGCGCCGCTGGTCGCCCAGTGGGAGAACGAGCAGCGCGCCGCCCGCGCCGGGCAGTGAGCGCCCCAAACAACGATGCAAAACGCCCGCCGGGAGCTTTACCGCTCCCGGCGGGCGTTTTGCGTCAAAATTACAGGTAGCTGGGCTCCTCCCGCCGCTGTCCGGCCAGGGACGGCTTATCCAGCACGGCGCCCGCGCCCAGGGCCACGCAGTCCAGGGGCGCTTCGGCAATGTGCACCTCGATGCCGGTCTCGTTCTGCACCAGGGTATCCAGGCCCCGCAGCAGCGCGCCGCCGCCCGACAGCATGATCCCCCGGTCGATGATGTCGCTGGACAGTTCGGGCGGGGTGCATTCCAGCGTGTCTTTGATGGCGTCCACAATGCGCATCAGGCAGTCACCCATGGCTTCCCGCACTTCGTCCGAGCGGATCAGGATGTCCTTGGGCAGGCCGTCCACCAGGTTGCGGCCCTTGATCTCCATGCTGGTCTCGGTGTCCAGGGGGCAGGCGGAGCCGATCTCCAGCTTGATCTGTTCGGCCGTGCGCTCACCCACCAGCAGGTTGTACTTGCGCTTGATGAAGGCGATGATGCTCTGGTCCAGGGCGTCGCCGGCGCAGCGCACGCTGCGGCTGGCCACCACGCCCGACAGGCTGATGACGGCCACCTCCGCCGTGCCGCCGCCGATGTCCACGATCATGCTGCCCACGGGCTCGGTGGTGGGCAGCCCGGCGCCGATGGCGGCGGCCATGGGCTCCTCGATGACCGTGACCTGGCGCGCGCCCGCCCGGGCGGCGGCCTGGCGCACGGCGCGGCGCTCCACCTCGGTCACGCCGGAGGGCACGCAGATGACCACCCGGGGCCGGGCCAGAAAACTGCGCCCGCAGGCCTGGCGGATAAAGCTTTGCAGCATGGCCGCCGTGATGTCAAAATCGGCAATGACGCCGTCCTTCAGGGGACGCACAGCCACGATGGAGCCCGGCGCGCGGCCGATGACCGCCTTGGCCTCATGCCCCACGCTGCGCACCCGCAGTTCGTCGGTGCGGGTGTCCACGGCCACCACACTGGGCTCGCGCATGATGATGCCGCGGCCCTTCATGTACACCAGGGTGTTGGCGGTGCCCAGGTCGATGCCGATGTCTTTGGTAAACATAGTGTGCAGTCCCTCGCTGATCCAGTGGAAAAATCGGGTCAAAAAATTTGCCATCGTTCGCTCCTTTGTGCCGGGGGCCCGGCACAAGGCGGCCTCACCGCGCCAAAAACTGGCGCAGCAGCTGTGCCGTGCGGTGTACGGGCAGACCCATGATGTTGTAATAGCATCCCTCAATGCCCGTGCACCACAGCGCCGCGTGGCCCTGGATGGCATACGCCCCCGCCTTGTCGTAGGGCTCGGGGGTACGGGCGTAAGCGGCCAGGTCCTCCTCGTCGATGGGGGCAAAATGTACGGTGGATGTCTCGGCGCAGGCCAGCATGTGCGCCTCCTGCCCGGGGGCGGGCAGGGTGCACAGGCACACGCCGGTGTGCACCTGGTGCTCCCGGCCGGACAAGGCCCGCAGCATGCGCAGCGCGTCGGCCTGGTCGCGGGGCTTGCCGAACACCCGGCCGCCGCAGTCCACCACCGTGTCGAACCCCAGCACGATCTGCCCGGGGTTTTGCCGGGCTACGGCCTGGGCTTTGGCGGTGGCCAGGGTGCGGGCCAGATGGACGGGAGAGTCGGCGCACAGGGCGCTTTCGTCCACGTCGCTGGTGCGCACGACGAAATCGTCGGTGATCAGGCTCATCAGCTCGCGGCGGCGCGGGCTGGTCGATGCAAGGATCAAAGGCATGGGATGCTTCCTTTCGTTGGCTATTATATAGCCCTGGTACAAAGAATCCTGGCGAATTTTAGGGCGGGGCGGCCTTTTACTGCCGCCCGGTGGAGCCAAAGCCCCCCTCGCCCCGGGTCGTATCGCTCAGTTCGGCGGCGGCCACAAAATCCGCCTGCCACACCGGGGCGATGCACAGCTGGGCCACCCGCTCGCCGGGGGCGATGGTGTAGGCCTCGGTCCCCAGGTTGATCATGGGCACCTTCAACTCGCCCCGGTAATCGCTGTCGATCACGCCCACGCCGTTGGCCATGCACAGCCCGTGCTTGATGGAAAGCCCGCTGCGGGCATACACCAAAGCCACGCAGTCGGCCCCGGGCAGCTCGATGGCCAGCCCGGTGGGCACCAGCACCCGCTGCATGGGGGCCACGGTCAGCGGCGCGTCCAGCAGGGCGCACAGATCGGCGGCCGCCGCGCCCGGCGTGGCGTAGGCGGGGGCCTGGGCGCGGTCGTCCAGGCGCTTGAAGATAACGGTCTTGCGTTGCATAACGGCTCCTTTGGTCAAAAAAACTCAACCCGTATAGTATAAGCCCCGGGTGAACTCGCTGTCAAATGGGGCGCCCGCCGCCAGCTGCTCCAAAATCTGGCGCACCCGGGCGGGGGCTTCGGTGGTAAAGGCGGCCAGGGCGACATCCACGGGCATTTCCCGCAGCCGGTCGCCCATATACAAAGGCACGGGGTTGTACACCGTGCGCACCCCGGCCATGCCGGGGGCCGAGCAGCGCACCGCAAAGTCCCGGCCTTTGCGGTCCCGCAGGGACCCTTGCCCGTTGCAGCCCTTGCAGCTGCGGACGTTTTGCAGCGGGCAGGCCCGGGTCAGCATCAGCGGGATGTGCCCGTAGCACAGGGCCGCCGTGGGCACGCCCGGGTCCAGGAAGGCCATGGCGGTCAGAGGCGTTTCGGGGTGCGCAAGCATCCCTTTCAGGCCCAGCTCCCGCCAGCGCGCCGCCGACAGGGGGTTGGTCACGTTGAGCCCCAGCCCGCCGTAGCGGGGCAGGGCGGTGGGCCAGCGCAGCTGGGCGGGGTTGTTGAGCACCACGCCGCCAAAGCCCAGCCCTTCGCAGGCGGCCAGGGCCGCTTTGGCCTTTTCTTCCGCCGTGCCGAAGAATACCCGCGGCAGTTCCAGCAGCGTGCGGGGGCGCAGGGCCTCGGGCAGGGCGAGCGCCCGGTCCAGGGGCAGCACGATCAAGCGCAGCGTTCCGGCCAGGTCGGGGGGGATCTGCTCGGGCAGGGCGAAGCGGGCCGCCAGGGCGGGCGTGACCTTGGCCCGGGGGGCAAAGGCCGGCAGGGCAAAGTCCCGCACCGGCAGGGGCGCGGCCTGCTCCCGCAGGTCCATCAGTTGCTCAAGCGCCCGGCGGCGCAGATCGTTCCACACCCCGCCGGGCAGGAACGCCCCGCTCAGTTCGGGGGCCAAGGTCACATCCTCGGCATAAAAGGGGGTGCCGCCGGTCTTGGCCAAAGCGCGGCGGATGGACTCGCTCTGGTCCTTTTGGGCCGGGGCGGGGCAGACCTTCGCCTCCACCCGTACGCGGCGCCCGTCGCCGTCGGCGGCGTCCAGAACGACCTTGCCGTCCGGCAGCCCGGCCTCAAAGCGCACGGGCACCCGGGGCATCTCCCGGCGGAACAACTCCCGGGCCTTGGGGGCGGCGGCGCGGGTGGCCGCGGCGTCCGCTTCGGTGCGCACGCCGAACATGCCCCCGTCGATGCGCCCGCGCAGGTAGGCGTCGGTAAAGCCCGAACGGGAAAAAATATCCCGCAGGAGGGCTTCGTCGTAAGTTTGCCCGTCCCGGGCGGCCCGGCAGGCGCTGACGGCGGCGGCCGCGTACTCGGGCGTGCGCAGCCGTCCCTCGATCTTCAGGCTGGCCACGCCGGCGTCGGCCAGTTCGGCCAGGTGGGGCACCAGGTCCATGTCCTTAAGGCTCAGGTGGCAGGCCGTGCCGGCCGCGCCGGGGCGCAGGCCGGGCGTGGCGTCAAAGGGCAGGCGGCAGGGCCCGGCGCAGGCGCCCCGGTTGCCGCTGCGCCCGCCGAGAAAGGCGCTCATCATGCACTGACCGCTCACGGCCATGCACATGGCCCCGTGGACGAAGACCTCCACCTCGATGGGGCTGGCCTTGACCACGGCGCGGATCTCCTCCAGCGACAGTTCCCGGGCCAGGATGACCCGATCGTAGCCCAGCTCGGCCATCTGCAAAGCGCCGTCGGGGGTGTGGATGCTCATTTGGGTGGAGGCATGCAGCGCCAGGCCGGGGGCGATGTCCTGCACAAGTTTGGCCGTGGCCAGGTCGTCGGCGATGACAGCGTCCGCTCCGGCTTCGGCCACGGCGCGCACCGCGTCGGCCAGGGTCTCCAGTTCGCCGGCGAACACCAGGGTGTTCAAGGCCACGTGGACGCGCACGCCCCGGGCATGACAAAAGCGCACGGCGTCGCGCAGCTCTTCGGGGGTGAAGTTGCCGGCGCTGCGCCGTGCGTTGAAGCCTGTCAGGCCCAGATAAACAGCATCAGCGCCGCTCAAAACAGCGGCGCTTAGCATCTGCGCGTTGCCTGCCGGGGCCAGGATCTCGGGCCGGAGCAAAGGGGACGCGCGCCTATCGGACGTAAGATCGCGGTATGCCATCAGCCCAGGATGTCGGGCCCAAGGTTCAGGCGGCGGCGCAGATCATCCACCTGCTTGCGCAAGGCGTCGTTTTCCCGGCGCAGCTCCTCGGCGGCCATCTTGGCCGAGGCCGCGTCCTCCAGGTAGTTTTTGATCTGGCGGCGCATATTGTCGGCGCTGCCGCTGGCCTTTTCCAGCTCGTCGCGGTAGCTCAAAGCGGTCATGATGGCGGCGGTGGTGATGGACACCGTGCTGGACGAGGACATCAGCTCGTTCATGTCCAGGTTGAGCCGGTCGGCCAGGTTCTGCATATAATCTTCACTCTCGGTGGTGGAAATGACGTAGCTGGAGCCGCAGATGTTCAAGCGCACTTTGGAATTGGGCATGTTCATACTCCTTTGTTCAAAAAAAGAAAAACGTATCAAAAAGGGAAAGCCATCTCCCACAAAGGCAGATATACTATATTATAGTATAATTTCGCCCCGAGAAAAAGCCCTTTTGTGTAAAAAAGCAAATTTCATGGTCCGCGGACCCAAAACGCTTGCTAAAACGGAATATTTTTACTATAATATCCCATAAGTGGTTTCCCGCGTTCCGGGCAAATGCCCGCAGGGCGCGCACAAAACGGCGGCGCATATGGGTTTGCGGTAATCACCGCCGCGCCTGCCGATCAGGCCAAATTCTGCCAAAGGAGAGAGTCGTTTTGCTGAAATACACGCAGAAAGAATTCGAGAAGCTCCTCAAGGATACCCTGATGAGCGAGTGCAACGTCACCCTGGAGGTCGCCTCGGTGGACCAGATCTACCGCTGCATGGCCGCCATCGTGCGTCAGATCATGTCCGACCAGCAGAAGAAGTTCCAGGCCCGCACCCTGGGCGAGGGCAAAAAGCAGGTGTACTACCTGTGCATGGAATTTCTGATGGGCCGCAGCCTGCGTACCAGCCTGTTCAACCTGGGCCTCAACGAAGTGGCCGAGGCCGTGCTGGAAAGCGCCGGCGTCAAGATCGAGAACATCTACAACCAGGAGCCCGACGCGGGCCTGGGCAACGGCGGTCTGGGCCGCCTGGCCGCCTGCTACCTGGACGGCATGGCCACCGACTGCATCCCCGGTACCGGCTACTCGATCTTGTACGAGTACGGCATCTTCAAGCAGAAGATCGTGGACGGCTGGCAGCAGGAAACTGCCGACACCTGGCTGCCCGGCGGCCAGGTGTGGATCAAGAGCCACCCCGACCAGGCCCAGGAGATCCGCTTTGACGGCCAGGCCGTGGAGACCTGGGACGGCGGCTTCCACCATGTCAAGTACGAGAACTACAACAGCGTCATCGCCGTGCCCAACGACATGTACGTGGCCGGCTACGGCACGTCCGGCGTGGCCAAGCTGCGCCTGTGGCAGGCCAAGGCCCCCAGCTTCGACATGAGCAGCTTCAATGCCGGCAACTACAACACCGCCATCAGCCAGAGCGCCTCCGCCGAGCTGATCTCCAAGATCCTGTACCCCAACGACAACCACACCGAGGGCAAGATCCTGCGCCTGCGCCAGCAGTATTTCTTCTCGGCCGCTTCCGTCGCCGACATCCTGGGCAACCACCTGAACCAGTACGGCACGCTGGACAATCTGCCCGACAAGGTGGCCATCCAGCTCAACGACACCCATCCCACCCTGGCCATCCCCGAGATGATGCGCATCTTGCTGGACGAGTGCTCCTACAGCTGGGAAGCCGCCTTCGACATCTGCCGCAAGGTCTTTGCCTACACCAACCACACGGTCATGAGCGAGGCCCTGGAAAAGTGGAACGTGGAGATCTTCCGCTCCACGCTGCCTCGCATCTGGCAGATCGTCTGCGAGATGGACCGCCGCTGCCGCGCCGACCTGGAACAGGTGTTCCCCGGCGACAAGGGCAAGATCGACTATATGGCCATTCTGGGCGACAACCAGGTGCGCATGGCCAACATCTGCGCCTACACCTGCCACTCCATCAACGGCGTGTCCAAGCTGCACAGCGAGATCATCAAGGACAGCGTGTTCCACGATTATTTCCTGTACAAGCCCAAGGCCTTCAAGAACGTCACCAACGGCATCGCCTACCGCCGCTGGCTGCTGTGCGCCAACCCCGGCCTGACCGACCTGCTCACCGACACCATCGGCGAAGGCTTCAAGACCGACGCCGCTCAGCTGAAAAAGCTGGAAAAGTTTGCCGCCGACAAGAATGTCCTGAAAAAGCTCGAAGGCGTCAAGCGGGAAAACAAGGCCCAGTTCTCCAACTATCTGCTGCGGGCCACCGGCCAGCTCATCGACCCCGATTCCATCTTTGACTGCCAGGTCAAGCGCATGCACGAGTACAAGCGCCAGCACCTGAACGCTTTGAACATCGCGGCCGAGTATCTGTACCTCAAGTCCAACCCCAACGCCGACTTCATCCCCAAGACCTATATCTTCGGCGCCAAGGCGGCCCCCGGCTACTATATGGCCAAGCAGATGATCCGCATGATCTGCAAGCTGGGCGACCTGATCGACTCCGACCCGGCCGTGCGGGGCAAGCTGCGCATCGTCTACCTGGAGGACTACTGCGTCACCCTGTCCGAGCAGCTCATGCCCGCCTCCGAAGTGTCCGAGCAGATCTCCCTGGCCGGCACCGAGGCCTCCGGCACCGGCAACATGAAGTTCATGCTCAACGGCGCCATCACCCTGGGCACCCTGGACGGCGCCAACGTGGAGATCGCCGACGCCGCCGGCCATGACAATGAGATCATCTTCGGCATGCTGACGCCCGAGGTCAACGCCCTCAAGGGCATGGGCTACCATCCCCACGCCTATATCGCCGACGACAACGTGGCCATGGCGGTGCTGGACCTGCTGGAGAAGGGCTGGAACGGCGAAAACTTCACCGAAGTCACCAGCAACCTGCGCAACAGCGATCCGTATATGGTCATGGCGGACTTCAAGGACTACCGCCGCGCCCAGGCCACCGTGCAGCAACTGTACCGCGACCGCGAGACCTGGAACCGCATGAGCCTGATGAACATTGCCAACGCCGGCATCTTCTCGGCCGACCGCTCGGTCATGGACTACGCCCGCGACATCTGGGGCGCTTCTCCCGTGCGCTGAGCCCACGGTTCACCCCCGCATAAGGAAACAGGACCGCCGCCGCTTTGGGCGGCGGCCTTTTCCCATACTTTGAGTCCGAAGGGATGAATCACCCTATGCCGCACACCTTTTTCAACAGCCGGCTGGCCCGCTGCAAGACCCCTTTTGGCGCGTCGGCGGCCGGCGCGCCGGTCACCCTGCGCCTGGATGTGCCCGAAAACTTCGGTTACGTGGACCCCCACCTGGTCCTGACCAAGGACCGGGAGGACCCCGTGCACTACCGCATGGACTTTACCGGCCAGGGCGAAGGCTGCAATCACTTTTCCATCACGGTCGCGCCCACCACGCCGGGGCTGTACTTTTACTATTTTGACCTGTACACCGACTTCCGCAAGATCTGCCGCGGCAAAAACGCCGAGGGCGAGCTGACCTGGGTGCAGGGGGACTGCTGGCAGCAGACGGTCTATGAACCCGACTTTGCCACACCGAACTGGATCAAGAGCGGGACCATGTACCAGATCTTTCCCGACCGCTTCTGCGAGGGCGTGCCCAACAAGGAAATGCCCTTTGCCGACCGCATCTATCGCCCCGACAAGACCGGCGAACCCTATTTCTGGCCCACCGAACAGCCCGAAGGCTACCTGAACATGGACTATTACGGCGGCGATTTTGCGGGCATCCGGCAAAAGCTGCCCTACCTACAGGGGCTTGGCGTGACCTGCATCTACCTCAATCCGATTTTTGAGGCCCACTCCAACCACCGCTACAACACGGCCAACTACCTCAAGGTCGACCCGCTTTTGGGCACCAACCAGGACTTTGCCGACCTGTGCGCCGAAGCCAAAAAACGGGGCATCCGTATCATTCTGGACGGCGTGTTCAGCCATACGGGGTCCGACTCGCTGTACTTCAACCGTGAAGGCCGCTACGGTCCCGGCGGGGCGTACCGCGACCGACATTCGCCCTACCGCAGCTGGTACGACTTCGACTCCGGCTATCGGTGCGGCTACCGCAGCTGGTGGGGGTTCGAGACCCTCCCCGAGGTGCAGGAAGAATCGCCTTCCTACGTGGAATTTGTCTGCGG
>DBRU01000054.1:15882-17594 GCA_002306375.1 Faecalibacterium sp. UBA1360
TCGACTTTGCCAAAGGCGCCGACGCCGCCGAGATCGCCGACCGCATCCTGTCCATCTGCGAAAACTACCCCCCGCCGGCTCTGCACTGCGCCATGAACTTCCTTTCCACCCATGACACCGAGCGTGCCATGACCGCCATCGCCGACGAGCCCGCCAACGGCCGGGACCGCTTCTGGCAAAGCGGGCGGCGCATCCCGGCGGCCCGGGTGGACGACGCGTTGCGCCGGGTGCTGTTGGCCTATGCGCTGATCTACACCCTGCCCGGGGTGCCCTGCGTGTATTACGGCGACGAGATCGGCATGCAGGGCTACCGCGATCCCTTCAACCGGGCCTTCTACGACTGGAACAGCACCGAGCGCCGCCTGCGGGGCCCGCTGGCCAACCTGGCCGCTTTGCGCCGGGACTGCGACGCCTTCGACGGCGGGTCCATCGAGGTCATCGAGGCCCAGGGGGATGTTCTGCACTTCCGCCGCGTGGGCCGCACCCAAAGCGCCGAGGTCATCCTCAACCGTGGCCTGCGCCTGCTGTGCACCCAGGCCTTCGGTAAATCGGCCGAGATCAACCCCGGCGGCTTCACGATCCTTGTGGAGGAAAACGCCCCCCAAAATGTGGGGTACTTCAAGATCTATTGACCTTGCTCCAATGACCATGCGCAAAAAAGCGGAGCGCCCGACAGGGCGCTCCGCCTTTTTGCGCCGCCGGACAGGGCAGGGGAGCCACGCTTTCAAAACACGGCCACACTTTGACCTTCGGTGTCGATTTTTACATCTGCGGCGCATAGGCTGTATTGACTTTGCACATCAAACCTGTTAAAATTATGTCAAATCGCAGCGGAGACCGTCCGGGCCAACCGCCCCGTGTCCGCCGCGCTTGGATAGGAGGGAATTTTATGGGTTTTGACACGATCCTGTGGGTCGCCGCCGTTGTGCTGTTCGTCATTGCCGAAGCCGTCACCACGGCGCTGGTCTCGGTCTGGTTCGCGGTGGGCGCCGCCGCGGCGTTGATGGTCAGCCTGTTCACCTCGTCCCTGGGCGTCCAGTTCGTGGTGTTCGCGGTGGTGTCCGCCGTGACGCTGGGCATCATGCTGCCGCGGCTGGCCAAACGCCGCAAGGAGAACGCGCCCCCCGTGACCAACGGTGCGCGGCTGAGCATCGGCAAGCGAGGCGTTGTACTGCAAGCGGTTTTGCCCGGTGAAGTGGGCCGCGTGCGCGTGGACGGCCTGGACTGGCAGGCCCGCGCCGATGCCGCCCTGCCCCAGGGCGCCCGGTGCGAAGTGGCCGATGTGGACGGCGCCGTGCTCATCGTGCGCCCCGCCCCGGTGGAAGAGACCGTCTGACGAGACCCGCCGCATCCCTGTATTGGCGGCGGATCGCATACAATCAACTGTTTTTGCAAACGAAGGAGGTAGTATCTATGCCCTGGGGATTCATTTTGCTGGCCATCTTGCTGATCATCGTCTTGCTGGTCATCATCCGCTGCATCGTCATCGTGCCGCAGTCCAACGCCTACGTGGTGGAATGGCTGGGCGTGTACAAGCAGACCTGGGAGGCCGGCCTGCACATCAAGACCCCGTTTCTGGAGCGGGTGGCCCGCCGCGTTTCCCTCAAGGAAGAAGTGGCCGACTTCCCCCCGCAGCCCGTCATCACCCGGGACAACGTCACCATGATGATCGACACCGTGGTGTTCTTCCAGGTGTTTGACGCCAAGGCCTA
>DBRU01000054.1:17695-19531 GCA_002306375.1 Faecalibacterium sp. UBA1360
TGGGGCATCAAGGTCAACCGCATCGAGCTGAAAAACATCGAGCCCCCGCAGGAGATCCGCAACGCCATGGAAAAGCAGATGAAGGCCGACCGTGAAAAGCGCGCCAGCATCCTGCTGGCCGAAGGCGAAAAGCAGGCCGCCATCACCCGCGCCGAAGGCGAAAAGGAAAGCGCCATCCTGCGTGCCGAAGCCGTCAAGGAACAGAAGATCCGCGAAGCCGAAGGCCAGGCCCAGGCCCTGCTGCTGGTGCAGAAGGCCAAGGCCGACTCCATCCGCCTGATCAACGACGCCGCCCCCACCCAGAACATGCTCGCCCTGCGCAGCATGGAAGCCATGGAGCGGGTCGCCGACGGCAAGGCCACCAAGATCATCGTGCCCAGCGACATGCAGAACCTGGCCGCCACGGTGTCCGCCATCAAGGCGGTGGCCGGCGACGCCGGCGCTGCCGCCGCAGCCAAGTAAGCCGTTTCCCCATCCACCCCAAGAAAAAGCCGCCCGCCGGGAGCATGCGCTCCCGGCGGGCGGTCTTTTTGATTCGGAGGGGTCAAACAAGATAGGGCGCGAACCGGTGCAGATCGTCGATCTTCACGGTGGCGTCGTAGTAGGCCCCGTCGGGGCGGAACTCCTCTTTGATCACGCTGCCCCGGGTCCGCAGGATGTCGGCCAGGCCCAGCTTGTCGTAGGGCAGCAGCACCTCGATGTGCCGCACCCGGTGGGACATCAGCTCATCCAGCCGGTCCAGCAGCTCATGCAGGCCCCGGCCGGTCTTGGCGCTGGTCAGCAGCACCGTGGGGTCAAAGGCCACAGCCCCCGGCTTGTCGCACTTGTTGTACACCACCACCTGGGGGATGTCCTCACACCCCAGCGAGGCCAGCACCTCGTCGGTCACGGCCAGCTGGGCGGCGGCCTCGCCGTCGCTGGCGTCCGCCACCTTCACGATGATGTCGGCGTAGGCGGCTTCTTCCAGCGTGCTCTTGAAAGCGTCCACCAGGTGGTGGGGCAGCCGGCTCACAAAGCCCACCGTGTCCACCAGGATCACGGTCAGGCCGCTGGGCAGCATCAGCTTGCGGGCCGTGGGGTCCAGCGTGGCGAACAGCATGTCCGCCTCAAAAATCTCGGCCCCGCACAAGGCGTTCATCAGGCTGGACTTGCCCACGTTGGTGTAGCCCACCAGGGCCACCACCGGCACGTTGTTTTTCTGCCGGGCGCGGCGGGTCTCGCTGCGGCGCTTTTCCAGCTCCTTGAGCCGGCGCTCCAGGTGCTCGATGCGCTGGTGCAGATGCCGCCGGTCCAGTTCCAGCTTGGTCTCGCCGGCCCCGCGGCGCGCGCCGCCTCCGCCGGCCCCGCCGCCGCCCTGGCGGCTCAGCGCTTCGCCCAGGCCCTGCAAGCGGGGCAGCTGGTAGCGCAGCATGGCCAGTTCGGTCTGCAATTTGCCTTCGTTGGTGGTGGCGCGGGAGCGGAAGATCTCCAAGATCAGCATCGTGCGGTCCAGCACTTCCACTTGAAGAGCCGCCGACAGGTTGCGGATCTGGCTGCCGGACAGCTCACCGTCAAAGATGGCCGCCTCGGCCCGGGTGTTCATGCACACCAGCCGCGCTTCGGCCACCTTGCCTTCGCCCAGCATGGTGGCGGCCTCCGGCACCGAGCGCTTCTGGGTCACGGTGGCCACGGCCTCCATGCCGTTGGCCTCGGCCAAAGCGGCCAGCTCGTCCAGGCTGCGCTGGGCGTCGAATTTGCCCTGATCCAGCGACAGCAGCACCACCGGGATGGCTCCCGGCTCCTGGGCTTCCCCGGCGGGGAAGGGGTCCAGATCCTCCAGCGTACTCAGGGGGTCGG
>DBRU01000054.1:19661-20270 GCA_002306375.1 Faecalibacterium sp. UBA1360
AACCAGAAGTCCCGCACGGCGCACAAAGCCTCGGTGGCGTAGCCCTGGCCCCACCAGGCGCGGCCCAGGGCGTAGCCCGGCTCCCAGACTTCGGCGCCGCGCAGGGCGGGGGGCAGGGTGCGCCAGCCCTCGGCGGCCGAGGGCTCGGCCGGTCCGATGCCCACCGTGCCGATCAGCGTGCCGTCGCCAAGGCAGACGCCCCAGTTGTATACCCTGGGGTCGGCGTAGCATTTTTCGATCTCGTGCAGGTATTCGGCGGTGACGGTCCAGTCCCGGTGGGCGTTCCAGCGCACGTACCGGGCCACCAGGGGGTCGCAGGCCCAGTGCTCGAACATGGCGTGGCAGTCGTCCAGGCTCAGGCGGCGCAGCGTCAGGCGGCGGGTCTGCAGGGGGACGGTGCCCAGGTGGTGCATGGCGATCTCCTCCTTATCGGCGGGCCAGCTTGCGCAAAAGCCCCATGCCCAGCTGCCACAGCTTTTGCAGCTGGGGGCGGTACAGCGTGCAGTAGACGAACAAAATCGCCCCCACGGCCAGCAATTTCAGCAAAAAGTTCTGGTAAAACACGACGCCCGCCGCCGCCGTGGCCAGGGCCAGCAAAAAGCCGGACAC
>DBRU01000054.1:20284-20734 GCA_002306375.1 Faecalibacterium sp. UBA1360
CACCAGGGCCACGGCCGCCCCGGTCACCGAGTACAGGGGCACGAGCCAGGCGCACAGGGCCACTTCGGCCCCCACGCCCAGGGCTACGCCGATGGTGTCGTGCTGGGGGCGGCGGGCGATGGCGTTGCCGTACACCGTGCCTTCCATCAGGATCAGGAACACGGCGGCCAGCATCATCAGCGGGAAGAACCGCATGCAGGAGGCTTTCCCCGGGAAAATCACGAAGATGATGTCCTCGAACATGACCAGCAGGCAGAAGAACCCGAAGATCAGGAAATTCAGAAGGTCGTGGATGCGCCCGATGCGGGCCTGTTCGGTGCGGTAATGGGCGAACACATAGGGTCCCCAGTAGGTGGAAAAACCGGCCTGTACGGTGGTCACCAGCATGGACAGCTGGTACGCGAAGGAGAAAAGCCCCTGGGGCACCGTGTCGGACGCCAGAAAGGACAG
>DBRU01000039.1:0-1013 GCA_002306375.1 Faecalibacterium sp. UBA1360
AAGGAGATCCGCCGCACCCAGCGCATCCGTCAGGGCGACGCGCTGGAGATCTTCACCGATTCCGGCGGAGAAGTCGTATTCAAAAAGTATTCCCCCCTGTTTGAGCTGGGCCAGCTGTCCGGCGTGTACGCCGAGGTCCTGGCCAAAAACCTGGGCCGCCCGGTGGCCGTGTGCGACCGCGACACCATCGTCACGGCCACCGGCCCCCAAAAGGCCGACAGCAAGGGCCGCGCCGTCTCGGACGGCGTGCGCAAGCTGCTGGCCATGCGCGGGGTCTATGTGGCCCCGCCCGAACCCGAAAAGCGCCTGCGCGCGCTGGAGCGGGGGGACCGCCAGCTTTTGTGCGCCGCGCCCATCGTGGCCCGGGGCGACGTGGAGGGCGGGGTGCTGCTTCTGGGCAGCGCCGCCGACGCCCCGCCCGACGAGCAGACCACCCGCGCGCTTGCCATTGCAGCGGCCTTTTTGGCCCGTTGGATGGAAGAATGACCCCCTTGCGCCCGCGCGCTCCCGCCCTTTGCCGGGGCCTTGGGAGCCGCGGGCGCTTTTGTGTCAAAACTGTTAAACTTTCAAAGATTTTTGCAAAAACCCTTGACAGGCGGACCCGGCGGGGTATAATAAACTTAGCACTCGGAAGCAATGAGTGCTAAACTGAGATCGAAAGGGGTGTACGTCATGGCCATGGATCGCCGCAAGCAGCGCGTGCTGGAGGCCATCGTCACCCTGTATGCGGCCGATGGCGAGCCCGTGGGCTCGGGCCTTCTGGCCAGTTACTTTGACATGGCGGTGTCCAGCGCCACCCTGCGCAACGAGATGGCCGCCCTGACCAAGCTGGGGCTGCTGGAACAGCCCCACACCAGCGCGGGCCGCGTGCCCAGCGCCCAGGGGTACCGTTACTACCTTGACCACCTGATGGCCGCGCCAAGCGCCACCCAGTTGTCCCAGGCCGACCGCCTGCACATCGACGAGCTGTTTGCCGCCATGGACGCCGAGCCCGAAAAGCTGGCCCAAAGCGC
>DBRU01000039.1:1142-2672 GCA_002306375.1 Faecalibacterium sp. UBA1360
CTGCTGCTGGCCGCCGGGCGCCGCCTGGCCCCGGTGGTGCGGGCGGCCGAAGCCCTGGTGCGCACCGCGCCCCGCGTTTACTTCGAGGGTGCGCATCACCTGGCCCAGATGCCGGACGTGCGCAAAAACCTGGGCACGCTGCTGGAGATCTTTTCCGACAACGACGCCGCGCGCCGCCTCATCGAGCCCCAGGGCAACAAGGTCACCGCCACGTTGGGCGAGGATGTCTGCCCCGCCATGCCGGGTGTGTGCGTGGTCAGCAAGCGGTACCTGGCGGGCGGCGGCCTGACCGGCGTCGTGGCATTGATCGGTTCCAACCGCATGCCCTACCAGCGGCTGATCCCCGTGCTTGAATACGTTTCCGCCAAACTGGGACAGCAGATGTCCGGCAAAAAGGAGGAGCAGAAATGACCCCGAACAACGACAACCTGAATCAGAACGCCCCCGCGCCCGAGACGGCGGCGCCCGAGACGGCTCCCGCCGCCGAAGAGTGCGCCGAGACCCAGGCCGGGGCTGAACAGACCGAAAAGCCTGAAAAGCCCGAAAAGGAAAAGAAGGACTGGTTCGGCAAAAAGAACCGCGAACTGGAGGCCGCCAACGCCAAGCTGGAAGCCGCCGAAGCCAAAAACGCCGAACTGCGCGAGCAGCTGCTGCGCACCGCGGCCGAATATGACAACTACCGCAAGCGCACCGCCCGCGAGGCAGACATGAAGTTCAACGACGGCGTCAGCCACGCCGTGACCCAGATCCTCACGATCCTGGACACGCTGGACATGGCCGCCAACGCCGACTGCGCCGACGAAAACTATAAAAAGGGCGTGGTGATGACGCTGGACAAAGCCGCCAAGGCTCTGAACACCCTGCACATCACCGAGATCCCGGCCCTGGGCCTGCCCTTTGATCCCCAGTTCATGAACGCCGTGCAGCAGGTCCCGGCTGAAGAAGGCCAGGAAAGCGGCACCGTCGTGCGGGTGTTCCAGAAGGGCTACAAGATCGGCGACAAGATCATCCGCCATGCCACCGTCGTGGTGGCCGAATGAACCGCATCGGGCCCAAAGCCCGTTGTGACATAGACAAAACAGACATCACCCATCATCGAACCATAAAACCGCAACACATCACTCACCGCCCCGTAGAGGGACAGGGAAACGAAGGGAGTTTTACACTATGAGCAAGATCATCGGTATCGACCTCGGCACCACCAACAGCTGCGTCGCCGTTATGGAAGGCGGCGAGCCCGTCGTCATCGCCAACGCCGAAGGCGCGCGCACCACGCCTTCCGTCGTGGGCTTCACCAAGACCGGCGAGCGCCTGGTCGGCCAGGTCGCCAAGCGCCAGGCCATCACCAACCCCGAAAACACCATCTCCTCCATCAAGCGCAAGATGGGCACCGCCGAAAAGGTCCATGCCGGCGGCAAGGACTACACCCCCGAAGAGATCAGCGCCATGGTGCTGAGCAAGCTGAAGGCCGACGCCGAAGCCTACCTGGGCGAGACCGTCACCGAGGCCGTCATCACCGTGCCCGCCTAC
>DBRU01000119.1:0-922 GCA_002306375.1 Faecalibacterium sp. UBA1360
TCCATCAACCTGTCCGGCCTGGCCGTCGCCGCCATCGCGGGCATTTTGCTCAACGCCCTGCTGCCCGGCAACACCTATGAGTTCGACGACGGCACCGGCACCGGCGAGGGCGCCAGCCTGCGCGTCTGAGTTTTTCCGTTCATGCAACAAAAGGAGGGTCGTTCATGCCCAATCAACTGACAGCGGCGGATTTTGTTTCGCTGCGCATGCAGTACAAGGCCACCCGCGCCGAGGGCGAATGGCCCGCGGTCATCGAGCACGACTTTGACCAGGGACGCATGGTGGACCATTATTTCGTGGTCCCCGGCCCCGCCCTGCTGGAAGAGGAAGCCGTGCGGGATCTGGGGGAAGTGGCCGGCCTGCTGTTCTTGCAGCAGCCCGACGGCGCGCCCTGGCAGGTGCTTTTGCACGAGACGGCCATGGTCCGGGAGGTCTGCTTTGAGATGACCGACCCCGAATTCCGCCGCCTGCTGGACGCAAATCATCTGGCCCTGCCCGGGGAACCGGGCTTTCAGATGCCCTGACCTTTGCCTGAAAAGACCCGGGCCCCGCCTTGAACGGCGGGGCCCGGGTCTTTGTTTGGCGGCGGGGTCAGTGGATGGACTCCTGCCGCCACTTGACCAGGCGGCGCACGGTCTCGTCGTCCTCCACCCAGCCGTCCCGGCCGGTGCGGGCATCGGGAGCGTAGGACTGCATGACGCCGGGGCTGCGGCCCTTGAGGTATTCGGCGGCGGCTTTCTGGCGGCAGGGCACCGTGCGGCGCAGATACTCATCATAGCGCGGGGCGTGGGGCGGCGGGGCCGGACGCCCCGCATCGGGCGAAGCGCTTCGCAGATCGGTGGCCAGGCGCGGGAGCAACGGTCGAAGGTTCGGCATGGGGTTCACATCCTTTCTTGTGTTACTATGCGCCCCAAAGGGCAGG
>DBRU01000119.1:1048-2049 GCA_002306375.1 Faecalibacterium sp. UBA1360
GGCAAAAACTGCCGCTTTTTGCCCGATTCCGCCTTTTTGCAGCAGATGCAGGGCAACGACGATTTCATCGATCTGTCCCGCCGCATCGCCGGGGTCATGTTCGAGCAGCTGCTGCAATACCCGGCCATCCCCTCGGGCGATGTGGCCGTGGTGGATTTCAGCGAGCAGGGCGTGCCCTATTACGGGGTGCTCAAGCTCAACTACCGCCCCGGCTACACCCACGTGACCACCGTGCTGGGCAACGGCCAGTGCAGCACCATGGCCCCCCAGCGCACGATCCTGCCCGGCGGCGCCAAGGCGGACGAGGCCGTGCTCATCGACCGGGCCGACCTGACCGTGCGCATGATCGAAAAGCGGTACACGATGGACGACAAAAAGGACGTGTACCTGTCCACCCGGGTGTTCGGCTGCACCCAGGCCCTGCCCGAAAAGGAAAAGCTCAAGGCCGTGTGCGAGACCGCCGTGGCCGCCGTACAGGCCGCCTACCCCGAGGCCGACGGGCTGGAGGACGTGCCCCCCTTTGACGGCGGCACCGAGACGGCCGTGGAGCTGATGGTGCGCAACCAGGCCGTGGACAACACCATCGCCGTGCAGGACGTGCGCGCCCGCATCGAGGAACAGTATCCCCTGGCCGCCCCCGCCTTTGACGAGGCCCTGGCCGAGACCGGCGTGACCCCCACCGACCGGGTGACCGTCTCCCCCGCCCGCATCAAGCGCATGGAGAGCCGCAGCTTCAAGACCGAGAGCGGCATCGAGATCAAGATCCCCGCCGAGCTGTGCAACAGCGACGAGGCCGTGGAGTTCATCCACAGCGCCGGGGGCGGGCTGTCTTTGCTGATCAAGGACGTGCTGGTGTGAGCATTTGCACCGCCGGCCTGTTTGTGGTAAGATAAAAAGAAGGATTTTGCATCCGCATACAGGGGGTTTATGATGAAAGTCAACAAGCATTATTCCGAGCTCGAAGAGAGCTATCTGTTCAGCACCATCGCCCACAAGGTGGC
>DBRU01000119.1:2090-17294 GCA_002306375.1 Faecalibacterium sp. UBA1360
GACGACCAGGGCCGCAAGGAGACCTTCCACGGCTACATCCCCAGCGAGCAGGGCTACGCCTTTCTGCGCGAGGCCATCCAGAAGTATTACGCCGGCCACGGCGTAAGCCTGGACACCGCCGAGATCTTTATTTCGGACGGCGCCAAAAGCGACCTGGGCAACCTGCCGGACCTGTTCGACGTGGACAACACCGTGCTGGTGCCCGACCCGGTGTACCCGGTGTACGTGGACGACAACGTGATGGCCGGGCGCAAGATCGTGTATATGCCCGCCACTGCCGAAAATGATTTTCTGCCCATGCCCCGGGAGGATATGCAGGCGGACATCGTCTACCTGTGCAGCCCCAACAACCCCACCGGCGCCACCTACACCGTGGATCAGCTGAAAGTCTGGGTGGACTGGGCCAACGCCCACGACGCCGTGATCCTGTTTGACGCGGCCTATGAGTGCTTTGTCGCCGAGCCGGGCCTGGCGCGCAGCATCTTTGAGGTGGAGGGCGCCAGGGACTGCGCCATCGAGGTGTGCAGCTTCTCCAAGATCGCGGGCTTCACGGGCACGCGCTGCGGCTACACCGTGGTGCCCCAGGGCCTTACCCGGGACGGCATGAATCTGAACAAGATGTGGCTGCGCCGCCAGACCACCAAGTTCAACGGCGTGGCCTATGTGGTGCAGCGCGCCGCCGCCGCCGTCTTTACCGAGGAAGGCATGACCGAGATCCAGCACAACCTGGATTACTACCGCCGCAACGCCGCCGTCATCGCCGCCGCGCTGGACGAGGCCGGCGTGTGGTACTGCGGCGGCAAGAACAGCCCCTACATCTGGCTCAAGTGCCCGGGCGGCATGGGCAGCTGGGAGTTCTTTGACTGGCTGCTGGAAAATGCCGGCGTGGTGGGCACCCCGGGCGAAGGCTTCGGCGCCTGCGGCAAGGGGTATTTCCGCCTGACCGCCTTCGGCGACGCCGACCGCACCAAGGAGGCCGCCGCCCGCATCCTGGCCGCCCTCAAGACCTTGCAATGACCGACGGCCCGTACTATAATAAAAGCGCAACAACGGGGAGGGATCATCATGCAGCCCAGTGAAGAGATCATGCAGTTTCTGAAAGACAACCCCACCTTCTACCTGGCCACCGTGGACGGGTATCTGCCGCGGGTGCGGCCCCTGGGGTTCGCCATGTGGTACAAGGATCATTTGTGCCTGGGCATCGGCAAGCACAAGGCCGCCTACAAGCAGCTGCTGGACAACACCAACCTGGAGATCTGCGCCGCCAACGAGCGGGGCGAATGGCTGCGGGTGCAGGGTACCGCCAACTTTGACAACACCTCCGAAGCCCAGGAGGCCGCCTTCAAGGTCATGCCCCAGCTGGCGGACATCTACAACGAGGAAAGCGGGCTGAAACTGGGCATCGTGTACCTGGATCACATTTCGGCCAAGTTGTTCTCCATGTCCGGCACCGTGAAGGACATTTTGCAGTACTGAACATCACGACTCGTTTTCGCCCTTTGCGCCAAAGCAGGCGCAAGGGGCGATTTTTTTATGCCCCGGTGAGAGGAATCGCCCCGCCCCGGCGTCTTGATGGATGAACACACCAAAGGAGGGAATCCAAATTGCACACGACCAATGACGCCGCTTTGCTGGAACTGCTGGAGCAGGACCCCCAGGCAGGGCTGGCGGCGGTGCTGGACGCCTACGGCGGCATGATCAACGCTATCGTGCGGCGGGTGCTGCCCGACGCGGCCGAGGACGCCGAGGAATGCGTGGCCGACGTACTGGTGGCCGCCTGGCGCAGCGCTCCCCAGCTGGCCAGGGGGCATCATTCGCTCAAGGGGTGGCTGTGCGTCACGGCCCGCAACACGGCCATCACCCGCTGGCGCGCCCTGCGCCGCCGCCAGGCCGTTCCCCTGGACGAGGCCCTGGCCGGAGACTGGCTGCTGAGCCCCCAGCCCACCGACGCCGAGGATACGATCCAGGCGCTGGTGGACGCCATGGACGAACCGGACCGCACGATCTTCATCCGCCGGTATTATCTTTTGGAACCGTCCCGGGAGATCGCCCAGGCCCTGGGCATGCAGGAACACAACGTCAACGTGCGCCTGTCCCGGGGACGGGACAGACTGCGCCGCCAATTCACCGCACTGCAAAAGGAGGAAACACGGTATGCGAACGCCTTATGACAACCGGCTGCCCGACCACCTGGACGAGCTGGACCCGCCCCAGCGCCGCCTGAGCGCCGACGAGCGGGCGCGCATTTTGGCCAGGGCCTGCGCCAAGGCAGGGCTGGACGCCCCCGAAGCCCCGCCCGCCCCCGAGGCCGGCGAGCCGCCCCTGCCCCGTTTGCAGGCCGTGCCCGGGGGCAAAGCCCGCCGCGCGCCCCGGCGCATCGGCGCGCTGGCCGCGGCCGTGGCCGCCGTGTGCGCCCTGACCGTGGGCGTGGCCGCCGTGGGCCCGGCCCTGTTGCAGCTGGGCAAGGGGGAGATCGGCTTCTTTGACAACGCCCCCGATCCCGCCACCGCCGAGAACGCCCTGAACGCCCCCCACGGCAGTTTTTCCACCGCCGCCCAGGCCATGGCCGACCACACCGTGACCATCGGCCAGACCTGCGAGAGCAACGGCCTGTCCATGACGCTGGAGAGCGTGTCCATGGACGCCGCCGCCATGAACCTGTTTCTGACCATCCGCAAGGAGGGGCTGATCCCCGATCTGCTGGCCCGCCCGGGGGGCAGCGACTATTTTGGCCAGAGCGAGCTGAGCGCTTTGCTGGGATGGATGCCCACCTTTGACGGCGACATCGGCCAGGGGCCCCTGATCAACGGCCAGGCAGTGTGTTCGGCGAGCTATCAGGTGCAGGACTTCTACCGGGTGGACGATGACACCTTGCAGGTCTGGGTGCATTACAGCCTTACCGATCTGCCTCAAGGGGAGTCCTTGACCGTCGATCTGGACGAATGTCATTTTGCCCTGGGGGTGGAGGGCAGCTGGTCCTTCACCTTCACGCTGGACGCCGCCCAGGTGCGGGCCCAGAGCCTGAGCGCACAGCCCGGCATCTATGACATGGGCCAGACCTACACCGCCGACCTGGAAGGCAAGGTCGTTGTGGACGCCCCCCTGCGCCTGCGGCGCCTGTCCTTTGGCCCGGTGGGCGGCGTGATGGTGACGGATTTCGGCGACGACCCGGCCATGCTGGAGCCGGACAACACCACCGTGACCGGTACCACCTGGGGATTCAGCCCCCAACTGCTGTTGATGACCGATAACACCGGAAAAGAACTGTATGCTGTCCCCAACAAAATCCTTTACAGCGGCAACGAGCCCTCGATCTATGATGTCACCGCCCCCGCAGATGGCGCCACCGAACTGACCCTGACCCCGGTGGTGCACAAAGGGGCGTACGATCCCCAGGAACGCATCCTGACCACCGAGCAGATGAAAGCCGGTGTGACCGTGGCCACCACCGATGTGAGCGGCTTTACCGTGCGCAATTACAAGGTGGAGAACGGCTCCATCAGTTATGAGATGGTGCCCTACGGGCTGTCCAACGCCAACGAGCTGATCCCCGACGATGACGTTCTGGTGAGTACGATCAACGGCCACAGCGCCATGTCCAGCGCCACCGTGGACCCCAAGACCGGCGTGTGGACCTGCCGCCTGGATTACTATGCCGCCACCGACGAGGAACTGCAAGCCATTGCCACCTGGCGCTATTACTTTGAGCCCGGCTATGAGGCGGACACCGCCCACAGCCTGACCCTGCCCCTGTCCCCCGCCGACTGACCCGGCCCCAAAAACGGGTCCGCCGCCCCAACAAAAACCGCCGCCCCCGGACGCTTTCGTCAGGGGCGGCGGTTTTTTACAGCTTTTTCCAAGAAAAACCAGCACCTTGCCTGTATTGCCAAATATTGACAATTCTCCCAAAATATCGTATACTGTCCACAAGAAGTTGCGTTGCCGGTCGGGCACAGACGGCAAATATTGTTGTTGGAAATCGAAAGAACCGCCATGCTGCGCGCATTTTGGCGGCCGGGCGGGAGGGACAAGACCATGAAATCCACAGGCATCCTGCGCAATATCGACGGGCTGGGCCGCATCGTGCTGCCCAAGGACCTGCGCAAGCAGTACGGCATCACCCCGGACACTCCGCTGGAGATCATGACCGACGGGGAGTGCATCGTGCTGCGCAAGTACAAACCTTCCGGCTGCTGCGAGCTGTGCGGCGAGGTGGCCGACGACGTGGTGCTGTTCCACGGCAAGGCCGTGTGCGCCAGCTGCCGCCGGGCGCTGGCCGAACTGTAAGGCCGGGCGGGGTCAGCGGTTCAGTTCCCGCACGGCTTCCTCGCTGTTTTTGACCAGGTTCATCAGGCTGGTGGCGCGGCGGGGGTATTCCCGGGCCAGGGTCTCGGTGGTCATGCTGAACACCGACGGATCGGGGGCGGGGCCGCCCTCGGCTTCGCCGCTGAGCACGGCGGCCAGGTCCCCCTGCTGGGCCGACATGGCCGCGTGGGCGGCGTGCTGCCACCGCGCCGGGCTGATGCGGAACAAACTGGCTACGTTTTTGGGCGCGGCCTGGTACAGCTGGCGGAACATGGCATATACGGCCAGCATCAGGTAGTTGCTGACCGCCACCACCACCCGCTTGTCCCGGCACTGGTCCAGCTTGTCGAACAAAATGTCCAGCGAATTTTCGATGAGCTTTTTGTACATGGTGGGCAGTACGCTGCCCCGGTACACGCTGCCCGAAGCCGCGCTGGTGTCGGGCAGGTCCTCCACCGTGATGGTCTGGCCGCTGCGCTCGGCGCTGCGCCCCAGCAGATAATCGCAGGACACGCCGTAATAATCCGCCACCTGCACCACGAATTCCAGCCCGCATTCCCGGATGCCTTTTTCGTAGTGGGACAGCTGCGCCTGGCTGATGCCCAGGTCGGCGGCCGCCTGCTTTTGGGTGATGCCACGTTCTTTTCGCAGCAGGGTTATGATTCGGTTGAATTCCATCGCCATGGTATTGCCGTCCTTCACACTCATTACATAGTGTTGATTATATCTGCGAAAAAACGCTTTGTAAAGCCCAAAATCGCCAACTTTTGCGCGGGGTTTTCGGCACTTTGCGCAAAGGCGCGGCGGGCAGACTAGATGTAGTTTCGGCGGGCAAAATGCGGGTGCAAATATTGTGCCCGCCGGCTGGGCCAAACCGGCAATTTTTGGAAATTGTAATCAAATTGTAATATTTGGAAGAGCGCGGCCGCGCCCCTCCACACAACGGGAGAGAGAAAATCATGACCTATTACAAGCTGCATCTGATCCGTCACGGCCTGACCGAGGGCAATTTGCAGGGCCGGTATGTGGGCAGCGGCACCGATTTGCCCCTGTGCGAACAGGGCCGGGCCGACTTGCAGGAGCTGGCGGCCCGGTACGAATACCCCCACGCCGACCTGGTGTTCACCTCGCCTTTGCTGCGGGCCAAGCAGACCGCCGACATTTTGTACCCGGGCGTGCGCGCCATCGCCTTGCAGGACCTGCGGGAGATGAACTTTGGCGTGTTTGAGAACCGGCCCATCACCGAACTGGCCAAGGACCCGGCCTTTGCGGCCTGGATGGATCCCACCAGCGACGCGGTGCCCGAAGGGGCCGAAAGCCGGGCGGCCTTTGCCAGGCGGGCGGACGGCATGCTGATGAAGCTGTTTGAGTTCATGCTCAAGACCCACACCCAGGAGGCCGCCTGCGTCACCCACAGCGGGGTGATCCTGCACATGCTGGCCAACCATGCCCTGCCCCAGCGCCGCCCCGAGGAATGGGCCACCGACCCGGGCTGCGGGTACAGCCTGCGCCTGGACGCCGCCATGTGGATGCGGGATCATCTGGCCGAAGCCTACGATGTGGTGCCCCGGGGGTACCTGGACTGATCTTTTCCGACAAAGCAAACCGCCCTGCCCAAGGCTGCAACGGCCTTGCGGGCAGGGCGGTTTTTCGTGTGGTTTTGGGGGGTGGGGTCAGGCTTCGGGGGCGGGGTCCCCTTCCGCCGCCTGCTGGGCCGCGGCCGCTTCCTCGGGGAAGGCCTCGTTGTAGGCGGCCTGGGCGGCGTCCAGAGCCTGCTGGGCGGCCGCCAGGCGGTCGGCGGCCGCCGTGTCGTCGGCCGTATCCTCGGTGGCGGCGGCGTCGGTCACGGCCTGCTGGGCGGCCGCATACTCGCTTTGGGCAGCCAGCAGGGCGTTGCGGATGTCCTGGTTTTGGGCGGCGGCCGCGGCGGCTTCGTCCGACACGCCGCTTTCCAGCAGGGCGGGTTTGTCGGGCAGCGTCTGCTCAGTGCCGTCCGCCGCAAACAGCTGGATGGCCTGGCCGTAGTACCCGCCCCACACGGCCAGATAGGTGGACCCGGGGTTGACGTCCAGCGTGGCGCCGGTTTCATCGCTCAGGGCCAGGGGGGCCGTGGCGTCGCCCTTGGTCCAGTGGATCGTCTGCCAGGCCCCGTCGGTCAGGTACAGGCCCACCCCGCCCGACAGATCATACTGCCGGGTGTAGCCGTCGTCCTTGACGCCGCTGGAGGCATACAGCACCAGCACGTTCTTGAAGGCGGCCTGCTGGCCGTTGTCGGCGTCCATGGTGGGGGTGCCGTCAAAGTTGTGGCGCAGGTACAGCCCGGTGGCCGCGTCGTACTTGAGCTCCGCCCCGGCGCTGTCGGAAAAGGTCAGGTACAGGTTGGCGCCATTCTGGCTTTCGGGGGCGGCGCGCTGGGCAAAGTGGAACATCTGCATGTGGTCCCCCGCCGTGTCCATGCCGTAGTTGGCAAGGCCGCCCAAGATCAGGTCGGCGGTGGTGTACCAGCAGTTTTCCTCGGCGTAGGCGTTGGCGTGGCGGTCGGCGTCAAAGGCGAAGCCCGTGGTGCCCACGTTGAGGCCGTCCATGTCCTGGTAGGTCAGCACGTTGAGCAGGTTGGACGCATAAATGCTTTTGCCGATGTGCACGGGCACCGCATTGAGGGGCAAAACGAATTGCAGGCCCAGGTCCTGGGCCTGGCCCACCGGGCCCACCTTGCCGATGGCGTCCCGGGTGGCGAACACGGCGGTCAGGTTGGTGTCGTACCCGCTGGCGACGCCCTCGATGAGCAGGTCCGCCTGGGAAACGCCCCACAGCGGGGCCGCGCCGCTGCCGCTGCGCAGCGTGACGGCCACCGGGCGCTGCCCGGCATAGTTGACCTCGGTGGTCTGGCCGGTCAGGGGGTTCATGTTGTCCGCCGGCAAAACGGTGGGCGTGGGGGTAGGTTCGGCGGTGGGGGTGGGTTCGGCGGTGGGCGCGGTGCTTTCGGCGCCGCCGGGCAGCGTGCAGCCCGCCAGCAGCGCCACGGCCAGCACCGCGGCGGCCGCCTGGATTCGGATCTTCATGGGTAATAGCCCTCCGGGTCATTTGTGTGCGGCTGCCTGACAGCCGCAAAGGCGCACGGCGTGCCCGCGGGGCCGACGGTCCCGCCTGGCGGCAGCTGTGCGCCTTTTGTGTCAGCTTTTGCCCCTCAGCCCAGCTCGTCCAGGGTCTGGCCCAGGGTCTCGCCCTCGCCGGCCTCCACGTCGTCCTCATTGACGACGGTCTCGCTGGTGGCTTCGTCCTTGGCGGCCAGGTCGTACTCGGCCAGGGTGCCGGTCTCCAGGTTGACGGCTTCGTCCACGTCCACGACGGTGACGTAGCTCTTGCCGATGTTCACATCCAGCAGCTGGTCGCTGCACTGGCCGTCGGCGGTCAGATAGTACAGGCGCAGAGCCTCCAGCGGGGTGCCCTTCTGCCAGTAGATCTTTTCGATCTTGCCGCCGTAGCAGTAATAGCCGATGCCGCCGTTGCCGTAGTCCACATCCTGGATGTCATGGCTGTCGCCGGGGTAGGCGGCCATGTCGGTGTAAATGATGACCACGTTGGTGAAGGCCAGCTGCTCGTCATATTCCTCGTCGACGGTATCCCGCCAGGAGCCGTCGGTGGAATAGTACTGCTGCATTTTGTAGGTGGCGGTGGCGTCGTCATACAAAAAGCGGGTCTTGTAGCTGGCCGAATGGGTAATGGCCACATACTCGCCGGGATTGACCACGGGGCCGTACTTGTCGCTGTAGGCGCTGTCCACACTGGCGGACAGATCGCGCACCTCGTTGGTGCGGTAATCCACGAAGTTGAAGAAGGTGGAGTTGTACTCGCGGTCCATGTCCACGTCGTTGTTTTCGACGTAGGCCTTGATGTTCTCGCCGCTGGTGTACATGGTGTGTTCCTTGGCCAGACCGTTGCCGTAGCTCAATCCCTGCCAGTTGACGCGGTTGTAGTCGCGGTAGCCGTTGGCGGCGTCGTTGTTGTTCAGATCGCCGTACTCATACTCGGTGGCGTACTGGCGCATAAAGATGCTTTCGCCTTCGTGCACGTACAGCGCCTGCCAGGGCAGGATCAGCTGGAAGAACTGGTCGCGGCCGGAGCGCACGGGTCCGATCTCCTCAATGTCGTTGTAGTCGTTGAACAGGGCCATGAAACGGGTGATGCCGCCTTCGACCTTGATCTCGAACAGCATCTGCGCACGGGACAATCCGCGCTGCGGGCGGGCCACCGTGATGTTGTTGACCATCACGGCGGTGATGCGCTGACCGTCAGGGTAGTCGGCATCCCGGGCTTCGCCGGTGAGGACGTTGGGCTCATAGGGCGGCAGGGTCGGCTCGGGCGTGGATTCCACGGTGGCCTGGGAGTCCGAATCGGTGGTGGTCTGGCTGCCGATCTCGTCAGTCTTTTTGCAGGCGGCCAGCAGCAGGCATAGCGCCAGAACGGCCGCCGCAAACAGGAGGTAGCGTTTCATTGGCAAAGTTCCTCTTTTCTTTTTGTTCGCGCCGCGCGCGGGGAAAGGGGTCGGTCTGTAACCGGGCTGTCATAGTCCTTATTTTACTTTCTTTTGCGGGGTTTGTAAAGCGGCCCGCGGGATTTTTACAATGCCGGACAAAAATCCCGCCCAAACCTTGTGAAACATCCCCGCGTCTGCTACAATAAGGGATACGATCTGAATTTCGTGCATCAAACCGAAGGAGCGAAGTCATCATGTCGATTTTTTCCTCATTGTTCGGCGGCTACAACCGCCCCGGCCCGGGCGTGCGCCCCGACGAGCCCCGCAAAAAAGGGGTGGCCCGTCTGCTGGAAGTGCTGGGCCGTGATCTGTGGCCCTTCTTCAAGGCCGGGTTCCTGGCGTTTTTGAGCTTTTTGCCCTTTGTGGCGTGCATGGTGCTGGCCATTGACACCCACGCGCTGATCTTTGTGCTGGTGGGCTGCACGATCAGCGGCATGATCGCCGCGCCCCAGGTATGCGGCATGGCCGACACGGTCCTGCGCAGCCTGCGCGACGAGCCCGGCTACTGGTGGAACACCTATTGCCGGGCCTGGAAGCGCAACGCCGCCGCCACCCTTTTGCCCGGCGCNNTTGTGCGGGCTGGTGTTCGGCATGCAGATCTTTACCTTCTGGCACATGGACAGCATCGGCACTTCGCTGGTGAGCTGGGTGGCGCTGATCGCCGGGCTGATCCTGTCCATCGGCTTGCAGACCTACATGATCCCCCAGCTGGCGCTGCTGGACCTGCCCCTGTTCGGCATTTTGAAAAACGCCGTGCTGCTGTTGCTGGGGTATCTGCCCCGCAGCGTGGGGGCCATCGCCGTGCAGGTTTTGTACTGGGGCGTTCTGATGCTGTTTTTCCCCGTGTCGCTGCTTCTTTTTCCCTTTACCAACTTTTGGCTGCCCATGACCCTGAGCCTTTTGATCATCTACGATCCCATGGAAAAGAGCTTCAACATCGAAAAGACCATCAAGGAGATGCGGGAAGCCCAGATGCAAAGCGACGAAGAATAAGCGCGGCGCAGCGCAAACCGAAACGCACAAAAGCCGCCGGGCCCTTGCGGGGCCCGGCGGCTCGTTTTGTTTTGGGGGCAGGGGTCACTTGGCGTACTCGGTGGCGCGGCTTTCGCGGATGACGCTGACCTTGATCTGGCCGGGGTAATCCAGCTCGTCCTCGATCTTCTTGGCGATGCTGCGGGCCAGAAGGACCACCTGATCGTCGCCGATCTTGTCGGGCTGGACCAGGATGCGCACTTCGCGGCCGGCCTGCACGGCGTAGGAGCTGTCCACCCCGTCGAAGCCGTTGCACAGGCTTTCCAGCGTTTCCAGGCGCTTGATATAGCTTTCCATATTCTCGCGCCGGGCGCCGGGACGGGCGGCGCTGATGGCGTCCGCCGCCATGATGATGAAGGCCAGGGGGGTCTTGGGCTCCACGTCGCCGTGGTGGGCCTCGATGGCATGGATGACGGCGGGATTCTCGCGGTATTTTTTGCAGATGTCCACGCCGATCTGCACGTGGCTGCCCTCGATCTCGTGGTCAAGGGCCTTGCCGATGTCATGCAGCAGGCCGGCGCGGCGGGCCTGCTGGACGTTGACGCCCAGTTCGCCGGCCATGAGCCCGGCCAGCCAGGCCACTTCCAGGCTGTGGCTGAGCACGTTCTGGCCGTAGCTGGTGCGGTATTTCAGACGCCCGATCAGCTTGACCAGGTCGGGGTGCAGGCTGTGGATGCCCAGGTCCATGACGGCCTTTTCGCCTTCCCGCTTCATTTGCAGTTCCAGTTCCCGGCGGCACTTGTCCACCGTTTCCTCGATGCGGGCGGGATGGATGCGGCCGTCGGCGATCAGGCGCTCCAGGGCCAGGCGGGCGATCTCGCGCCGGGTCTGGTCAAAGCTGGACAGGGTGATGGCCTCGGGCGTGTCGTCGATGATCAGGTCGCAGCCGGTGGCCGTTTCCAGCGCGCGGATGTTGCGGCCTTCGCGGCCGATGATGCGGCCCTTCATCTCGTCGCTGGGCAGCGGCACCACCGACACGGTGGCTTCGCTGGTGGCGTCGGCGGCGCAGCGGGCGATGGCCTGGCCAATCATCTCACGGGCGAGGTTGTCGCACTCGTCCTTCATGTTGGCCTGGTAGGCGGCGATGCGCATGGCCTTTTCGTGGGTGAGCTCGTCGTCGATCTGCTTGAGCAGCACGGCGCGGGCGTCCTCCTGGGTCATGGCGGCGATGGTCTCCAGCTTTTCGGTCTGGCGCAGCTTGAGCTGTTCCAGCTCATCCAGGCGGGCCTCCACCACCTCGGCGCGCTGTTTGAGGTCCTCCTCCTTGCGCTCCATGGCGGCGGTGCGCTTGTCCAGCGCTTCCTCCTTCTGGTCCATGCGGCGTTCCTGGCGGCTGACCTCGGCGCGGCGGTCCTTGATCTCCTTGTCCGCTTCGCTCTTCAGCTTGAAGGCTTCGTCCTTGGCTTCAATGATGGTCTCTTTTCGTTTCTGTTCGGCGGCCTTGATGGCATCGTTGACGATCCGCTTGGCTTCTTCCTCCGCTGAGCCGAACTTGGCTTCGGCGGTGCGCTTGCGGTAGGTCATGCCTGCAAAAAAGCAGACGCCCCCGCTCAAGACGGCGACGACAACGGCCACCACGACCGTGGTCAGGATCGTGGTCATTCCGTGTCAACTCCTCAATTCAAAATGGGTAACTGAGGGGTCGCGGCCAAAGGCGAAGGCGTGATTTTATTCGATGAAGCCGTATGCTCAAAGACGCGGTGCAAAGCGCCGCATGCCAAAATACCGGGCCCACGCCCCCTATGGCGGCAAAGCGGCCCGAACTGGTTTTTTGTCTTAAAAACAACGAAAACGCGGCGCAAAGACGCGCGGCGCATCTGCGATACCAAATAAAACGGGCGCCCGCCCAAAGCAGCGGCCCTGCGGCACACGCGCCGCCCGCAAGGGGCCTGGCGCATACGCCGTTGTATACTGTTTATAGTTTATATGCATTTTATATTCTTGTCAAGAAATTGTTACAAATCATCCCCCGGCACAGGGCCCGTGACCCTTGACTTTCCCGCCCAGGCGCGCTACAATAGCGGTAACTTCATCCTGTTGAACGCTTTGACGCGGACAAACGGAAAGCTGAACGGCACCGCAGAGAGGGCCGCCGCCGGTTGACGGCGCGCTGTGAGCGGCCCGGCGCACGACGGCTTTCTTACCACCGCCGAGCGCGGGGGCGAACCCCCGCCGGGTCAGCCCGTTACAGCTTTTCGAGGGGCGCGGCGCTTCATGCGGCGCGCAATCCGGGTGGAACCGTGGAGCTTTTCGCTTCACCCCGTAGCAAGTATGGGGTGAAGCGTTTTTCTTTTTTATTATGCAGGCGGCCCCGGCGGCCGCACCAAGGAGGTCAACCCCATGAAAGTCATCTACAACGACGGCTCTGTCAAGGAATGCCCGCAGGAGGAGGAACTGCACGTCATCCGCCACACCGCGGCCCACATCATGGCCCAGGCCATCAATCGCCTGTGGCCCCAGGCCGACTTCGCCTTCGGCCCCGCCACCGAAAACGGCTTCTACTATGACGTGGACCTGGGCGACACCAAGCTGACCGACGAAGATCTGGAAAAGATCGAGAAGGAAATGAAGAAGATCTGCAAGGAGAACCTGCCGATCAAGGCCTTCACCCTGCCCCGGGAGGAAGCCGTCAAGCTCATGGAAGAGCGGGGTGAAAAGTACAAGGTGGAGCACATCGGCGATCTGGCCGAGGACGCCGTCATCAGCTTCTACCAGCAGGGCGAATACATCGACATGTGCGTGGGCCCTCACCTGACCTACACCAAGGCCCTGAAAGCCTTCAAGATCACCCAGCAGTCGGGCGCGTACTGGCGCGGCGACAAGAACAACAAGATGCTGACGCGCATCAACGGCATCGCCTTCCACAACCAGGAAGAGCTGGACGCCCACCTGAAGCTGCTGGAAGAGGCCGCCCGCCGGGATCACCGCAAGATCGGCAAGGAAATGAACCTGTTCATGTTCTGCGACGAGGGCCCGGGCTTCCCCTTCTTTTTGCCCAACGGCATGATTTTGAAAAACACCCTGATCGACTACTGGCGTGAGATCCACCGCAAGGCGGGCTATGTGGAAGTGTCCACCCCGCTGATCATGAACCGCCACCTGTGGGAGACCAGCGGCCACTGGGATCACTACAAGGACAACATGTACGCCACCGTCATCGACGACGAGGACTACTGCATCAAGCCCATGAACTGCCCGGGCGGCGTGCTGGTCTACCGCAGCCAGCCCCACAGCTACCGCGAACTGCCCATGCGCGTGGGCGAGCTGGGGCTCGTACACCGCCACGAGCTGCGCGGGGCCTTGCACGGGCTGTTCCGCGTGCGCTGCTTCACCCAGGACGACGCCCATATCTTCATGCGCCGGGACCAGATCACCGACGAGATCACCAACGTGGTGCACCTGATCAACTCGGTGTATGAGAAGTTCGGCTTCAAGTACTTTGTGGAGCTGAGCACCCGGCCCGAGGATTCCATGGGCTCGGACGAGGATTGGGAGGCCGCCACCAACGGCCTGAAGCTGGCGCTGGAAAAGCTGAACATGCCCTACATCATCAACGAGGGCGACGGCGCCTTCTACGGCCCGAAGATCGACTTCCATCTGCAGGACAGCCTGGGCCGCACCTGGCAGTGCGGCACGATCCAGCTGGACTTCCAGATGCCCCTGAACTTCAACCTGGAATATGTCAACGAGGCCGGCGAGAAAGAGCGGCCCATCATGATCCACCGCGTCTGCTTCGGCTCCATCGAGCGCTTCATCGGCATTCTGACCGAGCACTTCGCCGGCAAGTTCCCCACCTGGCTGGCCCCCATCCAGGTCAAGGTGCTGCCCGTGAGCGAAAAGACCATGGACTACGCCAAGGCCGTGGCCCAAAAGCTGGAGGACGCCGGCGTGCGCGTGGTGCTGGACGAAAGCAACGAGAAGATCGGCTACAAGATCCGCCAGGCCCAGCAGGTGGACCGCGCGGCCTATATGCTGGTGCTGGGCGCCAAGGAGGCCGAGGCCGGCACCGTGAGCGTGCGCGACCGCAAGGGCGAGACCACCGAAATGAGCGCCGACGAGTTCGTGGCCAGCGTCTGCGCCGAGATCGCCGAGCGCCGCTGAAACAAACCCGTTGACAAACCCGGTTCCGCCTGCTATAATAGGTAAGCTGCATACAAGCGGCTTGCTTTTGTGCCCGTAGCTCAGTTGGTAGAGCATCTGACTTTTAATCAGAGGGTCCAGGATTCGAGTTCCTGCGGGCGCACCAAAAAGCGCACGGCATAACGGTGGTTATGCCGTGCGCTTTTTTACTTAGAGCCTCTCCGCCCTGTTTTGCCGGCCCTGCCGGCGGGCAAAACAAAAACGGCGTGCCGGTCCCTGTTCCGGCACGCCGTTCCCCGAAAAGAAGAAAAGAGAAAGAGGAGTGGATGAAAAAGTTTGTCTGCTTTGCAGCGGACCTTACGCTCCGGGTCCCTGTTCCCGGATGTTCCTTTTGGGAACAATTTAAGAATACCCGGAAATTGTGACAAAAGGGTGTAAGAACTTTCAAAAAAATTCGAAAGAACATCGAACAGTCTGCGACAAAGGAGGGAGCGGCCATGCCCAATCGCATCAACTACGACCGGGAAATGCAGCGCATCCTGGACGAACTGGCCCGCCGGGGCGAACGCCCGCCCCTGGTGCTGCACGCCTGCTGCGCGCCCTGCTCCAGCGCCACGCTGGAACGGCTGTGCGACGCCTTTGCGGTGACCGTGCTGTACTACAACCCCAACATTGCCCCGCCCGCCGAATACCGCCGCCGGGCGGACGAGCTGGCCCGGTTTCTTTCCGACGCGGGGCACACCGCCCGGGGCGTGCGGCTGGCGGAGCTGCCCTACGACCCCGCCCGGTTCTACGACGCAGTGCGGGGGCTGGAACACGAGCCCGAGCGGGGGGCGCGGTGCACGGCCTGCTATGCCCTGCGCCTGGAAAAGACCGCGGACTGGGCGGCGGAGCACGGCTTTGGCTGGATGACCACCACCCTGTCCATCTCGCCCATGAAGGACCCGGTGCGGCTGAACGAACTGGGCCAGGCGGCCGCCGCCCGCCGCGGACTGCGCTACCTGACCAGCGAGTTCCGCAAAAAGGACGGCTACAAGCGCAGCCTGGAACTGAGCGGGCAGTACGGGCTGTACCGCCAGGACTACTGCGGCTGCGCCTTCAGCAAAGAGGAAAGCGAACGCCGCCGCACCGAAGCCGGCAAGGAGGAACAACAGCCATGAGCAAACACATTCTGGTGGCCCTGCCTTTGAGCGAGGCCCAGCAGGACGCCCTGCGCGCCGCCGCGCCGGGGGCCCGGTTCCGCTTTGCGC
>DBRU01000119.1:17420-25910 GCA_002306375.1 Faecalibacterium sp. UBA1360
TGGATGCTGGGGCTGTGGCTGGGGCTGTGCAAGGACCTGTTCTTGTACCGGGACCGGCAGAACCGCTGCCGGTGGGACGCCATCGACCGGCCGGTGCGCAGCGCCGCCGGGTCCCGGGTGCTGGTGGTGGGGCTGGGGGACATCGGCTCCAGCTTTGCCCGCCGGGCCCATGACCTGGGCGCCCAGGTGGTGGGCGTGCGCCGCCGGGCCGTGCCCGCCGAGGCCTGCCCGCCCTACTGCCTGCGAGTGGTGGGCCGCAACGCCCTGGACGAGGAACTGCCCGCCGCCGACCTGGTGGCGCTGTGCCTGCCCGGCACGCCGGACACCGCCGGCCTGTTTGACGCGGCCAGGCTGGAGCGGATGAAGCAGGGGGCGATCCTGCTCAACGTGGGCCGGGGCAGCGCCGTGGACACCGACGCCCTGACCCGGCTGCTGCACGAAGGGCATCTGTTCGGCGCGGGGCTGGACGTGACCGACCCCGAGCCCCTGCCCCCCGACCACCCGCTGTGGCGGGAGCCCGGGGCCATCCTGACGCCCCACATCTCGGGCCGGTTCAGCCTGCCCAGGACCCTGGACAACATCGTGGCCATCTTTGCCCGCAATCTAGGGCATTATATGCGGGGCGAGGTGCTGGACAACCAGGTGTCCCGCACCACCCGCTACGTCAGCGCCGACACGGCCGGGCAGCGCCTGCGCTGCGAGCCGGACCGGTAACGCCGTCTTTTCCACCGGGCATAGCGCCCCCGCCAAACTGTGAGGTCTGCCATGACATTTTATACCTTAAGCTGGCTGTTTTTTGTGTACGGCTTCTTCGGCTGGCTGTTTGAAGTGCTGTTCACCGCCCTGCGCAAGCGCCGCTACCAGGACCGCGGCGTGCTGGGCGGGCCCATCTGCGTGATCTACGGCGTGGCCGGCACGATCATCACCGTGGGTCTGCGGGAACTGGCCACCGACAACCTGTTCTTCCTGTTTTTGTTCAGCGCGGTCATCGCCACGGCTGTGGAGTGGATCGGCGGGCATTTGCTGGAACGCTTCACCCATGCCCGCTGGTGGGATTATTCCGGCCGGCACTTCAACCTGGATGGCTACATCTGCCTGTCGGCCTCGGTGATCTGGGGCGTGCTGGGCCTGGCCGTGGTCAACTGGGGCGCGCCCCTGGCCCTGGCCCTGTTCCACCTGATGCCCCCGCTGGCCGGGCGCATCGTGGTGTGGGCGCTGGTAGCCCTGCTGGCGCTGGACGGCACCGGCACCGCCCTGACCCTGGCCGGGGTGCGGCACCGCTTCTCTCAGGCGCAGGCCGTGCACAACCGCCTGGCGGACGTGACCCTGCGCATGGGTCTGTGGGTGCTGGACCGTACCGAGCGGCGTATGACCCGCGCCTACCCCCAGACCGACCTGGCCCGGCGGGAAAAGGTCAAAAGCACCGTCTTTGCCGAAGGGTGCAGCCTGACCAAGCTGGTGTGGCTGTTCGTCATCGGCGCATTTCTGGGCGACGTGGTGGAGACCATCTTCTGCCGCATCACGGCCGGGGTGTGGATGAGCCGGTCCAGCCTGGTGTGGGGGCCCTTCTCCATCGTGTGGGGGCTGGCCATCGCCCTGGTGACCCTGCTGCTGTACCGCTACAAGGACCGCAGCGCCAGCTGGCTGTTCGTGGCCGGCACGCTGCTGGGCGGCGCGTATGAATACCTGTGCAGCGTATTCACCGAGCTGGTGTTCGGCGCCGTATTCTGGGATTACAGCAAGATCCCCTTCAACCTGGGCGGACGCATCAACCTGCTGTACTGCTTTTTCTGGGGGTTTGCGGCGGTGGCCTGGTTCAAGGTAGCCTATCCCCCGCTGTCGGCCCTGATCGAAAAGCTGCCCCGCAAAGCCGGGACCGTGCTGACCTGGGTGCTGGTGGTGTTCATGGGCGCCAACATGCTGGTAAGCTCGGCAGCGCTGGTCCGCTACACCGCCCGCATCGAGGGCCAGGCAGCGGCCAACGCGGTGGAGGTTTACCTGGACGAGCACTTTGACGACGCCCGCATGGAGCGCATCTACCCCAAGTTCGTACATCGCGGATAAAAGCCAACAGGCCCCGGCGCGAAACCAAAGGGTTCGCGCCGGGGCCTGTTGTGCCGCCGGGACCTGTTCAGAAAAGCGCGATCACTTTTCCTCAAAGCTCTGGCAGTAGTGCGGGGTATCGACGCCGGAAGCCTGGTTCTGGCTGTGGTGGGTGATCTGGATCTGGCTCAGACCACATTTGCGGCAGTCGATGTTGTGGGCGCAGGCGCCCACGTCGCAGCACACGGTGCAGTTGTCCATACGGGTTCACCTCCTAGGCGGGGCGCTTGCCGCGCCCCTGCAAGAACAGTATGCCCCGCAAACGCCCGCAATAAACAAGACCGCATGCAAAAACCCCCGGCGCAAAGGCGTCGGGGGTTTTGGTTGGGCCGGCGAGGTTCGAACTCACGAATGGCGGAGTCAAAGTCCGCTGCCTTACCACTTGGCTACGGCCCAGCAACANNACTGTGCGGTCTTTGGTGGGGTGCCTAGAGGGATTCGAACCCTCGGCCTCCAGAGCCACAATCTGGCGCGCTAACCAACTGCGCCATAGGCACCATATATGCGCCCGAAGGGACTCGAACCCCCGGCCCACTGCTTAGAAGGCAGTTGCTCTATCCGGCTGAGCTACGGGCGCGCATGGTTCTTGGTCCCCTGTTACGGGAACAAGCTGCGTTGTTTACTATACCATACGCACCCCGGAAAGTCAAGCCCCCCGGGCGCAAATTCGATCACTTTTTCGCGGCATAGACGCCTTCGGGCGCGCCGTTTTGCACGAAATACAGATCGTACCACAAAATGAAGGAGTAGATGCTCCAGATCTTGGTCATGTTTTTGGCGCGGCCGGCCTTGTGGTCGTCCAGCAGGCGGCAGATCTCCTCCACGTTGAAGAACTGCCTGGCCGTGTCGCCCTTGAAGGCTTCGCGCACCATGGCGTAATATTTGTCCTGGCGCAGCCAGTCGTTGAGCGGCACGGGGAAGCCCAGCTTTTTGCGCTTGGCCACGCTTTCGGGCAGCTGGCTCAGCGCCGCGCCCCGCAAAGCGATCTTGGTGTGCTCGGTGTCGCAGCGGAACCGGCGGGGAATGCGCAGGGCCACGGCCAGCATCTCCCGGTCCAGGAAGGGCACCCGCAGTTCCAGCGAATTGGCCATGCTCATGCGGTCGGCCTTGAGCAGGATGTCGTACAGCATCCAGGTGTGCATATCCACCCATTGCAGCTGGGTGGGTTCGTCCAGGCCGGCCACCTTGTCAAAGTAAGGCTTGAAGAAGGTCTCGGGCGCGGGGCTGCCGTAATCCTTTTTCAGGTAGCGGTCCCGCTCGGCCGGGGACTCGAACACATAGTTGGCCCGCATATACCGCTGCCAGGGAGCTTTGCCGCCCCGCACCAGGAAATGCCGGCCCTTGAAGTCGGGCATCTTTTCGGCCGCGCGGGACAAAAAGCGGCGGACCGCACCGGGCACCCGGCGGCTGTAATTTTCAAAGTGGACGGCCTGGCAGTACATGGGGTAGCCGCCGAACAGCTCGTCGGCCCCTTCGCCGGACAAGACGACCTTGACGTATTTGCGGGCGTTCTGCGCCAGGAAGAACAGGGGCACCTCGGCCGGGTTGGGCATGGGTTCGTCCAGATACCACTGGATCAGGCGGTTGGCCTCGAAAAACTGGTCGGCGTCCACCTTGTTGGCGATGCTGGGCACGCCGATCTCCTTGCTGAAGGCCTGGGCGTAGGGCAGCTCGGAGTATTTTTCCTCGGCATAGCCCACCGAGAAGCTCTTTACATGGGGCGTGCCCTTGGCCACCTCGTTGACCACGAAGCTGGAGTCCACGCCCGAGGACAAAAAGCACCCCACCTCCACGTCGGCGATCTGGTGGGCGGCCACGCTCTCGGCAAAGGTGTCGGTGATGAGCTTTTCCCAGTCGGCCCGGGTCTTGGTCTCGTCGATGTCGTAGCGGATGTCAAAGTACCGCTCGATGGACAGCTCGCCGTCCTTCCAGGTGAAGCAGTGGGCCCCGGGCAGCTTGAACACGTTCTGGAACATCGTTTCCTCGTTGGGGATGTACTCGATGCTCAGGTATTCGGGCAGGCGCTTTTCGTTCAGGGCCTTGACAAAGCCCGGGTGGGCCAGAAAGCACTTGATCTCGCTGCCGAACAGAAACAGGCCGTCCACATGGTAGTAGTAGAAGGGCTTGATGCCGAAAATGTCCCGGGCGCCGAACATGGTCTTGTTGGCCCGGTCCCACACCACAAAGGTGAACATGCCCCGCAGCCGGCCGGGCAGGGCCTTGCCCCACTGCTCATAGCCGTGGAGCAGCACCTCGGTGTCCGAACGGGTGGCAAAGGTATGGCCGGCGGACTCCAGCTCGGCGCGCAGGGCCTGGAAGTTGTAGATCTCGCCGTTGAAGATCACGACGAGGGAGCGGTCCTCGTTGTACATGGGCTGGGCGCCGCCTTCCAGGTCGATGATGGAAAGCCGGCGGTGGCCCAGAGCCACCATGTCGTCCACATAATAGCCCTCGCCGTCCGGGCCGCGGTAGGTGATCAGGTCGGCCATCCCCTTGACGATGGGGCGGGCCGCCTGGGCGTCATGCTGGCGCTGGGCAAAACCGGTGATGCCGCACATGGATGTAGTCCCCTCTCGATGGTGAGCGCGGCGGTGCGCCGCGCGTTTGTTCAGTCCCGCAGGCCCTTGTTGCCGTAATAGCGGGCGGTCTTGCGGTAGTAGTTGAGCTGGCTGCGCAGGTACCACAGCCCCCGTTTGAGGCTGCGATCCTCTTTGCAGTAGAGCTGGTGGGCGCAGCGCCCGGCCTTTTTCAGGCAGGCGGCGGCGGCCAGCAGGTCCTTGTCCCCCAGGTATTTGCGGATGACGCCGTAGGGCGCGATCATCCAGAGGCTCTCGCTGTCAGCCACGGTGCAGCCGGCGGGCTTGTGCTCCAGCACGTCCTCCACCAGCCATTTGGCCAGGTTGTACCCCGCCGCCGTGACAAAGTAGCTGGAACGGCCCTGGCGGGGGTTCATCTCGAACAGCTTATACTCGCCGGTGCGGGCGTCGTACTTCATGTCAAAGTTGGCAAAGCCCACCCAGCCCATATCCTCGAGGAAGGCCCGCATGCGTTCCAGCAGCGCCGGGTCGTTGATGTCCGGGCCGGACAGGATGGCCGCATAGTTGCCGATGCCCTCGGGGGTCTGTTCCTCCAGCAGGGGGCGGCCCAGGGCCAGCAGGCGCACCTTGCCGTCCAGGCCGCAGTAGGCGTTGAGCACCCGCATGCAGTTGTCGTCGCCGGGGATATACTCTTGCAGGATCAGTTCGTCCTGGTAAGAGCTGGAATAGATGGCCGCCGTGATGGCGTCGAACTCGGCGCGGTCGTTGGCCAAAAACACCTTCTTCTTGTGGGGGAAGGTGCAATTCCAGTACGCCGGGGAGTTGCTGGCCTTGATGATGACCGGGAAGTCGAAGGGCAGGTCCACCGCCTTATAATTGTGCGCATTGCAGGTGGCGGTATGCGGGTAGGACAGCCCGTGGGCGGCACAGGCCTTGTAAAAATTCTCTTTTATGTCAAGATCCAGCACGGTTTGCAGGTCCGGGCAGGCAAAATGGAAGTAGGGCGCCAGCGCGTCCCGGTTGCGGGCGAGCAGGATCGTGTAGCCGTCGGCGCAGGATACCAGCAGAAGCGGGCGCTTTTTGTGATCGTGGGCCCTGGCATAGTCCACCAGGGTGCGCACGAACACTTCGTCATTTTCCAGGTCGGGTTCCACGGCGGCGATGCGCACCAGGCGGGTGTTGCGGCAGGCCACCAGCACCCCCTTGCACACCGCGTCGCTGACGACGCCGTACTGGGTATAGAAACTGCGGGCCATGCCATACACATTGGCATCGCTGCCCAGCAGCACCGGTTGAAATTGCAGCATAGCTAAGCCTCTTATCTTACGGGATTCATACGAAGACCAAAAGTCGGCATATTCTTTTTTATTATACGTTCAAACACCGGCGGTGTCAATGTCCGGGCAGGGCCCCTGCCTTACAGTATGCCTGCCGCGCCCCCGCCGACCCCGCCGCCGCGGCGGGCCGATCGCAGTTTTTACAACCTTTTTGATCGGAGCGGACTTTTCATTTGGGGCGCGACTGTGTATAATAGAAGGCATCAACGGACCAAAACGCCCCAAGGAAAGGGAAACACTATGTGCGGAATCGTGGGATTTGTGGGCGCGCGGGATGACGCGCGCGAGGTTTTGCAGGCCATGATGGACCTGATCGCCCACCGCGGGCCGGACGGCCAGGGCCAGTTTGTGGAAGGCCCGGCGGCTTTGGGCCAGAGGCGGCTGTCCATCATCGACCTGGAGGGCGGACGCCAGCCCATGTACAACGAGGACGAGAATCTGGTCGTGGTGTTCAACGGCGAGATCTACAACTTCCAGGACCTGCGCGCCGAGCTGGAGACCGCGGGCCATACCTTTGCCACCCGCTCGGACACCGAGGTGCTGCTGCACGGCTACGAACAATGGGGCAAGGGCATGCTGGACCGGCTGCGGGGCATGTTCACCTTCGCCTTGTGGGACCGCACAGCCCGCACCCTGCTGCTGGCCCGGGACCACTTTGGCATCAAGCCGCTGTACTATTACCAAAACGAGGCCGGCGAGCTTTTGTTCGGCAGCGAGATCAAGAGTTTTCTGGCCCACCCGGGCTTTGACAAGCAGCTCAACGAGGAGCAGCTGTCGCTGTATCTTTCCTACCAGTTCTCGCCGGGGGAAAACACCTTCTTCAAGGGCGTGAAAAAGCTCATGCCCGCCCACTGGCTGGAATGGAAGGACGGCGCCGTCGAAGTGCAGCGCTACTGGCAGCCGGCCTTTACCCCCGACGACGGCCCCAGCCTGGAAGAGTGGGAGCAGGCCATCAGCGACGCCATGAAGGAGAGCGTGGCCGCCCACAAGATCGCCGACGTGGAGGTGGGCAGCTTCCTTTCCTCGGGCGTG
This sequence comes from Faecalibacterium sp. UBA1360, assembly GCA_002306375.1. Lineage (GTDB taxonomy): Bacteria > Bacillota > Clostridia > Oscillospirales > Ruminococcaceae > Gemmiger. The sequence goes on from DBRU01000119.1 coordinate 24,430, forward strand.
GATTCCAGCTATATGGCGGCTCTGGCCAAGGTGGATAAGACCTTCACCGTGGGCTTTGCCAACAAGCAGTACGATGAGACCGACTTTGCGTCGGAGTTTTCCAGGCACATCGGGGTCAAGAACTTCGCTTACCGCATCACCCCCGAGGAATACTGGGCCAACCTGGGCCGCATCCAGTACCACATGGACGAACCCCTGGCCGACGCCGCCAGCGTGGCGCTGTACTTCGTCAACCGGGAGGCCGCCAAGCAGGTCAAGGTCTGTTTGTCCGGCGAGGGCGCCGACGAATTTTTCGGCGGGTACAACATCTACAAGGAGCCCTTCACGGTCAGCTGGTACGACCGCCTGCCTTTGTGGCTGCGCCGGGGCGTGGGCGCCGTGGCCAACCTGCTGCCGCCGGTGCCGGGAGTGAACTTCCTGGTGCGGCGGGGCCGCCCGCTGGAAGAGCGCTACATCGGCAACACCAACCTGATGGGCGAACGGCGCAAGCGCAAGCTGATGAAAAATTATACGGGACGTAGTATCCCGACCGATATTTCCCGCCCGTATTTTGAGCTGACCAAGGGGCAGGACCCGGTGGCCCGCATGCAGTTCTGCGATCTGAACCTGTGGATGGTGGGCGACATCCTGCTCAAGGCCGACAAGATGAGCATGGCCAACTCGCTGGAATTGCGGGTGCCCTTCCTGGACCGGCGGGTGTTTGAGCTTGCCTGCCGCATCCCCACCAAGTGCAAGGTCAACGCCGCCCAGACCAAGATCGCCATGCGGGGCGCGGCGGAAATGACCATCCCGCCCAAGACCGCGGACAAGAAAAAACTGGGATTTCCCGTGCCGGTGCGCGCCTGGCTGCGGGAGGAAAAATACGCCGCCGTGCTGCGGGAAGCCTTCCAGACCGACGCGGCGGAACAGTTCTTCAATACCAAGGAGCTGCTGCGCATGCTGGACCAGCATGTGAGCGGCAAGCGGGACAACTGGCGACAGCTGTGGTGCGTGTTCATCTTCCTGGTTTGGTACGACGAATATTTTGTGAAGAGGTGAGGGCCGATGCTGCTGAAACAACTGGTGAAGGGCCTGCGCTACACCCTGGTGCAGGGGGACCTGAACGCCGACGTGGGCGATATTTACTACGATTCCCGCAAGGTGCAGCCCGGCGGGCTGTTTGTGTGCATCGTGGGCACCCAGCGGGACAGCCACGACCTGGCCGCCGACGCCCTGGACAAGGGCGCGGCCGTGCTGGTGACCGAACACGACCTGACGGTGACCGTGCCCGACTATGTGACGGTGCTGCGCTTTGCCAACACCCGCTACGCCCTGGCCATGCTGTCGGCGGCGTATTTCGGGTACCCGGCCGGCGAGATGACCATGATCGGGGTGACGGGCACCAAGGGCAAGACCACCACCACCCACATGATCCGGTCGGTGCTGACCGCCGCCGGGCACAAGACCGGCATGATCGGCACCAACGGCGTGTATTACCCCGG
>DBRU01000119.1:25944-30142 GCA_002306375.1 Faecalibacterium sp. UBA1360
GTGTCCAGCCAGGGCGTGATGATGGACCGGGTGGCGGGCATCCGCTACCGGGTGGGGGTGTTCACCAACCTGTACCCCGACCACATCGGCCCCGGCGAGCACGCCAGCTTTGAGGAGTACCGCTCCTGGAAGGGCAAGCTGTTCCAGCGGTGCGAGGTGGGCGTGGTCAATGCCGACGACCCCAACACCGACGCCTTGCTGGAAGGGCACACCTGCGAGCTGATCACCTACGGCATCCACGGCCCGGCGGACTACCGGGCCGACGAGCATTATCGCCTGCTGCGCACCAAGACCATGCTGGGTGTGGAGTTCACCCTGACCGAGCCCGACGGCCGCACCCTGGACGCCCAGGTGGCCATGCCGGGGCTGTTCAGCATCTACAACGCTTTGGCCACCATCGGCGTGGGCAAGGCCCTGGGCCTGGAGGACGAGGCCATCCACCAGGGCCTGCGGGACACGGTGGTCAAGGGCCGGGTGGAGCTGGTGCCCGTGAGCCATCGGTTCACGATCCTCATCGACTACGCCCACAACGAGGCCGCCGCCGAAAGCCTGATGCAGACCCTGAAGGCCTATGAGCCCCACCGCATGGTGGTGGTGTTCGGGTGCGGGGGCAACCGCAGCAAGCTGCGCCGCTACGGCATGGGCGAGGTGTGCTCGAAGATGGCGGATTTCCTGATCCTGACCGAGGACAACAACCGCTTTGAAAAGGTAGAGGACATCATCGCCGACATCAAGCAGGGCATCGCCAAGGGCAACCCCGACGTGCCCTATGTGGAGATTCCCGACCGGCTGGACGCCTTGCACTACGCCATCGACCACGCCGAGGAGGGCGACCTGATCGCGGTCATCGGCAAGGGACACGAGGCCTACCGCGACCGGGAAGGCGTCAAGACCCCGTTTTTGGAGCGGGAGCTCATTGAGGAATACGCCGCCGAAACCGGCATCGACTGAACCGACGCCCGTTGACAAGTTTGCGCAAAGGCAAAAGACCGGCCCGCGCGGGGGTACCCCCTGCCGCGGGCCGGTCTTGCTTTATTGTGTATGCGGTCTGCGGCGGCGTTCAGCCCCCCGCCGGGCCCCGGNNTCTGCTCCCAGTATTCGCCCATGGTGGCGCCGGGCTGGCCGGTGACTTCCTCTTTCAGGTAGTCGGCCAGGCCGGCCCCGGCAGGGTCCCAGGCCAGCGCGGCGTCCCGGGTGGGGAATTCCACCTCAGCGTACATGAAATGCCCGGGCTGGCCCGGGTCCACGTCGTTGACTTCCAGCATCAGGCCGCCGGGCAGCGGGTAGCCCCGCCGTTCTTTGGTGATCAGAGGCCGGCCGATCAGGGATTCCAGCTTGTCAAACAGATCGGCGTCGATCTCGGTCTCGATCTCCTGCCGGCTCATGCCGGTGGCGTCGGGCGCGCCCTTGAAGCAGAGCACCAGCGCCGTGGGCCCGCCGTCCAGCGCCTCGCGCCGGATGCGCACGGTGGGCCGCACGCTGATATACCCCTGGTCCATGCGGTACACCTGCGCGGCGTCCAGCCCCGCGGGCCAGCCCGTGACCATCCATTTGCGTTCGATCTCCATCCCCGTCGCCTCCTGCCTGTTTTGTTTGAGTATAGCACGCTTGCGGCCGGGCACGCAAGCGGGTATAATGAAACCGGCATCCGACCCCAAGGGTCGGGTGCACAGCTTCGCACAGAAAAGAGGTCTGCCCATGCAGGGGCTCAAAACATTCTTTTGCCGCAAAAACGCGGGATTTTTGCTGCTGGCCGCCGTGCAGCTGGCGGTTTTGCTGGCGCGGTTCGGGGCGGACTTTGGGGCCGGCAGCCCCATTGAGGTGACGCCCGATCTTCTGCAGCCCTGTGTCGAGCAGGCGGCCCGGGAGGAACAAGGGGTGCGGGTGGAGGATTTTTCGGGCCAGTTTGCCGTGAGCGACGATCTGGACATCGAGGCCGGCAGCTACCGGGTCCTGGTCAGCTACGCCAACGACGGCGGCACGGGCAACGTGCATTTCTGGGACGAGCGCATGCCCACCGCCCGCTATGACGTGGCCGCCCTGACCCCCGGGGCAAGCCAGGCGTCCTTCGCCCTGTGGATGGAACACGGGTGCGATAACGCCCAGATGCAGTTCAACGCCGACTGCGCCGAGGGACAGAGCATCCTCATCACGGGGGTGCGGCTGATCCCGACCCACGCCTTCGCCTATGTCCATTTTCTGACTTTGCTGGCCCTGTTCGCCGCCGCGGACTGGGTGCTGCTGGTCGTGACCGGCCGCCTGACTCTGCCTTGGCGGACCCTGAAAGCCCGGTACAGCGCCCTGGGTCTTGTCTGCCTGGTGCTCATCGCCTGCTTGCCCCTGGGGTTGGATTACCTGGTCTACGGCCACGACCTGACCGTGCACCTGAGCCGCATCGAAGGGCTCAAGGCAGGGCTGCTGGCCGGGCAGTTCCCGGTGCGCATGTACCCCGACCTGCTCAGCGGCAAGGGGTATCCCTTTGGTGTGATGTACGCCGATCTGCTTTTGTACCCGGCGGCGGTGCTGCGCATTCTGGGCTTCCCGTTGCAGACGGCATACAAACTGTACGTGTTTGGCATCACGCTGGCCACCGCCCTGGTGACCCGGTACGCGCTGCGCCGTATGCTCGGCAGCGAGACCGCTGCCCTGGCCGGTACCGCGCTGTATCTGCTGGCGCCCTACCGGCTGACCAACGTGTATGTGCGCGGGGCAGTGGGCGAGTATTCCTCGATGTTGTTTTTGCCCCTGGTCGTGTACGGAATGTGGCGCATCTGCCGCCAACGCCCCGGCGACAGGGCCGAGCCCTGGTGCTGGGCCCCGCTGGCCCTGGGCTTTACGGGTCTTTTGCAGACCCACCTGCTGACCACCGTCATGGCAGGGTTCGTGGCCGCTGTGTTCTGCCTGGTCAATGGGGCCCGGGTCTTTCGCCGCCCCGTTCTGCCCTGCCTGTGCAAGGCGGCCGGCGCGGCCCTTGTGTGGAACCTGTGGTTCCTGACCCCGCTTTTGCACTATATGATCGCCGGCGCGTGCCGCGTCAGCGCCCGGTACGACGCTTTCTACCTGTGGCAAAGCGCCTTGATGCCCGGGCAGCTGTTCATGCCCTTCGGGGCCGGGGGCGGGTCGTCGCTGGCCCCGGCCCAGGGTCTGAACGGCGAGATGTTTTTGTCGGCCGGGCTGGCCATGGGCCTGGGCATCGGGCTGTTCGTTCTGGCCATGGCGGACCCCGCCGTGCGCAAAGCCGGGCGCGGCGCGCGCCGCCTGGGCGCCTGGNNATCTTTCGGTCAGCGACAACCCGCTGTGTCTGGCGTTGTCCGGCCTTTTTGGCAAGTTGCAGTATGCCTGGCGCATGCTGAGCCCCGCGGCCGCCCTGCTGGCTGTGTGCACCGCCTGCGCAGTGGCGCTGTTCGCGGCGGCCCGGCCCCAGACCGCGCAGCGGGCGGCCGCCCTGCTGGCCCTGCTGGCCGTTATCCCCGCCGGGTACCTGATGTACGATGTATGCACCGACAGCCCGGTGACCTATTACATGAGCCTTGGGTCCACCGGCGTGGCGCGCCGCGTGCGGGAGGACCAGATCGCCGAGGGCGAGTACCTGCCTGCCGACCTGCCGGAGGAGACCGCCTTGCAGACCGCCGACGTGAACCTGTATTTTGACGACGGCGTCGAGGTCCGCGAGGCCGCACTGGGCACGCTGAGCGTGCGGTTCACGGCACAGAACACTACCGGCGAGACCGCCGACGTGATCTTGCCGCTGTACGCCTACCCGGGCTACAAGCTGAGCGACACTGCCTCCGGCGCGGCGCTGGACCGCCGGGACGGATACCTGGTGGTGACCCTGCCCGCCGGGTGGGACGGCACAGCCACGGTGGAGTTTGCCGGATTCTGGTTCTGGCGCGCCACCGATCTGGCCAGCCTGGCGGGCATCGCAGTCATGGCGCTTTGCTACCGGCGCAGCCGCCGCGGCAGGGCCCCCAAAGCCACAAGTTAACACGTTGCCGGGCGTTCGATCTTGTGTATTTGCCGGTTTTTTATGACAGACAGGCAAAGCACCGCCCAAACCGCCGGTTTTGCCCGGGTTTTGCACAGCCCGATTTGTTCAAACCGCCAGTTGAAATTTGGCGGCAGGGTCCGTATAATAATTGCATAACAGCAAGGGTGCTGCGAGGGATCTTCGCAGCGCTTTTTTTGATGTTGGCGCCCG
>DBRU01000077.1:0-3514 GCA_002306375.1 Faecalibacterium sp. UBA1360
TCCTCCTGGACCCCGGCCGACAACGGCTTTACCCAAACCGTGGCCCTGACGGCGGCGGACGGGGGCCCGGCGGTGACGGCGTCCAGCACGCTTTTGCCGGTGACGGGCATGGACAACACGCTGCCGGCCGCGACCAAGAACGCCATGCGCGTCCCGGCCCGCAAGATCGGCGCTGCGGCCAAGACCCTGGGCGCGGGCGTCATGACCGTCACGCTGGACGAAGCGCCGGCCGTGGACGTGGAACTGTATTTTGCCATCAAACAGGGGGTGAACTGATATATGGCACTGAATCTGGAGGCGCTGAGCGGCGGCATGCAGATGGATCTGCTGTGGACAAATCCTAACCCGACCAAAACGTTTTCGGCGCAAACCGTAAGCCTCGACCTGTCTTTGTACGACCTCGTTCTGGTCCGTNNCGAAAGGATCACGCTCATGGCGCCGACCGGCACCGGCGTCGCGTACAGATACGCCAACATCACAAGCACGGGGGTCTCCTTTGAGACCGCACAGCAAAGCACCAACAATCAGCATGCGATCCCGCAGGAGATCTACGGCATCAAGCTGTAAAGGAGTGACGGCATGACGATCTATGACGAACAAAGCAAGCAGCCCGTCGAAGCCCCCGACCTTTCGGCGGGGTATGTGTACGAGGGCGTGATCGTGACCGGGCGCACCGAAGAAAGCGTCGAGGTCATGGCGGGCACCGTAACGCCCGAACGCCCCGAAGGACTGCGGCGCAGGGTGCCGGCGCGGGACATCACCGAACCCTGCCTTTGGTACCACCGCTATACCCAGGAGGAACTGGCCGCCATGCAGCCCGCCGGCGGCGACGAGGACGCCGTCTGGGACGAACTGGCGGCGGCGTACAATGAAGGGGTGATGCAGGCATGAACAGCAAACAACTGGTACTGGACCTTGTGCGGGACCTGGGCCGTCGCGAAGCGGCCGAGCTGCGGCAGACGGCCGCCAGCCTGACCGGCACCGAGATCATCGCCCGGGAACGGGCCGTGCCCCCCTGGGACGCCGGGCAGGATTATACCCTTTGGCCCGTGGGCGCGCCGGTGGCGGACGAAGACCAGGTCTGGACGCTGCTGCAACCCCACAACGCGGCCCACTACCAGGGCCGGCCTTCCGGCCTGCGGGCGCTGTGGAGCCTGGCGCACACCACCGACCCCGCCCGGGCCAAGGCGTGGGTGGACCCCCAGGGCGCCAGCGGCATGTACATGCAGGGCGAATGCTACCGCGCCGCCGACGGCACGGTGTACCGCTGCGGGCAGGACAACTGCGTGTGGGACGCGGCGGCGCTGCCGTCGGCGTGGCAGGCCGTGACCGAAGAAGGAGGGGCTGCTCTTGACGCTTGAGGTATACCGGGGCGACACGATGCAGCTGACCATCCGCCTGACCAACGGGGGCGAACCCTTCACCCCCACCGACGAGAAGGTCGTGTTCACGGTGGGGCGGTACAAGGAGGTGCAGTTCTCGCTGGAAGCGGACGGCGAAGGGGTCGTGCGCATCCCGCATGAACAAACAAATGCGCTGACCCCCGGGGAATACAAGTTCGACGTGCGTGTGTACGACGGGGCCAAGACCTTGGTGGCGACCCCGGTGGTGGGGACGCTGCGCGTGCTGGAGGTCGTGAACCATGACCTGCTATGACCTGGCCGGGGAGATCGGGACCCGGCAAAAGATCGACTGCGAACTGGACGCGGCCCCGGCGCTGGACGCCGAGCTGGACCTGTCGGGGTACGGGGGCGGGGCGGGGTACAACATCGGCCACGGCCTGAAACTGGACCGGCAGACCAACACCCTGTCGGTGGACACGGCCGAAGCCGTGGAACAAAACAACACCCTGCCGGTGACTTCGGCCGCCGTGTACACCACGGTGGGCAACATCGAAGTGATCCTGGGCACGATTTGACGGAGGGATACCATTGAGCATACAAACCGAGATCACCCGCCTGCAAACGTCGCGCAACGCCCTGCGCGCCAAGGCGGTGGAGCTGGGCCTTGCCCAGAGCACCGCCAAGCTGGACGACCTGGCCGACGCGTTCGACGGCATCGAAAACCGGGGCGCGGTGTCGGCCACGGTGCAGGAGGGCGAAACCTACACGATCCCCAAGGGGTACCACAACGGGTCGGGCACGGTGTCCGGGGTGTCGGGCGGCGGCAACTACACGCTGCAAAGCAAAAGCGCCACCCCGACCAAAAAGCAGCAGAACATCACGCCGGACGCGGGGTACTACGGCCTGTCGGACGTGACGGTGGCCGCCATCCCCGAAGCGTACCAGGACGTGTCGTCGGTGACGGCGACGGCCGGCGACGTGCTGGCCAACAAGGTCATCGTGACGGCAGACGGCGCCGTGACCACCGGCACGATGCCCAGCAACGGCGCCGTGAACAAAACGCTGGACACATCCACAACCAGCTACACGGTGCCCAAGGGCTATCACAGCGGGGCGGGCGCCGTGAAACTGGTCACCGAGGAAAAGAGCGCCACGCCCACCAAGTCGGCCCAGACCGTGACGCCCACGGCCGGCAAGGTGCTGGCCAAGGTCACGGTGGCGGCGATCCCGGCCGCCTACATCACCACCACCGACGCCACGGCGGCGGCCGCCGACATCCTGAGCGGAAAAACGGCCTATGTCAACGGCGTCAAGGTCACGGGCAGCATGGCCGACAACGGGACGGTGTCGGGCGCGATCGACGGCCTGACCCAGACGAGCTATGCGGTGCCGGCGGGGTACACGGACGGCGGCACGGTGAGCCTGACGGGGGACATCGAAGACGCGCTGGCCGCGATCTGAGGCGGTGAGGACATGAGCGTACAAAGCGAGATCGACCGCCTGCAAACGGCCAAGGCGGAACTGGCGGCCGTGCTGACCCGGGCGGGGGCCGCCGTGGAGGCCGGCGCCACGCTGGACGCCTACCCGGCGCTGTTCGCGGATGTTGTGCAAAAGGGATCGACCTACCTGTACAAGGCGTCCTTTGCGGTGGACGGATGGAGCGGCAGCGGCCCGTACACCCAGACGGCGGCGGCAACGCCGCTGCTGGGCGCGCCCGGGATCACGGCAGGGTCCACGATGGTGAGCCCGCCGTTCATCGAAAACGACTTCCCGCAGGACACGCTGGCGGACCTGCGCCGTTCGGGCCGGGCGGTGCAGGCGGGGCAGAAAACGCTGGGCGCAGGGACCGTGACCTGTACGTCCGACACCCTGCCGCCCAGCGACGTGGAAGTGTTTTTCCTGGCGAAAGGAGAATGAAATGCGACTGCAAAACGGCGAAGTGCTGCTGGCCTGGCCCCTGGCCCTGCACGTGCTGACGGCGGGGTATTACTACAAAAACGGTGACCGGCACCAGGCCATCGACCTGCGCACCAACCAGGGCGGGACCATCGTCAAGCCGGTGTACGCCGCCGAGGACGGCGCTGTGGACTGGACCCAGGAATGGGACGGCCACACGAAAACGGGCATGCAAAGCTACGGCACGGCGCTGCGCCTGCGCCACGCCGACTATA
>DBRU01000077.1:3596-18109 GCA_002306375.1 Faecalibacterium sp. UBA1360
CGCAACCCGCTGGTGTGGCTGGACGATGACTTCACCACCGCCGACGGGGACGTGTACACCTATGGCCCGGGCCAGCAGGCCGTGCAGCGGCCGGAGGAAGCGCAGTCCCCCGAAGCGCCGGCCTACACCCCCGCCCGCCTGCAAACCATCACCATCGGGCCTGTCACCCAGGGGGATGCCGATGCCATCCTGGCCGTGTGCGTGCGACGAGGGCTGGACAAGCAGGGGCTGTACCGCAGCGCCTGGGCCAACGACGCGCATACCGTGCAGACGATCACCATCGGCCCGGTGAGCCAGGGGGACGCCGACGCGGTCTTGCTCTGCTGTGTCGGGCGCGGCCTGACCGACGCCGGGCTGTACAAAAGCAAGTGGGAGGGGTGAGGCCCATGGACTGGTTGCCCGACCTGGTCAGCGCGCTGGTGCCGCTGCTGGCGGCCTTCGGCGGGTGGGCGGCGGCCCGGCTGACCCGGGGCCGCAAGACGGACAAAGCCCTGCGCGACGGCGTCAAGGGCCTGTTGCGGGCCAAGGTCATCGACCTGGGGCTGCACTACATCGAGACGGGGGCCGTGCCGCCCTACGGCGTGGAGACGCTGCGCAGCTGCTACGACCCGTACATGGCGCTGGGGGACGGCGACCCGTCGGTGACGCATATTATGCAGAAATGTGAGAACCTGCCGGTGCGCTCCGGCGGGGAATAAAAAGGGGGAAAGGCAAATGCGTGAACTGTTAAAGAACCTGGCGGCCCTTGTCAAGGTCAAGACCATCGTGACGCTGGTGGTCATCGCGGTGTTTGCGGCCCTGGCCCTGACCGGCCAGCTTCAGCCCGACACGGTCATGACCATTGTCACCATGGTGGTGGCGTTCTATTTTGGTACCCAGTCGGAACGCAAGGCGTGAACGGACGCCTGCCTGTTAAGGTTGCACAAGAATCCGCCCCAGATTTCTAAAGGGCATGGTTGGCCGACCTCTTGACGATACCCGCGCCGATTGGGTATGATATGGCCAAAGGAAGGAAAGCCGGCCGCGCGGCCGCAAGGATTGGGGGAGACAGCAATGACCAAGCAGGAGTTGAAGGAAATTCTGGCAGAGCAGTTCAGCTGTGACGAAAACGAGCTGAGCGGTTCCATTACGCTGGAGGAACTGGGCGCGGACGCCGAGGATCTGATCGAACTGGCCTGGCAATTGAGCGAGGCCACCGGCCTGGACGTGTCCGAGGCAGACCTTGCCGACATCGATACCATCGAACATTTGTGGCGCTTTGTCCGCGATCTGGAAGAAGAGGCGGAGTGACCCTTATGATCCGCAGCCCCCGCGCTTTGCCGGCGCGGGGGCTTTTTTGCGGGCGCGGGACCGGGCCGGGCAAGTTGCATTCCGGCATGGGATATGGTATCCTCTTTAGTAAGAATACGCTTGCGGCCTGCGGCCGCAGTTTCGGGGAGTGTTCATGGAAGAACTGATCTCGGTCATTGTGCCGGTGTACAAGGTGCAGGATTATCTTGATGCCTGCGTGGCGTCCATCACCGGGCAGACCTACCAAAACCTGGAGATCATCCTGGTGGATGACGGCAGCCCCGACCGCTGCGGGCAGATGTGCGACGAATGGGCCGGGCGCGATGCGCGGATCAAGGTGCTCCACCAGAAAAACAGCGGGCTTTCGGGGGCGCGCAACGCCGGGCTGGAAGTATGCCGAGGGGCTTGGGTGGCGTTTGCGGACAGCGATGACGTGCTGCACCCCCAAATGCTGGAAACTTTGTACAAGGCGCTGGGCGCGGACCCTGACGCGCGCATTGCCTGCTGCCGCTTTGAAAAGTGGGAACAGCCCCCCAAAGATTGGATACTCGCGTCCTTTGTGCCCGTACAGCCGGTACGTCTGAGCGGGGCGGCCCTGTGGGACTTCTTTTATACCAACGAACTCAACACCCAAATGGTGGTTGCCTGGAACAAACTGTATTCCCGGCAGCTTTTTGACCGCCTGCGCTATCCGCTTGGCCGTATCCACGAAGATGAATTCCTGACCTACCGGCTGTTGTATCAGGCCGGGAGGGTGCTGTGGGTGGACCAGCCCTTGTACGGCTACCGCCAGCGGGCGGACAGTATCATGCACACCGAATCTTCCCGCGCGCTGCTGGACGCGCTGGATGCCTTTGTCCAGCGGTCGGCCTTTGTGTGCGACCATTTGCCCGACTTTGCCGTCAAGGACTACGAGGTCTTTACCGGCCAGATCGACCGTGCCGAGCAGCTGTGCGCCGGCGACGCCGGGGCGCTGGCCGGGGTCCGGCGATGCGGCCGGCAGGTCTTTGAGCGGGTATATCCCCGCCTGCCTGGGAATCAGAAACGGGGCGGCCGGTTCCGGTATACGCTGCCGGCGCTGTACCATGCGTATCGCAGGCTCAAGGCCGGGCTGCGCCGCCTGCGCCACGCGGACGGATGCGAGTCGCCCGACCCGCGCAGGTACGAACGGTTCCGCCAACAGCTGAACGCCGGGGCGTCGGGGCGCCGGTTCATCCTGGTGCAAACGCCGGAACACGGCAATCTGGGCGACCATGCCATCGCCATGGCGGAACGGCGGTTCCTGCGCCGGTATTTCCCCGATGTGCCGGTGGCGGAACTGCCGGGGTTTGCCTTTTCCTGCGCGGCGCAGGCGTATCGTTCCCTGCTGGACCCCCGGCGGGACACGATCCTGATCACCGGCGGCGGGTTCGCGGGTTCGCTGTGGCAGCAGGAAGAAAAAAATATCCAAAGCGTCCTGCGCGCGCTGAAAGGCTTCCGCATCGTGATGATGCCCCAGACGCTGTACTATGAACAGGAAAACGAGGCGCAGGCCCGGCGTTCCCGGCGCGGGTATCGCGCCGCCGGGAACCTGCTGTTCCTTGCCCGGGAAAAAGACACCCTGGAGCGTGTGCGCCGCCTGATGCCCGGCTTGCGCTGCGAACTGTTCCCCGATATGGTGCTGTTCCTGCGTTGGGAGCAGCCGGCGGGGCCGCGCAGGGGGATCGGCCTTTGCCTGCGCAAAGACCGGGAGAGCGCGCTGGATACGCCGGGGCGGGACCGTTTGGCCGCGCAGCTGCGGCAGGCCTTGCCGGACGAGACGTTTGTGTGGACCGATACCGTGCGCCCCGGCAAGGTGCCGCCGGAACTGGGGGACGAAGCCGTGCACGGCAAACTGGAAGAATTTTCTTCCTATCGTCTGATCGTGACCGACCGGCTGCATGGAATGGTGTTTGCGGCGCTGACCGGCACGCCCTGCATCGTGCTGGACAACTGCGATCACAAGGTCCGCGGCGTGTATGAATGGCTGCGCCAAAACCCCTATGTGCGCTATCTGGAAACGCCCGACCGGGCCGCGCAGGCCCTGCGGGACATCCTGCCCATGCTGGGGCGGGAACAGCGCTTTGACCCGGGCGACATGGATGCCCGGTTTGAGCGCCTTGCCCAAATGCTTGAATAGATAAAGGAGTTTGCACCCATATGGAACCAACCACATCCCGGTATCATGTGCATTACGAGCCGCCGAAAGGATTTTCCCAGATCGATTTCGGGGAACTTTGGCGCTACCGCGACCTGATCTGGCTGTTCGTCAAGCGTGATTTTACGATCATTTACAAGCAGACCGTGCTGGGCCCGGCCTGGATCCTGATCAGTCCTTTGCTGACGACGCTGATGTACACGGTCATGTTCGGCGCGATCGCCAGCCTGCCGACCAACGGCGCGCCGCAGCTGGCGTTTTATATGGCGGGCACGGCCATGTGGACCTTTTTTTCCACGAGCCTGAACCGTGTTTCGGGCACCTTCACCACCAATGCGTCGATCTTCAGCAAGGTGTATTTTCCGCGGCTGACAATGCCGATCTCCACCATGATCTCGGCCGGGATCAATTTCCTTGTACAGTTTGTCTTGTTTTTGCTGATCCTTGCCTTTTACGGCGTACAGGGGCAGGTGAGCCCCCGGTGGGAACTGCTGCCCCTGATGCCGCTGGTCCTGGTGCAGGTCGGTCTGCTGGGGCTTGGGTGCGGCATCATCGTATCCAGCCTGACCACAAAATACCGCGATCTGAGCCTGCTGATCACGGTGGCGGTACAGCTTTGGATGTATGCCACGCCTGTGGTCTATCCCATGTCCATGATCACGGACCCGCGCCTTCGCCTGGCGCTGACCCTGAATCCCATGACCGCCCCGATGGAAACCTTCCGCGCCATCTTTTTCGGCAGCGGCGAACTCTCGGTGCAGGGATGGACTGTTGCGGTTGCGGGAATGCTGATCCTGCTGCTGTTGGGGGCCAGCTTGTTCAGCAAGGTGGAAAAGACGTTCGTGGATACGGTCTGACCCGGAGGGAAAAATGGGAAACAACGAAGAAATCATGATCCGCGTGCAGGGTCTGAAAAAGCAGTACCGCCTGGGCCAGATCGGAACGGGCACCCTTTCCCGGGACCTGCAAAGCTGGTGGGCGCGCAAACGGGGCAAGGAAGACCCCAACACAAAGATCGGTACCGATCAACGATTGATCGGGCAGACTTTCATGGCGCTGAACGGCCTGGATTTTGAGATCAGAAAAGGCGAAGCCGTGGGCATCATCGGCTCCAACGGAGCGGGCAAAAGCACGCTGCTCAAGCTGCTGACCCATGTCACCGCCCCCACCGAAGGGACCATCGACATGTACGGCCGCGTGGCCAGTATGCTGGAAGTGGGCACCGGCTTCCACCCGGAGATGACCGGGCGTGAAAACGTGTATCTGAACGGTGCGATCCTAGGCATGACCAAGGCCGAGATCGACGCAAAAATGGACGACATCGTCGCATTTTCCGAGGTGCGGGATTTCATCGACACACCGGTCAAGCGCTATTCCAGCGGCATGTATGTCAAGCTGGCCTTTGCGGTGGCCGCCCACCTGGACAGCGAGATCATGATCATGGACGAAGTGCTGGCGGTGGGGGACGCCAAATTCCAGGAAAAGTGCCTGGGAAAGATGGATGACGAAGCCCACAGCGGGCGTACGATCCTGTACGTCAGCCATAACATGAACACAGTGCGCCAGTTGTGTAACCGCGTCATCGTTCTGGACCAGGGCAAAATGGTGTTTGACGGCGAGACGGAACAGGGAATTGAGATCTACAGCAGCCGAACCGCCCTGAAAAACAAGCAGAAACTGGCCGACCTGCCCAGGCGGCCGGAATTTTCCGTACACCTGGCCACCATGCAGGATATCGAGCTGTTTACGGACGAAAACGGGAAGCTGCCCGTGGGCGGCACCCTTCGCGGAAAGCTCGGCGTGACCTGCGAGCGGGACATCGAAAACGTGATGCTGTCCCTGGTGCTGCGGCACGCCACGGATGTCCCCGTTACACGGGCAATGACGCAAAAAGGGTTTGCGCTGACCGCAAGCGGCAGAAAAGAGCTGTTGTTTGAAATGGATGTTTCCCGCTTGGCGCCGGGACGGTACCGCGTGTGCCCGGTCCTGAACGTGTACAACTCTTTTCACATGGGGCAAAGCCTGGACGGGCTTTACAACGCGGCTGAGTTCGAGATCGTCGAAACGCCTGAGTTCAACGGCGGGGTCAAGTGGCAGACGCAATACAGCGGCTTTTATGTGTGCCCGCCGCTGCTGGTACAGGATTGAAACCGAAACGCGCGGACGGATCGGCCGCACAACGCTGCCTGCCCCTTGCGCCGGCACGCGCAAAAACCCGGAAGAAATATGACACAAAGAATGGACAGATTTATGAAAAATGACAGGCTCATCCGATTTATTGAGTGTTTTGTTCCCACCCACACCTGCAATCTGCGGTGTCATTACTGTTATATTGCCCAGCAGAACTTGTTCAATAAGAAGATCGCCAGGATCAGCCATTCTCTCGATGAGATCAAACGGGCCTTTTCCTTTGAGCGGCTGGGCGGGGCGTGCCTGATCAATTTCTGCGCCGGCGGCGAAACGCTGCTTTCCTCGGACATTCTGCCCATTGTGCGCGCCCTTCTGGAATGCGGGCATTACGTGATGGTGGTGACCAACGGCGTCCTGACCAACCGCTTTGAGGAAGTGGAGGCATTTCCCCCGGAACTGCGCCAGCGGCTGATGTTCAAATTTTCGTTCCATTACCTGGAACTCAAGAGGCTGAACATCCTGCCCCAATTTGCCGAAAATGTCAATCGGATGCGGCGGGCTCGGTGCTCGGTCACGGTGGAGATCACGCCCAGCGATGAGCTGATCCCTTATGTTGAGGAAGTCAAGAAATTCTCGCTGGAAAATTTCGGCGCGGTCTGCCATGTCACGATCGCACGGGATGATCGGACCGATGACATTCACCATTTGTCCAAGCATTCGTTTGAAGAATATCAGAAAATCTGGGGGACATTCGGGTCCACGCTGTTTGACTTCAAAAAGAGCATTTTCTATCACAAACGCCGGGAGTTTTGCTGTGCAGGGCTTTGGAGCTTCTGGGTCAACCTGGAAAGCGGTGAAACCCATCAGTGCTATTTCAGCGAATCGATCGGCAACCTGTACGATCTTTCAAAGCCGCTTCATTTCAAACCGGTGGGGTATTGCTGCGAACAGCCTCACTGCTACAACGGGCATGCGTTCCTGACCCTGGGCGACATTCCGCAGCTGCGGACGCCCACCTACGCCGAAGTGCGGGAGCGGCGGTGTTCCGACGGGACCACGTGGCTCCAGCCGGAATTCAGGGCGTTTGTCAGCCAGAAGTTGGGCGACAACAATCCGCCGGTCGAATGGCGCGACAAAGCCCGTTCGGCAGCCCGCAAACTGAAAGGTAAGCTGCGCGAGGTCCTCCGCGAGTAAGGCCAAGGGGAGAGGTGTAAACGCATATATGACGAGATCTTGCAAAATATTGCCATTGCTTTTGGGGGTACTTGTAGTCGCTGTCGCAATTACGGGCGGTATATACATGGGAAGTACACCGGCGCTGATGAGCGAAAACGTTGTGGATCTTTTTACGTTGTGCCAAAAAGATTTGACTTGCACGGGTCTGGCATACGATGAAAAGGATGATGGATTCTGGGTGAATAGTCTGGGGTATGCGACGCCCGATCAAGAAGACGATTACAGCCCGGCAATCGTCGAATTTTCCGCCGATTGGAAGCAGGTCCTTAAGGAAATTGACTTGCGTGCCGTGTTTCCCGACGAAAGCATTACACAACAGGGGGTTGCTTATGATTCTTTGTCGGATTCCTTGTGGCTTGTGAAGGGGGACGAGATAGTTAATCTGACAAAGAACGGGGAAATACTTTCTACCATATCAACTGGTGAGTATAGTGGCTATAAGGCAAATGGAATCTGTTTTGATTCATCAACGGACAGCTTGTGGGTTTTGTTTTTTCACGACTATTTGGTCCAATATGAAAAAGAAAACGGTACGATTGTGCGGGCCATAAAGTGCGATTTTCAGGATCAGGATCAACTCTTTTTTTATGAAAAAGAAAATGAAATTTGGCTGACGGTCGGCGCTGATTATAACGGAGAAGACAATTATATCTATGCCGTAGATATTGAGGCGGGAACGATACAGAAAGAGTTCAAACTGTTGGATTCTTATGCGGTTGAGGGGCTGGCTGTGGTGAACGGAAAACTCTATGTTGCGAATGACGGAAAATACCATGCAGCAAAGAAAGCTGTGAACTATATTGCGGTGTACACCCTTCCAAACCAATAACGAAGTCCCGCCCCGGGATCGCGTAAATGCGGTCCCGGGGCGGGTTTTTTTGCCTTACATGGTTTTGATCAAGCCGATCAGGGCGTCCCAGGCGTGCAGGCGCAGCAGCAGGGCGGCCAGCCTTGCTTTCTTTCCGGTGCCGGCGGGCGGGTCGAGCAGGCAGCGGCGGGCCAACGGGAATTCCAGCAGGCGGCGGACCTGGGCTTTCCGTATCGCGTTGTTCGGCGCATACCGCAGGATGTAGCGCAGGATGCCCAGCACCTTACCGAACAGCCAGAGCCGAAAGGCGGCTTCCTCCGCCGGGGAAAGGCTGCCGGGACCGTTGGGGTGAAAAAAATCATACTGGCGCTGCATGACGACGGTCTCGTCCTCGCAGATGGCGGGCTGGAACCGATGCATGGCCGAAGTCGGATTGGGACGATAGTGATACAGGATACGCCCGGAAACGCTGACGGCGGTACAGTGCCGCAGATACGACGCAACAAAAACCGCGTCTTCGCCCCGTTTCATGCCCAAAGGCATCGCAAGGCCGTTGGCACGCAGGATCTGTGTGATATACAGGCGGTTGACGCTGTAATTCAGATAGACGTTTCCGGCGTACCGGGAGGGTGTGGCGCGCATATGCTCCAGGCGGACGGTCTCGTCCCACAGCGTCTCGGGTTCCTCGCACGCCACGCCGCATATGGACATCTGAGCGCCGTGTATGCCCCGGCGCAGGACCGACAGATATTCGGGCTCCACCCAGTCGTCCGAGTCCACGAAACAAAGATAGCGGCCGTTGGCGTTGGCAATGCCCAGGTTGCGGGCCGCGCAGACGCCTGCATTTTTTTGGTGGAACACCAAAAACCGGGGATCCTTTTCTTCATAGGCCCGGCAAACGGCCAGGCTGTCGTCGGTACTGCCATCGTCGACCAAAAGGGCCTGCCAGTTTTGGTCGGTCTGGGCCAGCAGGCTGTCCAGGCAGCAGGGAAGATAGGCGGCGACGTTGTATACGGGAACAACGATGCTGATCAGGTCGGTTTCCGAGTGCAAAACGGGCCTCCTTTTTGCGCAGATATCAGGAATGTTGACACAGTGAATTGAAAAAGCACTTGGCCGTATGCAGCAGGGGAAATCCGAACTTCCCCGCCCGTTGGTACAACCGCCGGTCTTTCTGCTCCGCGGCGGACAACCGCGGCGGTTCGGGGGGCAGCGGCTGCTGCCCCCAGGGGGAGGCGGCATACCAGCGCTTCCAAACGGGGGCGGCCGGGTCGGTGGCGTTCTTGTACCAGGGGCGCACCAGCAGACTGCACGTGTTGTAATGGATGAACACGGCGTTTTGGGCACAGTCCCGGATCTCGTCCCGGGTGTACCGGCACAGGTTCGGGGATTGCAGCAAACGCCGCAAAGCCGCAAGATCCAGCGCCCGGAACCAGACCGAATAGTTGTACTTCAAAGGCAAGGGCAGGATCTGATTGCGGAACATCAGGTTGACCACGTCCTGATCTGCCATGGGAAAAGGCTCCCGACCCGACAGGCAGAACTCCACCCAGTCGGGATCGTAACAGGCCCGCCAGGCGGCCAGGTCGAAAAGAAGTACGCCCGCATTCATGTAGGGCTCTTCGTCGTCAAGGCCGAGATAGCGCTTGTGCTGTTGCGAAATACAATCCTCGGCCCCGGCCAGGATGCGACCGTCCAGATCGAGGCGATAGAATTCGTCAAACCCGGCATCCGCCACGATGTCCCCGTCCAGATACAGCACGCGGGTGACGGAATCGGGCAGTATCTCGGGCAGGAAAAGCCGGGCCCAGGTCGCGTGCGTGGGAACGTCGCCCCAGTTTTTTTGCCCGGTCCGGCGGACTTTTTCCAGAAAAGGGATCACGTTGTATCGCACGAGCCTTGCCTTCCCCGATTCTGCCAGGGTGGCCAGTTTGCGATAATTTTCTTCGGAAATACCGGCGTCCAGCAAATGAAAGACGAGGGCGGCGGGATCGGTATGGGACATCAGGGAGAGCATGCTTACCCCGGTCTGCATACAGAAATTGTCATCCGTTGCATAGCAGATATTCATGGGACGTCCTTTCGCGCGCAAGCAAACCCGCGGCGGCTGGGCCGGTGCGGCATAGAATTATCTAAAAGTATACCGCAGGCGCCATGTGAAATGCAAGTTTTTGTGGCGGATACCCGGGAAAGGGAACGCTGTATCCGAAAAGTCGATTCCCAGATTGTAAAAATCGCTCCAATATGCTATTATTAAAAACAAGCATGCAATGCAGGCAGGTGACAAGATGAAAGTTGTGATTCTGGCCGGCGGGTTCGGCACGCGCATCAGCGAAGAAAGCGTGCTCAAGCCCAAACCCATGGTCGAGATCGGCGGCAAACCCATCCTTTGGCACATCATGAAGGGGTACGCCCATTATGGCTATACCGATTTTGTGATCTGCGCGGGGTACAAGCAGGATGTGATCAAGCAGTATTTCTTTGATTACTACCTGCACAACGCCGACGTGTCCTTTGATTTGGCCACCAACTCCATGCAGGTGCTCAATTCCCATGCCGAACCCTGGAAGGTCACGGTGGTGGACACCGGGCTCAACACCATGACCGGCGGGCGCATCAGGCGCGTGCGGCCCTATGTGGGGGACGAGCCCTTTATGCTGACCTACGGCGACGGCGTGGCCGACATCGACTTCAACGAGCTGGAGCGCTTCCACCGCGCCCACGGCAAGGCCGTGACCATGTCCAGCTACAACGTGGGCCAGCAGTTCGGCGTGCTGGACGTGGACGCCACCGGCCTGGTGACGGGCTTTCGCGAAAAGCAGGACATGGACGGCAGCATGATCAACATCGGCTTTATGGTCTGCGACCCGGCGATCTTTGATGTGATCGATGGCGACGATACCGTGCTGGAGAAAAAACCGCTGGAGACCCTGGCCGCCATGGGCCAGCTGCAAAGCCGCAGCCATGCCGGGTTCTGGAAGTGCATGGACACGGTGCGCGACAAAAACCAGCTGGAAAAACTCTGGGCCGAAAACAAGGCGCCCTGGAAGGTGTGGAACGACTGATGCTGGATCTTGGATTTTTTGCGGGCAAACGGGTGTTTGTTACCGGGCACACCGGCTTCAAGGGCACATGGCTGTGCCGGATGCTTACAGGCGCGGGGGCCGTCGTTACGGGGTACAGCCTGGACCCGCCCACCGAACCCGCCCTGTTTGACAAGGCGGGCCTGGATGGCCGGATGACCAGCGTCATCGGGGACATCCGGGATATGCAGGCCCTGAAAGCTGCCTTTGATGAGGCAAGCCCCCAGATCGTTTTGCATCTGGCGGCCCAACCCATCGTGCGGGACAGTTACAAGGACCCGCGCTACACCTACGAGACAAACGTAATGGGCACGGTCAACATTTTAGAATGTGCGCGCAACGCGGGGGTACCCCCGCGTTCAGTCGTGATAATCACGACTGATAAGGTTTATCAGAACAAGGAATGGCACTGGGGTTACCGCGAAAACGAGCCTCTGGACGGCTACGATCCCTACTCCAACAGCAAAAGCTGTTCGGAACTGGTGGCCCACAGCTACAAGAGCAGCTTTCTGGACGGCATGGGGGTGGCGGTGTCCACGGCCCGGGCCGGCAACGTGATCGGCGGCGGCGATTTTGCCAACGACCGCATTATTCCGGACTGCATCCGCGCCATGGCCAAGGGCGAGACGATCGGGGTGCGCAACCCCTATTCGACCCGCCCTTATCAGCATGTTCTGGAACCCTTGGCGGCGTACCTGATGATCGCCAAAGCCCAGTACGAGGACCCTGCTTTTGCGGGGTACTACAACGTGGGGCCGGACGACTGCGACTGCGTGACCACCGGCGATCTGGTGGATCTGTTCTGCCGCTGCTGGGGCCCCGACGCCAAATGGGAAAACCGCGCCGAGGCCAACGCCCCCCATGAGGCCAACTTCCTCAAGCTGGATTGCAGCAAGATCAAGGCGACCTTCGGCTGGCGTCCGCGCTGGCATATCGAAGAATGTATGGCCATGACCTGCCGGTTCGGCAAGGTGTGGCTGGCCGGGGGCGACATCCCGGCGGAGATGGACGCCGAGATCGCCGAATTTCTGGGCAGAAGCCTTGCATCGGTAAAGGAGTAAGCGCTTTACGTGGAGAGGAAACGCATCGAATTGGATCGGGCCGCCCGCCGTCTGGAAACTTCGCGGCTGTTTTGGTGGTGCCTGGGGCTGGCGGCGCTGACGGCGGCGGTGGCCTACCTGCAAGTGACCCGGCTGGCCCCCCTGGGCGGCGACGACCAGTACGGGAATTTGACCGCATATTACGAATTGACCCAACAGGGCGTGTGGGGGACCTGGCAGGAGGAACTGCAAGGGATCTGGCACGCGCTGGCCTTGGGCGACGCCCGGTTTTTCCCGTTTTCCAGCGTGCCGGCGCCCATACGGTATTGGGCCAAGGGCGACATTGACCGCTATCGCCTGTTTATCATCGGGCATACCCTGGTGGACGCGGGGCTGCTGGGGCTGTTGGTGGGCAAGGCCACCGGCAACAGGCGTCTGGGGGCGGCCTTTTTTGCGCTGCTTCCGCTCATGGTCTGCCTTTGGAGCGATTACACCACCAACGGCATGTACAGCTATGAGGCTTTGCCCCAAGCCTCTTTGCTGCCGGCCCTGCTGGCCGGGCTGTGTATGGTGGCTCTGCACAAGAGCTGGCATATCCGCTGGGCGTTGCTGGGCGGCGTTATGACCTTTTGGGCCTGCGGGATCTACGAGATCGGCTATACCTATATTTTCATGCTGGGATTACTGGCGCTTTTGCTGGAACCCCGGTTTTGGCGGGCGGTCCGCCTGGGACTTCCGTTTCTGGCGGGGGAGATCGTCGCGCTGGTTTTCTACGTGCTGAGCGCGCGGCTGAACGCTTCGGGCGGCGGGTACGACGGCGTGCAGGCGTCCTGGGACCTGCAGGCGGCCCTGCGCACCTGGGCGCAGCAGATGTCGGCCGGATTCCCGCTGAACACGATCCTCTTTTCGGATACGCATGTCAACGCGTACACGGCGGGGGATGTGTTCTGGCCGCTGCTGCTGGCGGCGGTGTGCGTGGCCTGCCTGTGCCTGGGAAAATGGACCCTTCGCGCCCGGCATGCGGTGTGCCTGTTCTTCATCGGGCTGTCCCTGCTGGCTTTGCCGGCGCTTCTGGTGGGCATTTCGGGCAAATACCAGAACGACTGGATCAGCTGGCAAAAGGGCTACATCCCGGCGGTGGTGGAATCCTTCGGCGTGGCCCTGATGCTGCTGACGCTGCTGGCGGCGCTGTTCCAGGCGGCTCGCAAAGGCCCCCGCTGGCTGAGCGTCGTGCTGGCCGTGGCGGTGCTGGCCGGGCTGACGGCTTGCGGCGCCTGCCAGCGCGCCGCTGCCCGGGAACGATACGACAACGGCGCCAGGGACACTTACGAATTCCTGTGCGACAGCGTTGCGGCCGGCCTGGCTGACGAGGTGCCCGAGGATTCGCCCCTGGTCTGTGAGTTCAATGTCTGGGGCGGCAGCAAGGCTGCGCAGGAAGCGTTTTTTCTGCGGTACGGCGGTATCCAGCGCAATGCCTATAATGTGGACAGCTGGGAAAAGGACCCCCAGCCCAACGGCGAGGACATCTATTTCCTGTGCTATGTCTGCAGCGAGGAAGGCTACGATGTGGCCTGGGTAGCCCATGTCACCGACGTGATGACCCGCTATGCCGACAGCGTCAAGGTCTATATCCAGGGCGACAGGGTCCCGGCAACCGCCACCTTGAACTACATCACCCAGGAAGAAAACGGCGACGAGGTCCGGCACGAAGTGGGCATCGACGAACTGCCCCGGACCCAGCCGGATGAAAACGGCGACTATTTTGTGATGCTGGAAGGCGAGAACATCGTTTCGCGCCGCATCAGCCTTTGGCCGTGACGAGGCCCGATAAAGATTTGATTTTGATTTCCAAGGAGGCACCCCATGCACAACACCTGGTCCAGCGAAGCCGAAGCCCGCGAGCAGATCAAGGCGCTGGTGGCACAGTACTACCACGATTTCAAGGAGAAGAAAGAGCCGTTCAAGCCCGGCGACCGCATCACCTATGCGTCCCGCGTCTTTGACGAGAAAGAGATGTGCGCCCTCACCGACGCCACGCTGGATTTCTGGCTGACCACCGGCCGCTTTGCCGACGAATTCGAGAAGGAATTTGCCAAGTGGATCGGCGTGCGCTTTGCCAACCTGGTCAACAGCGGTTCCTCTGCCAACCTCATTGCCTTTATGGCGCTGACCGCCCCCGAACTGGGTGACCGTCAGATCAAAAAGGGCGACGAGATCATCACGGTGGCCTGCGGCTTCCCCACCACCGTCACCCCGGCGCTGCAATACGGCGCCGTGCCGGTGTTCGTGGATGTGACCGTGCCTCAGTACAATATCGACGTGACCAAGCTGGAAGCGGCCCTGTCTCCCAAGACCAAGGCTGTCATGATCGCCCATACCCTGGGCAACCCCTTCGACCTGAGCGCCGTCAAGGCTTTCTGCGATGCCCACGACCTCTGGCTGGTGGAGGACAACTGCGATGCCCTGGGCACCCGGTACACCATCAACGGCCAGACCCGCTTTACCGGCGCCTGGGGCGACATCGGCACGTCCAGCTTCTATCCGCCCCATCACATGACCATGGGCGAAGGCGGCTGTGTCTATACCAACGACCCGCTGCTCAACCGCCTGATCAAGAGCTACCGCGACTGGGGCCGGGACTGCGTCTGCCCCTCCGGCCACGACAACTTCTGCGGCCACCGTTTCGACGGCCAGTACGGGGAGCTGCCTGCCGGGTATGACCACAAGTATGTGTACAGCCATTTCGGCTA
>DBRU01000010.1 GCA_002306375.1 Faecalibacterium sp. UBA1360
AAATTTTGTCGAGGGGGATTCCAAAAGGGGGAATAGGCCCGTCAGGCAATTGCCGTGCGGGACTGTTCCTCCTTTTGCAGCGTGTCGAGTTTCTCGACACGCTAAAACCGCCGCCCGCAAGGCGTTTGCCTTGCGGGCGGCGGTTTTGTTGTGATGCAAAAGTCAGCGGGCGGCGTAGCCCTTCCAGTTGGCGGAGCGGCAGTAGGCCAGCCGGGGCCGACCGTCCGCCAGCAAAATGCGCCCGCAGTAGGCAAAGCCGTTGGCCACCAGCAGGGTCTGCATGACCCGGTTGTCGGCATGGGTGTCGATGCGCAGGGCCAGCCCGCTGACCGCGCAGAAGTCAAAGCAGGCTTTTGCCACGCCCCGCACCCGACCGTCCGAGGCCAGGCGGTGGATCGTGAGGTAGGGGTCGTCGTTGGGCCATTCGCCCCCATAGATGGCCTCGTAGGTGGGGTCGTCGCCGGGGATGGCGCAAAAGGCCCCCACGGCCTGGCCGTCCTGCTCCAGCAGGTAGCACACGCCGCGCCCGATCTGTTCCAGCAGCAACGCTTCGTTGGGATAATCCCCCACCCACTGGTTGGGGTTGCCGGTGCGGGCCATGAACTGCCGGGCGGCGGCGTAGATGCGGTGCAGCTCGGGCAGGTCGGCCGGGCGGGCGCGGCGGATTTGCATGGGGGTTCCTCCTTGTTATTTGCCTGAATCGCCGTAGTTTTTCAGCACCCGTGCACTGGGATCGTCCACATCGCAGCCGGGCCAGGCCTTGTTGGGCATCCAGTAATCCACGATCATCTCGGCCTGGCCGGGATAGTGCTTTTCAAACAGTTCGCGGTAGAGCAGGCTCTCTTTGGTAAAGGGTCGGCAATAGGTGTAGCGGCCGGCGCGCTCGGCAAAATCCCGGTCGGTGTACAGGTGGTCGGCGTAGGCCTTGATGATGTCCACCATGGAATGGCCCACCGCGTCGGAGAAGGCGGCCTTCTCCCGCCAGAGGATGCTTTCGGGCAGCCAGTCGCCCTCAAAGGCCTTGCGCAGCAGATACTTGCCCTTGCCGTAGGTGTTGAGCTTGCGGGCGGGGTCGATGGACATGACATAGCGCACGAAATCCAGGTCGCCGAAGGGCACCCGGGCTTCCAGGCTGTTGACGCTGATGGAGCGGTCGGCCCGCAGCACGTCGTACATGTACAGCTCCCGTATCCGCTTCTGGCTTTCGGCCTGGAAGGCGGCGGCGCTGGGGGCGTAGTCGGTGTATTTGTAGCCGAACAGCTCGTCGCTGATCTCGCCGGTGAGCAGCACCCGGATGTCGGTGTGCTCATGGATGTACCTGCACACCAGGTACATGCCCACCGACGCCCGCACCGTGGTGATGTCCCAGGTGCCCAGCATGGCCACCACCTCGTCCAGGGCGCCCAGCACGTCCTGCTCGTCGATGATGACGTCGGTGTGCTGCGCCCCCAGGTACTCGGCGGTCTGGCGGGCGTATTTGAGGTCGATGGCGTCGCCGCTCATGCCGATGGCAAAGGTGCGGATGGGCCGGCCCAGCTTTTTGGCCGCGATGGCGCAGACCAGGCTGGAATCCAGCCCGCCCGAGAGCAAAAAGCCCACGGGCGTGTCGGCGTCCAGGCGCTTTTCCACCCCGGCGATGAGTTTTTGGCGGATGTTTTGCAGAATGACCGGCATCTCGTCCCGGGTGTAGGCCGGGGTGTCGGCAATGTCGCAGTAGCGCACGAAGCGCCCGTTGCAGTAGTAGCTGCCGATGGGGAACGGATAGATCTTTTTGCACAGACCAACGAGGTTTTTGGCCTCGGAGGCAAAGGCGATGGCCCCGCTTTCGCTGTACCCGTAAAACAGCGGCCGGATGCCGATGGGATCCCGGGCGGCGATGAGCCACTTTTTGCGGGAATCATAGAGGATCATGGCGAATTCGGCGTCCAGGCGAGAGAACATCTCCAGCCCGTACTTGCGGTACAAGGGCAGGATGATCTCGCAGTCGGAGTCCGACTCAAAGGCAAAGCCCTCTGCCTCCAGCTGCGCCTTGACGGGGCGGAAGCCGTACAGCTCGCCGTTGCACACCACACAGTCGCCGTCCCGCACAAAGGGCTGCATCCCCTCGGGCGTGAGGCCCATAATGGCCAGCCGCCCGAAGCCGAGAAAGCCGAATTCC
Source organism: Faecalibacterium sp. UBA1360 (assembly GCA_002306375.1). GTDB lineage: Bacteria > Bacillota > Clostridia > Oscillospirales > Ruminococcaceae > Gemmiger. The sequence continues at coordinate 2,159 of DBRU01000010.1, forward strand.
GTTTGCAGCACCCGGTGGTCGTCGGGGCCCCGGGTGGCGGTGCGAAGCAGGTAACCGGTAAACTGTTCGCGGGTCAGATCATGCCCCGCATAGCCCATGACACAACACATTTGGCAGCACTCCTTTTTTTGCTCTTCGACCCTTGGACGAATGGCAAAAAAATGGACAGCCCACTCGTCCCCTTTGTGTTTAGGACGAATCGCTGTCTTGATCCGCGGTGCCACCTAACTTACCGCATACCAAGGCTGGCATACGGTCCCTCCGTATACGCTCGCCTTTGAAACGCTGCCGCTGTAACGCGCGGCCTGCGGCGCCCATACTGCCCCGCCGGTAGACGGGGGTTCCGTTTGCAGCTCGCGGGTGTTCTTCCCTGCCCCGGCAAGGTCCCGGCTTGCAGCATGGCGCCAGGCTCTCTGTGCGGTGCGCGATGGGCGGTACTTTTCCCGTTCTTCGCTTTTGATAGAGGTATGGTAGCACGTTTGCAGGGCCCTGTCAAGGGAATTTTTGCCTGCGGACCGGGCGAACAGCGCCCGCCGAAGACTGCGCAGGTCTTGCGTTTTTGCTTTATTCCGCACATTTTTTGCCCATTGGAAGAATTTTCTTTTAATTCCTACCATTTTACCAGGAAATACCTTGTGCTTTCGGTTTTCGCGTGGTATAGTATTAACCGTAGCAAAAATACCCAACAATGGGACTACCCCATTTGATTCGGAGGATATCCATGCTTGAACTGAAACACGTCGGCTACGAGACCGACGATAACAAGGAGATCCTGCATGACATCAACCTGACCGTGCAGGACCGTTTTGTGGCCATCACCGGCCCCAACGGCGGCGGCAAGTCCACTTTGGCCAAGGTCATCGCCGGCATTTACCAGCCCACCTCGGGCCAGATCCTTCTGGACGGGGTGGACATCACCCACATGAGCATCACCGAGCGCGCCAACCTGGGCATCAGCTATGCCTTCCAGCAGCCGGTGCGCTTCAAGGGCCTGCGGGTCAAGGATCTGCTGAGCCTGGCCGCCGGCAAGAACACCAGCGTCAACGAGGCCTGCGCCTACCTGAGCGAGGTGGGCCTGTGCGCCCGGGACTACATCGACCGCGAGATCAACGCCAGCCTGTCCGGCGGCGAGCTCAAGCGCATCGAGATCGCCATGGTACTGGCCCGGGGCACCAAGATGTCCATTTTCGACGAGCCGGAGGCCGGCATCGACCTGTGGAGCTTCCAGAACCTGATCCGCGTCTTTGAGAAGATGTACGAGCAGACCCGGGGCACCATCCTGATCATCAGCCATCAGGAGCGCATTTTGAACATCGCCGACACCATCGTCGTCATCAAGGACGGCGGCGTGGCCCGCATCGGGTCCCGGGGCGAGATCCTGCCCGCTTTGCTTGGCAGCGCCGACGCCGCCAACCCGGGCTGCGACGTGCTGACCAGCAAAATGAAAGGGGTGTGACCGATGATCAACACCATTGAGCAGAACCTGCTGCACGAGATCGCCGAGCTGGACGCGCTGCCGGTGGGGGCGTACAACATCCGCTCCAACGGCAAGCTGGAAAGCCGCAACACCACCGCCAACATCGACATCGTGACCAAGACCGACAAGCCGGGCATCGACATCTTCATCAAGCCGGGCACCAAGAACGAGAGCGTGCACATCCCGGTCATCATCAGCCAGACCGGCCTGACCGACCTGGTGTACAACGACTTCCACATCGGCGAAGGCGCCGACGTGACCATCATCGCCGGGTGCGGCATCCACAACTGCGGCGGCGGCAACGCCCAGCACGACGGCATCCACACCTTCTACCTGGACAAGAACGCCAGGCTGCGGTATGTGGAAAAGCATTACGGCGAGGGCGACGGCCGGGGCAAGCAGATCATGAATCCCACCACCATCGTCCACCTGGCCGAGGGGTCCTATATGGAGATGGAGACCACCCAGATCGCCGGCATCGACGACACGATCCGCAAGACTTCGGGCGACGTGGCCGATGGCGCGTCCCTGATCATCCGGGAAAAGATCATGACCGTGGGCGACCAGCACGCCGTGACCGATTTTGTGGTGGACCTCAACGGCGAGGGCTGCTCGGCCAACGTGATCTCCCGCAGCGTGGCCAAGGATGAGAGCGTGCAGGAATTCAAGAGCTACATCAACGGCAACGCCGCCTGCGCGGGCCACAGCGAATGCGACGCCATCATCATGGACCGTGCGCAGGTCATCGCCACGCCGGGCCTGGTGGCCAACAACATCGACGCCAGCCTGATCCATGAGGCGGCCATCGGCAAGATCGCCGGCGAACAGCTGATCAAGCTGATGACCCTGGGCCTGACCGAACAGGAAGCCGAGGAACAGATCGTCAACGGATTCTTGAAATGAGCCTCTTCCCCGCCCCGCTTTGCGGAGCGGGGATTTTTTGCCCAAAGCGAAAAAATCGGGCGCAAAAGCCTTGCTTATGCCCTTGGGGAATATGCTATACTGAGGCTGAAAAGAAAGGGTGTGAGCCCATGAAGATCAAACAGGCGGCCCAAGCCGCCGGCCTGACCGAGAAGGCCATCCGACTGTACGAAGAAAAAGACCTGATCCGCCCCGACACCCGCGTGGTGGCCGGGCGGGTGTTCCGGGACTATCCGCCCGAGACCGTGGAGGAGCTGCGCCGCATCGGCATATTGCGCCGGGCGGGGTTCAGCCTGCGGCAGATCGGCGAGATGGACCAGGCAACGCCCGAGAGCTTTGCCCGGGTGCTGGCGGAATACCGCGCCGCCCTGCGCGCCGAGATCGAGCAGCGGCAGGCCATTGCCCTGGCGCTGGAACACGCCGCGCCCAAGACCCGGGACGAACTGGCCCGCGTGCTGGAAGAACCCAGCGCCCACCTGCCCGTGCCCGAGGAGGACCTGCGCTTTGCCCCGCCCGAGCCCAACGCCCCGGCGCGGTTGAGCTTCTGGTACCGGCATGGGGTCTTCCCCCACCGGCTGGGGGGCGTGGACCTGGCGGTGACCGCCCTTTTGTGGGAGCGCAGCCTGGACGTGAGCGCCATTGCCCGCCTGCTGCGGGAAAAAGGGGCGGACCTGCCCGGGGACGCCCTGGCCCGACGGCTGGCCAAACTGGCCCGCCGGGGCGTGCTGCGCACGGAAGGCGACGCGTACACCGCCAACGTGCGGGCCGGGCATTTTTGCACCTGGGACCCCGACGACCTGGTGCGCATCCTTGTGAACCGGGGCAGCGACCGCATGTTTTACAGCGCCGACGCCCCCATGAGCGTCAGTTCCTCGCCGGGCAGCGGCGCCCACATCTGACGCGCAGCCATACAAGCAGGCGGCCGCCCCGAAGTTCCGGGGCGGCCGCCTGTTGTATGGGCCGGGCCTGTCACACGCAGGCCGTTTCGTTTTCGGGTCGAGGCTGTTCTTTCCCTTCGTCGGTGTCCCCGGCCGGGGCGTGCGCGCCGCGGCGGTCCTGCCACCAGGCCAGCACGGTGCGCAGCAGGCCGTACAGCGTCACGATGGCCGGCACGCCCGCCACCATGCCCAGCGGCCCGAACAGCGTGCCGCCCACCACAATGGCGAACAGCACCCAGAAGGGCGAAATGACCATCGTTGTGCCCATGACGCGTGGGGCGATGAACCGGCTGTCCAGCTGCTGCAGGGCGACGACCAGCACCGCGAACACCACGGCCTGGGCCGGAGCAATGAACAACAGGGCGACAAACCCGGGCAAAGCCCCCAGATAGATGCCAAACAAGGGGATCAGCGAAGCAAAGGCCACCACAACGCTGATCATGGGGGCGAATTGCAGCCCCAGCAGGCTCATGATCACGAACAGCGCCGCGCCGTCGATGGCCGAATCCACGATTTTGCCGAAGAAGAACATGGCAAAATTCACGTTGGCGTACCGGCAGAAGGCCAGCAGGCTTTCGGCCGCCGGGATGGGCAGCACCGCCCGCACCAGCGAGCGCACCTGCCCCAGCAGGCGGGTCTTGTCGGCCAGCATATACACACTGCCGGCCACCACCGTGAACACCTGCAAGGCAAAGGACGCCGCGTTGCCCAGGTACCCGGCCAGGAAGCCCGCCAGCTGGGGCGCCAGGCCGGTGAGCATGCCGTAGGCCGTGTTGAGCAGCTTCTGATAGTCGTTGAGGGCCTCGACCAGGGGCGTCAGGTCCAGGTCGTACGTGTCCTGGGCGTCCATGAGCATCTGCTGGCCACGGCTCACATAGCCGGGCAGGTTGGCAAAGAAGGACGCCACACTGGCCGCCACCTGGGGCAGCACCAGCGCTCCCAGCAAAAACAGCGCCAGCCCGGCCAGCAGGTAAGCCAGCACGATGGCCAGCCAGCGCAGGCCGGGACGGCCCCCCAGCAAAACGCTGTGGATAGGCCGGACCAGGGTATCCAGGATATAGGCCAGCGCCACCGCCCCCAAAAAGGGCGAACATTTGGAAAACACAAGTCCCAGAGCCTCCAGCAAAAGGCCCAGCCGGCTGACGACGGCATAGGCCACGGCGCACAGAAATACAAGGAAGAGCCAGTCCCCGATGGTACGAGGTTCTTTGTCCAGCCAATTCTTCGGTTCCATGTGCATGCTCCTGTCTTGTGCGGGGTGGAGGTACGGGGAAGATCAGTCGTCGCTGTGGGGCAAAGGGGTCTCGCCGCCGGTGGCGGGGTCCAGGCCCCGGGCCGTGAGCCCGGCCCCAATGGCCTGCTTAAGCAGCGCCGCCACCACGGCCAGGGTGGGCACGCCGATGACCATGCCGCCAATGCCGAACAAGCCGCCGCCCACGATGATGGCCACCAGCACCCACAGCCCGGAAATGCCCGTGGCGCCGCCCAGGATGCGGGGGGCGATGAAGTTGCCGTCGATCTGCTGCACCACCAAAATCAGGATGCAGAAGATCAGCGCCTGCAAGGGCTCACCGCTGAGCAGCAGCAGCAAGGCGCTGGGGATGGCCCCGATGTAGGGCCCGGCGATGGGGATGATGTTGGTCACAGCCACCAGCACCGCGATCATGGGCGCATAGTTGAGGCGCAAGATCAGCATGGCGATGAAGGTCTCGCACCCCACGAGCAGGGCGTCCAGCAGCTGGCCGCCGATGTAGCTGCTGAAGGTGCGGTTGGCCAGCTGGAACACCGACAGCACGCTGCCCGCGGCCCGGGGCGGCAGCACCGCCCGCAGCAAAGCGCGGCAGCTCTTGAGAAGGGGCTCTTTTTCTGCCAGCAGGTAGATGCTGGCCGCCAGGGCCACCACAAAGTTCAGCACCTGGCTGGCCGCCTGGCCGGCGGCTCCCGCCACGGCGGGCATGGTCTGGGCCAAAAATTCCTTGATGGCCTCCTGGATGCCCTTGGCCGAAGATTCCAGGCCGCTGGTCAGGGATTCCACCACGCTCTCATCAATGTTGATGCGCATCATCAGCTCTTCCAGCCAGAGAGCCGCGTTGTTCAGGTAGCCGGGCAGGGCGTTGACGAAGGTACTGACGCTCTGCACGAGCTGGGGCACCACCAGGCCGACCAGCGCGGCCACCACGCCAAAAAAGGCCAGATACGCCAGGATGATGGCCGGGCCGCGGTGGCCCTTGCACAGTTTTTGGGCGAAAAAGCGGGTGGGGATGTCCAGGATATAGGCCAGCACGATGCCGCCCACAAACGGCGAGAGCGCCGCAAACACCACGCCGACACCCACGGCGGCGCCAGGCAGGGCGTTGACGACGATCCAGATCAGCGCCGCGCCGGCGATCAGGTACAGCCAGTCCCGCGTGGTGCGCGGGACACGGTCGAGCCAGTTTTTCATGGGGTGATTGTTCCTCCTTAAATTTTGCAGGAGGACGGCCGCAGCCGTTCCCGCCTTTGATTCTTTGGATCATAGTATGCTATAATACCATACAGTTCCATCATACCATAGCTTAGCCTGTACGGAAAGAGAGAAATTATGAATATTCTGGTCAGCGCCTGCCTTATGGGGGCGGCATGCAAATATTCCGGCGGCGACAACCTGTGCCCGGCCCTTGTGCAGGCCCTGAAGGACGCAGGACACACGCCCATCCCCGTCTGCCCCGAGATCTACGGCGGCCTGCCCACGCCCCGTCCGCCCGCCGAGCGCCGGGATGGCCGGGTCGTGAACCGGGACGGGGCGGACGTCACGGCCCAGTACGAAAAAGGCGCCGCCGAGGCCCTGCGCCTGGCCCGGCTGACCGGGTGCGGGACGGCCATTCTGAAAGCCAACAGCCCCAGCTGCGGATGCGGGGCGATCTATGACGGCAGCTTCACCCGCACCCTGGTCCCCGGGGACGGGGTCACCGCCCAATGCCTGAAAGCCGCGGGCATGAGCGTATACACCGAACATACATACCGCCTTTTGCCGGACGGTACAAAGGAGGACGCGCAATGAACGAGACGAAAAAACCATACCGCCTGGGCCTGGTGCTGGAAGGGGGCGCCGTGCGGGGCATCTACACCGCCGGCGTGCTGGATGTGCTGATGGAAAACGGCATCGAGGCCGATATGGTCATTGGCACGTCGGCCGGGTGCATCCACGGGTGCTGCTATGTGTCGGGCCAGGCCGGGCGCAGCATCCGCTATTACCGCAAATACCGCCGCCACCGGCATTTCATGGGCCTGTACGCCCTGGTGACCACCGGCGAGATCGTGGGGCGCAAGTTCTGCTACGAGGACCTGCCCCTGCGTCTTGACCCCTTTGACGAGGCCGCCTTTGAGGCGTCCCCCGTGGACTTTTATGTGACGGTCACCGACCTGGAAACCGGCCGGGCCGAACACATTTTGTGCGACAACCTGCGGGTGGACGACAAGATGGACCTGATGCGGGCCGGGGCGTCCATGCCCCTGTGCTCCCGCCCCGTGGAATATGACGGACACCTGTACCTGGACGGCGGCGTGGCGGACAGCATCCCCTACCGCGCGGCCAAGGACGTGGGCTGCCGGCGCTGCCTGACCGTATTGACCCAGCCCGCCGGATACCTGAAAAAGCCGGCTTACATGCCGCCGTTCCAGGCGATGTACCGCCGTTACCCCAACTTTGTGCAGGCCATGGCCGACCGGGACCGGGTGTACAACGCCCAGGTGTGCGAGGTGGAGCAGGCCGCCGCCCGGGGCGAGGATTTTCTCATCCGACCCAGCCGGGACACCCACATCGGCCGCATGGAGCGCAACGCCGCCCGCATCGACGAGCAGTACGCCCTGGGCCGTGCCGACGCCGAGGCCGCCTTGCCCGCCCTGCGCAAGTGGCTGGAAGGCTGAAGCGTCCTGTGTTACAGACCACGAAGCTGTACGTCGGTTTTTGGCACACCGATGTGCCAAAAAGCCTATAATATAGCAAAAGGCCCCGGCGCGGTGCGCCGGGGCCTTTGTGCATGCAAAATCAGTTGTGCTTGTAGTAGTTGATCAGGCAGCCGTCGGCCAGGATCTGGCGTTCGGCGTCGGTCAGCGCGCCCAGGCGCAGGGTGATGGCCTTGACCTCGCCCGAAGGCTGCACCGCATAGCCGGGCATGGTGTCGGCCTTGTTCAGCAGCGCCGCGCGCACGCCGGGCAGGAACACATACCCGTCCAGGGGCAACGCGTCGGGGTCGGTGGTCAGGAAGGGCAGCATGCCCCAGTTGATGCAGTTGGAGCGGTACCGCTTGGTGGCATACTCCAGGGCGAAGTTGGCGGCGCCGCCCAGCACGCGCTGGCAGCTGGCGGCCTGCTCGCGGGCGGAACCGTCGCCGGGCTTGTTGGCAAAAATGGCGGAGCCGATGTTGGTGTTGGCGGCATCCACCGTGCAGCCGGCGGCCTTCAGGGCGTCGTAGACGGCGGCCACCCCGGCGGGCAGGGAACCGGCGCGGCGGGCGTCGTCGTCCGCCTTGACGGCCTTGGCGCGGCCCACGTAGGCGGGGTCCTTGCGGGAGAGGGTGAACTCGGCCAGGCGCAGGGGGTTGGAGCGGAAGGAAGAGGTCTCGCCCGAGGGGATCAGCTCGTCGGTGGTGGTGACGGGGTCGGTGATGTGGCTGACGATGCGCACCAGCAGATCGTCGGACAGGGCGGGCTGCTCGGGCCAGTCCTTGATGTTGGGGCCGAAGCGCAGGTCGTGGTCCGGCTCGGGGTTGTTCCAGCCGTTGTAGACCCGCTTGTCGTACACCCCCTTGTCGAAGTGGTAGGCCGGGGCCACAAAGTCCTCGTGCACCACCTCGCTGGCGGCGGTCAGCACGCCGCCGGCAGCCGCCGTGGCCGCGATGGAACGGGCGTCCATAAGGGCCACGCCCGAGATCTGGCCTTCGCCGGGCTTGGAGCCTTCCCGGTTGGGGAAGTTGCGGGTGGTGTGGCGGATGGAGAATTCGCCGTTGGCCGGCGTGTCGCCCGCGCCGAAGCAGGGGCCGCAGAAGCTCTCGCGGAAGATGCCGCCCGCCGACACGATGTCGGCCACGGCGCCGTTCTTGACCAGTTCCAGGTAGGTGGGCATGCTGTCGGGGTAGGCGCTGAACTTGAACTGACCGTTGCCGCAGCTCTTGCCCCGCAGGATGTGGGCCACAGCGCACAGGCTCTCATAGGTGCCGCCGCTGCACCCGGCCACGATGCCCTGGTCCACATGGATCAGGCCGTCCTTGCCGATCTTGCCCACCAGGTCCATGTGCACCTTGCCGGACAGCTGCTCGTTGGCCCGGTCCTCGGCCTGCTTGAGGATGGTGTAGGGGTCCTCTTTCAGGGCGCGGATGGGATAGGCGTAGCTGGGGTGCATGGGCAGGGCGATCATGCACTCGACGCTGGACAAATCCAGCTCGATGCAGCCGTCGTAGTAGGCCACGTCCGCCGGGGCCAGCGCACGGTAATCGTCGGCGCGGCCGCGGATGGCCAGGTATTCCTCGGTGACCGAGTCGGTCTGCCAGATGCTGGACCAGCAGGTGGTCTCGGTGGTCATGCAGTCGATGGCGTTGCGGCAGTCGGCGGACAAGGACGCCACGCCGGGGCCCACAAATTCCATGACCTTGTTCTTCACATAGCCGTTGTCGTAGGTGGCGCCCACCAGGGCCAGGGCCACGTCGTGGGGGCCCACGCCGGGGTTCAGCTTGCCGGTCAGGTAGACGGCCACCACGCCGGGACGGGCCATATCATAGGTGCGGCCTACCAGCTGCTTGGCCAGCTCGCCGCCGCCTTCGCCCACGGCCATGGTGCCCAAAGCGCCGTAGCGGGTGTGGGAGTCGGAACCCAAAATCATCTTGCCGCAGCCGGCCATCATTTCCCGGTTGTAGCTGTGGATGACCGCCATGCAGGGGGGCACGTAGATGCCGCCGTACTTGTGGGCGGCGGACAGGGCGAACTGGTGGTCGTCCTCATTGATGGTGCCGCCCACGGCGCACAGGCTGTTGTGGCAGTTGGTCAGCACGTAGGGCAGGGGGAACTTCTCCATGCCGGAGGCGCGGGCGGTCTGGATGATGCCCACGTAGGTGATATCGTGGCTGGTCATGGAATCGAACTTCAGACGCAGGTCGTCCATGTCGGGGGCGGTGTTGTGGGCTTTCAGGATGCCGTAGGCGATGGTGCCCTGGGCGGCCTGCTGCTGGGTGATGCCGGCGGGGGCGGTGTCGGTCAGCTTGCCGTTGACCAGATACACGCCGTTTTGATGCAGTTTCATGGGGACCTCCGTTTCAGCGGCCCCGGCGCGGCGCACCGGGACACACGCGAATAATTTATAGCACTATTCTTCGAGTATACCCATTTTGCGCGGCCTTGTCAACGAATCTTTTTAATGTCAGTTCCCGTTTCCCGGGCTTGTTGCTTAATTTAATAAAGCGCACACCGGCCAAAAAATTGGTTAAATTAAGAATAGGGGTTGACGGGAGGGGCGTTATCCTATAAAATTATATCCATGGGCGCTTTACCACGCAAAAGCGCATGACCCGTATGCGGCTGCCGCATACCCTGCATAGAGGAGGCGCATGACGATGTATTATCCCGACGTGCCGGCCCTGGAGCCGGATGAGATCCAGCTGCTCTGCGGCGAATACCTGGCACACAACGCCCACCTGGACCCCCGGGAGGCCGACCGCCTGGGCGTCAAGCGCGGCCTGCGCAATGCCGACGGCACCGGCGTGCTGGCGGGCATCACCAACGTGTCCAACGTAGTGGGTTACGACAAGAAAGAGGACGGCAAGGTCGTGCCCATCCCCGGGCGGCTGATCTACCGCGGCATCGACATCGACACCCTGGTGGCCGAGGCCGACGCCCACGACCGCTTTATGTTTGAGGAAGCCGTGTGGCTGCTGTTGTTCGGCAGCCTGCCCACGGCCGAGCAGTTTGCCCGGTTCCGCAAGTTGCTGGAGTCCCACCGGGAACTGCCCCGGGGCTTTGCGGACGACATGATCCTGAACTCCCCTTCCCCCAACATCATGAACAAGATCGCCCGCAGCGTGCTGGCCATGTACAGCTACGACGAGCACGCCGAGGACACCTCCCTGCCCAACATCCTGCGCCAGAGCATCAACCTGATCGCCGAGATGCCCACGATGATGGTCAACGCCTACCAGATCAAGCGCCGGGTGTATGACCGGGACAGCATGTACTTCCACCTGCCCACCCCGGGCCAGAGCACGGCCGAACACATTCTGTCCACCTACCGGGCCAACCAGAAGTTCACCCACGAGGAAGCCCGGCTGCTGGACCTGTGCCTGCTGGTGCACGCCGACCACGGCGGCGGCAACTGCTCGACCTTTACCTGCCGCGTGCTGTCCAGCTCCGGCACCGACACCTACGCGGCCATTTCGGCGGCCATCGGCGCGCTGAAGGGCCCCAAGCACGGCGGCGCCAACCTGAAGGTGATGAAACAGCTGGACTACATCCTGGAAAATATCCAGAACCCCAAGGACGACGGCGAGACCCGGGAATTTTTGCGCAAGATCATGCGGCGGGAAGCCGGCGACGGCAGCGGCCTGGTGTACGGCATGGGCCACGCCGTGTACACCCTCAGCGACCCCCGGGCCCAAATCCTTAAGACCCACGCGCGCCGCCTGGCCTACGCCAAGGGCTACGACGAAGAGTACGAGATGCTGTGCAGCATCGAGCGCCTGGCTCCCGAAGTGTTCGCCGAAGAGCACCCCGGCGGCAAGCGGGTGTGCGCCAACGTGGACCTGTTCAGCGGGCTGATCTACCGCATGCTGGGCATCAGCGAGGACCTGTACACCCCGCTGTTCGCCATTGCCCGCGTGCCCGGCTGGTGCGCCCACCGGGTGGAGGAAGTGGAGTTTGCCAATCGCATCATCCGCCCGGCCTACAAGTATGTGGGCCACGAGCAGGACTACCTGACGCTGGAAGCGCGGTAAGACATTTCTATAATGTTAAAAGCCCGGCGCGGGACCTTGGCGGTCCCGCGCCGGGCTCTTGCTTTTTAATGGATGTACCCGCCGCTGCGCAGGCAGAACAGCCAGAAGGTCAGGCTGACGGCGCTGAGCAGGGTGGTGGCGGCGCTGACGCTGGCGCTGAGCACCCCGTCGTGGCCCATGTTCTTGGCCATGATGTAGCTGGTGGGGGTGGTGGGGCTGCCCAGCATGACCACCAGGGCCACCAGCTCCTGGTCCCGGAAGCCCATGGCCACCGCCGCGGGCAGGAACACCGCGCACAGCGCCCCCACCTTGCACAGCGACGCCGCCAGCGTGGGGCGCAGCTTTTGGATGGCCTTGGCGCCCTCGAAGGAGGCGCCGATGGACAGAAGGGCCAGGGGGCTGGTCAGGGCGGACAGGCTGTCCAGCGTCTTTTCGGCCAAAACGGGCAGGTCCACGGGCAGAAGGCTGAACGCCGCCCCCGCCGCGATGCCGATGAGGATCGGGTTGGTCAGCACGCCCCGCACCACGGCCGCCGGGCGCAGCGTGCCACGACGGGCGGGGTTTTCCACCGTGAGGACCGTGACCGCGAAGATGTTGAACAGNNCTGCCCAGGATCATCAGCGGGGCGGCCCCGGCGGTGCCGTAGATGTTCTGGATGAAGGCCACGCCCAGAATGGCCGCGCTGCTGCGGTAGGACGCCTGCACGAACTCGCCCACCAGGGTCTTGTCCCTGAGAAAGCGGTGGGCCAGCGCCCAGATCACCAGGATGGCCGTGGCCGTGGCCCCGAAGCAAAAGCCCACGAACCGGGCGTTGAAGTCGTGCACCAGGTCGATGGCGGCCATGTCGCAGAACAGCATGACGGGCAAGGTGACGCGGAACACCAGCTTGTCCGCCGCCGCGCAGAAGGCCGGCGGCAGAAAGCCCAGCCGCCGCAGCCCCCACCCCGCCGCCATGACCAGGAACACCGGCAGCGTGGCGTTGACGCTGAAGATCAGATTTTCCATCGGGTATGCGCCCCCATTTTGTACGCTTTGTCCTTTATCCTAGCACAAGGCGGCGCGCCGGGCAAGGCCGCCGGGAGCCAAAAGGAGATCGGGGCAAGAAAAAACGCGGCGCAGCGGCAGGAAGGTCTTGCATCCCGGCGCGGATTCTGGTACTATTAGGCGGAACGTGTCCGCGCTGTGCGCGGCGTTTTCGCGGTCTGACAAAATAGAGGAGGAGTATCGTTCCATGAGTGAAGAAATCAAACAGTCGCAGACGCCCGACTATTCCCAGGGCATCTACGACGCCAAGACCCTGGGCGCGCCCCGGGTGCTGATCCTGGGCGCGCAGCACATGTTCGCCATGTTCGGCGCCACTGTGCTCGTGCCCCTGATCACCGGCCTGAGCGTGTCCACCACCCTGCTGTGCGCCGGCCTGGGCACCCTGCTGTTCCACCTGATCACCGGCGGCAAGGTGCCGGCCTTCCTGGGTTCGTCCTTTGCCTACCTGGGCGGCTTTGCCATCGTGGCCCCCATGATCGTCAACGAGAGCGGCCAGAGCGTGCCCAACACCGAGATGCTGCCCTACGCCTGCGCGGGCGTGGCGCTTTCGGGCCTGGTGTATGTGCTGTTCAGCCTGCTGATCTCGGTGTTCGGCATCCGCCGCATCATGAAGCTGTTCCCGCCCGTGGTCACCGGCCCCATCATCATCGCCATCGGCCTGATCCTGGCGCCTTCGGCCATCAGCAACTGCCAGACCAACTGGCTGCTGGCCTTTGTGGCCCTGGGCACCGTCATCGTGTGCAACATCTGGGGCAAGGGCATGGTCAAGATCCTGCCCATCCTGCTGGGCGTCGTCGTGTCCTATCTGGTGGCCCTGGCCACCAGCGCGGTGGACTTTTCCAGCGTGGCGCAGGCGGCCTGGTTCGGCATCCCGCTGGACCCCAAGGCCATGGGCCTGTTTGCCATTGACGGCAGCCCCGAGTTCATCAGCGCCGTTCTGACCATCGTGCCCATCGCCCTGGCCACCATGATGGAACACATCGGCGACGTGGCGTCCATCAGCGCCACCGCCGGCAAAAACTTCATCCGTGACCCCGGGTTGAACCGCACCCTGCTGGGCGACGGTCTGGCCACCAGCATGGCCGGCCTGCTCGGCGGCCCCGCCAACACCACCTACGGCGAAAACACCGGCGTGCTGGCCCTGACCAAGATCTACGATCCCCTGGTCATCCGCATCGCCGCCGTCTTTGCTTTGATCCTGAGCTTCAGCCCCAAGTTTGACGCCATCATCAACTCCATCCCGGCGGGCATCATCGGCGGTATCAGCTTCATCCTGTACGGCATGATCTCCGCCATCGGCGTGCGCAACGTGGTGGAAAACCAGGTGGACTTCACCAACTCCCGCAACCTGATCATCGCCGCCGTCATCCTGGTGTGCGCTTTGGGCTTCAACTCGGTGGGCGGCCTGACCTTCGTGGTGGCCGGCGTGTCCATCAACCTGTCCGGCCGGGCCGTCACCGCCATCGCGGGCATTTTGCTCAACGCCCTGCTGCCCGGCAACAC
>DBRU01000008.1:0-17922 GCA_002306375.1 Faecalibacterium sp. UBA1360
GCCAATTCCGGCTGGGCCCAGATCTTCTTCACCGAGGGCGGCTGGAAATACGCCGTCATGCTGGCGGTGGCCTGCGTTCTGCTGTACCTGGCCATCGTCAAGCAGTTCGAGCCGCTGCTGCTGTTGCCCATCGGCTTCGGTATGCTGATGACCAACCTGCCGCTGGACGGCATCTTCCACATCGAGATCTTCCTCAATGAGACCAACCACATCAACTGGGAGCTGCTGGGCACCTCGGGCGGTATGGTGGACTATATCTACCTGGGCGTCAAGCTGGGTATCTACCCGCCGCTGATCTTTTTGGGCATCGGCACCATGACCGACTTTGAACCCCTGATCGCCCGTCCGTCCAGCCTGCTGCTGGGCGCGGCCGCCCAGCTGGGCATCTTCTTTACCTACATCGGCGCCAAGATCCTGGGCTTCACCGGGGCCGAGGCTGCCTCCATCGGCATCATCGGCGGCGCCGACGGCCCCACGGCCATTTTCACCACCACCAAGCTGGCCCCCCATCTGCTGGGCTCCATCGCGGTGGCCGCCTACTGCTACATGGCCCTTGTGCCGGTCATCCAGCCGCCCATCATGCGCCTGCTGACCACCGAGAAAGAGCGTCAGATCGTCATGGAGGCGCCTCGCCGCGTTTCCCGCACCGAGAAGATCCTCTTCCCCATCGGCGTCACGATCATCGTCAGCCTGACCCTGCCTGACGCGGCTGTCCTGGTGGGCTGCCTGATGATGGGCAATCTGATGAAGGAATCCGGTGTGGTCGAGCGCATCACCAAGACCGCCGGCAACGAACTCATGAACATCGTCACGATCTTCCTGGGCTTCAGCGTGGGCTGCACCACCAACGCATCCACTTTCCTGAATCTGCAAACTGTTGAGATCATCGTCCTGGGCATCGTGGCCTTCGGTGTGGGCACGGCGGGCGGCGTGCTGCTGGGCAAGCTCATGTGCCTGCTCACCGGCGGCAAGATCAACCCCCTCATCGGCTCGGCCGGTGTGTCCGCCGTTCCCATGGCCGCCCGTGTTTCCCAGAAGGTCGGCCAGGAATACAACCCCCGCAACTACCTGCTCATGCACGCCATGGGCCCCAACGTGGCCGGCGTCATCGGCTCCGCGGTTGCGGCCGGTATCCTGATCAATATGTTCAGCTGATACCCAACCTCGCATAAAAACCAACCCCCGCACCGCTTTTTGCGGCGCGGGGGTTTTCCTATGTCGGGGGCAAGGCTGGTTCAATCGGAACTTTTGGGAGAGGGGATATCCTTGTGCATAACGGTGGCGGGGAAGGTATGTCCGCCCCAGGTCAGGCGAATGGTTTTCCCGGGGGTGAAGCCCAGCTTTTCCCAGAAAGGGGCGGGGGAGTGAGGGACTTGGGCGGCGTCCAGCCGTACCTGTGCGCAGCCTTGGGCCAGCAGTTCCTGTTCCAGCAATGCATAGCAGCGCCGCCCCCAGCCCTGCCCCTGGATGGATGCGTCCAGCATCAGTAAGGACAAATAGGCGGTTTGGTCGGGCCGGTAATCCGCCAATCCCACCGCCTGCCCGCTTTCTGTGGTGAACAGTTGGGTGGTGAATCCCTGGCGTTGCATTTCCAGCATCTCTTCGCGCAGAAATTTTTCCCTTACCCGGCTCACCCCCAAATGGTCAAGGAGAAACTCCGGGTTGGAATTATAGATGGCGGTGATGATGCCGATATCTTCAGGCCCGGCAGGGCGGAGTGCAAGGTTTTTCATGGTGTGTCTCCTTTTTACGGCATTGTATGTAGTATACGACCGCTGACAGTGCCCCGTCAACGCCGTCCCAAATGTGCAAAATCCGCCCTTTCTCTTTCCTTTTGTCGTCGCACGGGGTATAATGGATAAAATGCCGAAATATACGGGTTGGAGGTCTGACAGTGGAAAAAACAAGCTACAACATCCTGCTGGTCCACTGCCATTACCGCCTGGCGGGGGGCGAGGACGCCGTCTTTGCGGACGAGCGGGCCATGCTGGAGGCCCACGGCCACAAGGTGTTCCCCTACGAGCGCACCAACGAGGGCGGCACCCTCGCCATGGGCCTGCAAGCCGTGTTCAGCCTCAAGACCTGGCGGGAGGTGCGGTCCCTCATCCGGCGGCACCGCATCGACCTGGTCCATGTGCACAACACCCTGCTCACCGTCAGCCCGTCGGTGTTCTGGGCGGCCCGGTCGCTGGGCGTGCCGGTGGTGCAGACGCTGCACAATTTCCGCCTGTTCTGCCCCAACGGGGTGCTGTTGCGAAACGGCAGGGTCTGCGAGGACTGCCCCCGCAAGCCCGCCGGCCTGTGGCAGGCCGTGGGGCACCGGTGCTACCGGGGCAGTCTGGCCCAGAGCGCCGTCTGCGCCTTTATCTATGCTTTTCACCGGCTGCTGGGCACCTACAAGTGGGTGAACCTCATCTGCCTGACCGATTTTGACCGGCAAAAACTGCTGGACTTCAACGCCCGGCGCCCGGTGTTCGACCCGGTCCGGCTCTTTGTCAAGCCCAACACCGCCGCCCCCGACCCGCTGCCCGCGCCCCTGTCCGCCGCCGCCCGCAAGAATCAGATCGTGTTCGCCGGCCGGCTGGAGGACCTCAAGGGCCTGCGCACGGCCGTGGATGCCTGGCGGCTGCTGCAAAAGGACCCCGACGCCCCCGAACTGCTCGTGGTGGGGCAGGGCCCCCTGGCGGACTGGGTCAAGGCCCAGGCCGTGCCGGGCGTCAAACTGCTGGGCCGCCTTCCCCGGGAGGAACTGCGCACCCTGCTGAGACAAAGCCGGGCCGCGCTGGCCCCCAGCCTTTGCTATGAGAGCTTCGCCCTGGTCCCGGCGGAAGCCCACGCCGTGGGCACGCCCGTGCTGGCCAGCGACCTGGGCAACGTGGGGGCCATGGTGCGCCCCGGTGTGGACGGCCTGCGCTTTGCCCCCGGGGACGCCGCCGCTCTGGCCGACGCCGTCAAGGGCCTGGACGCCCTGTGGCGGACCTTTGACCCTGCCGCCGTGCAGGCCGAAGCCGCGGCCGCCTTTGCCCCCGGCGACAACTACCGCCAGCTGATGGACATTTACCGCACCGTCCTGAACGGGACCGCCGCGCCGTGATAAGGAGCTTTCTCCATGAATCAACTCTACCGTGCTTTGCACATGCCCCCCGCCCGCCTGGCCAAAAAGCTGACGGGCTGGAAGGAGATCTACACCATCGCCCTGCGCCCGGTGCCCACGGCCCCGGGCCACGACCCGCTGCCCGCTTTGGGGGACGAGCCCTACACGCCCCTGCCCGGAGCCGAAGGCTTCTGGTACGCCGATCCGCTCTTGTTCCGCCATGAGGGCGGCCGCTGGCTGTTCTGCGAAGCCTTCGACCTGGCCGCGGGGCGGGGGAGCATCGCGGTCATGGACCTGACCGACCCCCAAAACCCCGGCACGCCCCGCATCGTCTTGCAGGAAAGCTATCATCTTTCCTTCCCCACGGTGTTTGAATGGGACGGCGAGGTGTGGATGATCCCCGAGACCGGGGCCAACCGCACGCTGAACCTGTACCGCTGCACCTCCTTCCCCGACGGGTGGGAGCTGGTGCGGGCCTTCCCCGTGGATGGCAAGGAACTGGCCGACACGATCCTGCTGGACAAGGCCCCCGGCCGCCTGGACCTGCTGTGCAGCCAGGTCAAGCCCGAAAACGGGCTGTATACCCGCTACCGCCGCTACACCCTCACCGCCGACAAGGAAGCCGAGGGCGGTTTCACCCTCGAGGAGGACGAGCCCTTCGGCCTCAAACACCGGGTCTACGACCTGGGGGCCCGCAACGCCGGGCCGCTGTTTGACTGGGGCGGGCAGACCATCCGCCCCGCCCAGGTCAGCACCACGGTGGACTATGGCGTGTACCTGCAATTCTTCACCCGCCGGGGCGAAGCCGAGACCCCGCTGTGCGCGGCCATGCCCGGCAATGTGACGATCCGGGATCTGGACCCCGCCGCCCTCATCGGCATCCATACCTATTGCCGGGACGACGCCGTCGAGATCATCGACGCACGCTACCTGGCCCGTCTGCCCCGCACACGGTAAAGGCGGGGAAGGGATTTTTGCATACAAGGGGGGAATACCCATGCTGACCATCGCCATCCCGCAGCTGTACTGCGGCGCGTCCGGCAAAAAGGGCGCTTACAACCGGCAGGAAGTGGGCCTGGCACGGGCATACGCGGCCCAGGGCTGCCATGTGCTGGTGCTGTACCCGGCCACCGGGGCCGATATCCCTGACGCCGAACACCCCGCCCCCGGGGTCGAGGTGCTGTATCTGCCGGCCCGGGCCTTCAAGGTGCACGCCTTTTACCGCAGCTGGCAGATCCTGGCCGACCGCAAGGTGGACGCTGTCCACGTCATGGGGGACAATTCCCTGGGCGTGCCGGGGCTGTATCGTTTCTGCAAAGAGCACGGTATCTTCTTTTTCAGCCAGGTGGGGGCGCTTTTGTCCGACTCCGCCAATCCGGCCGTGCGCCGGGGCATGGACCTTTTGTGCCGGCGCAACCTGGCCATCTACCGCAAAACGCCCACCTACGCCAAGACCGGGGCCGTGCGGGCCCAGCTGCAAATGCTGGGCGTGCCCTGCGCGGGCGTGCTGCCCGTGGGGCTGGACACCGCCATCATCCCGGTGGTGACGGGGCCGAGGGCCGCCGTGCGCCAGCGCCTGGGCCTGGACGCCGCCGCGCCCTGCCTGGTGTTTGTGGGCCGGCTGGACACCTACAAGCGCCCGCTGGACCTGGTGCCCGTATTACAGGCCCTGCCCGATTGGCGGGCGGTCATCATCGGCAAGGGCGCGCTGGAAAGCCAGCTGCACGCCGCCCTGGACGAAGCCCGGCTGCTGGACCGCTGCCGGTTGATCCCCTCGCTGCCCAACGCCGAAGTCCACGCCTACTACCACGCCTGCGACGTGTTCGTCAACTTCAACGACCACGAGATTTTCGGCATGAGCCTGCTGGAAGCCATGTACGCGGGCTGTGTGCCGGTGGCCCGCCACGCCCCCGGCCCCGACGAGATCATCGAGGACGGCGTCAGCGGTTTTCTTGTGACCGACACCGCCGACTTTGCCGGCAAGGTCCGGGCCGCAGCCGCGGCGCCTGCCATGTCGGACGCCGCCCGCCGCCGCATCCGGGACTGCTTTTTGTGGGACGCCGGGGCGCGCACGGCGCTGGCCATGCTGCGCAAACAGGGGGTGACGGGCCATGGACAATGACGGCAAGCTCAAGGAACTGGCCCGGAACCTGTACAAATCCGCCCGCTTCGCCCTCAAGTACCGGGGCGTGACCGTCCTGAGCGCCGAAGAGGGCAACGCCCTGGCCGGCGAGGCTTTGCGCCGGGGCGAACCCTTTCTGTTCGGGCGCTGCGGCGCCACCGAGATGCGCACTGTGGCCGAATTCTTGCAAAACGGCGGGCGTGGCTTTTCCGACCGCATCCGGCGGGAGATCCGCAATCTTTCGGGGGTGTTTCCCACCGACGACGACACATTGCGCCGTTTCTGCGAACTGTATGTGTCCTGCGCGCGGCAGGCCGACCTGCTGGCCTTGTGGGACGTGGGGGCCGAACGACAGGTCATCCGTGGGTGCCAAAACACCCGCTTTACCCGTTTGCGGGCTCTTGAACCCTACTACCATGAAAAACCCTGGAGCGCCGCCCTGGCCGGCAAAAAGGTGCTGGTGGTGCACCCGTTCAAAGAAAGCATCCTGCGCCAGTACCAAAAGCGGGACCAACTGTTCCCCGGGCGGGGCATCCTGCCCGCATTCAAGACCCTGACCGTGGTGCAGGCCGTGCAGGGCCTGGCCGGGCAGGACACCGGCTACGCTTCCTGGTTCGACGCCCTGGCAGAAATGCAGCGCCGGATGGACGAGGCCGACTATGAGGTAGCCATCATCGGGGCCGGGGCCTACGGCCTGCCCCTGGTGGCCCACGCCAAGGCCACCGGGCACACTGCCGTACAGATGAGCGGCGCCACCCAGCTTTTGTTCGGCATCAAGGGCAAGCGCTGGGACGACCACCCGGTCATCGGCAAGCTGTACAACGACGCCTGGGTGCGCCCGCAGTCCGCCGAACAGCCCGCCGCCAAGGAAAAGGTGGAAGGCGGCAGTTACTGGTAAACCATGCAAGGGAGAAACGCATGCGCATTTTGATGATCGGCAACAACCTGGGGGTGCAAAGCGGGGTGCAGCGGTATATCCAGAACCTGCTGTTGCACATCGACACCCGGCGCTATCAGGTGGACCTGCTGGCCGGGGCCTGCCCGCCCAACCAGCAAAGCACGGGCCCGGCGCTGGCCGCCCACGGCGTGGGCCTGTTTGAACTGCCCGACAACGACAAGGCCCGTCTGCCTGCCCTGGCAAAGTTTTTGCGGCAGCACAAGGGCTACCAGATCGTGCATCTGCACACGGCCAGCAAGGCCAACGCCCTGGCCTGCGTGCTGATCCGGGCGCTGTGCCCGGGGGCCAAGCTTATCGTGCACAGCCACATCGTCTACCCGCCCATGACGCTGGTGTGGCGCATGGCCCATGGTTTGTACCAGGCCACGGCCCACTGGTTCCTGGGCTGCGGGGTGGCGGCCGGGCGGTTCGTGTTCGGGGACCATATCGATGAAAAGCAGAACTTCTCGGTGGCCTGCAACGCCGTGGACCACACCCGGTTTTACCCCGACGAAGCCGCCCGCCAACGGGTGCGGGCGCAGTATCATATCCCCGCCGACGCCCGCCTGTGCGGCTTTGTGGGGCGCTACAACCACCAGAAAAACCTGCTGTTTCTGCTGGAGGTCTTTGCCGCCATGCGCAAGGCCGACGACCGCTGGCATCTGCTCATGGTGGGCGGGGGCGAGGACCAGGCCGCCGTGGACCAGAAGATCGCCGCCCTGGGCCTGACCGGCCATGTGACCCAGGCCGGCATCCGGGACGACGTGCCCGCCTTTATGAATGCCTTCGACCTGTTTTTACTGCCCAGCAACTTTGAGGGCAGCCCCATCACCCTCGTGGAGGCCCAGGGCTGCGGCACGCCCTGCCTGGCCTCCGCCAATGTGCCCGACGACGGCGCCGTGACCGACCTCGTGCATTTTCTGCCCCTGGACGCTCCGCTGGAGCAGTGGGCCCAAACGGCCGGGCGCATCGCCCCCGGCGGGCCCCACGCCGACCGCTGGGCCGAACTGGAATCGGCCGGCTATGAACAACGGGAGGCCGCCCGCCGCATGGAAGCGCTGTACGAACTGCTGGCGGGGGTGGGGAGCAAATGATCTACGCCGAACTGGCCGGCGGGCTGGGCAACCAGATGTTCATCTATGCCTTTGCCCGGGCCTTTGCCATGCAATGCGCCGAGCCCGTGACCCTGCTGGACCGGCAGGACTGGCGGGACGGCGCGCCCGCCCATACCCGCTGCGCCCTGGGCGCGCTGCGCATTGCGCCCGAAGTGAAGATCTTGGCCGAGCCCGGCTTTGCCAAACACCACCTGCCCCGCCAGAACGCCGCCAAAGCCCTGATGATCAAATACGAGCAGCGCGGCGGTATGATGGACCGGGACTGGTCGGGCTTTGAGGCCCGCATGGCCCCCCTGCTCAACGCCCTGGGGCTCCACTTTGCCACCGACGGCTACCTGCCCGCCAGGCGGGGGCACAGCCGGGACTTTTTGCTGTGGGGGTATTTTCAGTCGGCGGCCTATTTTGACGCGGCGTCCCGGACCATCCGCGCCGAACTGCGCCCGACGGGGCCTGTGCCCGCCGCCGCCCAAAAAGTGGCCGACGCCATCGCGGCCGCGCCCTGCCCCGTGGCGCTGCACTGGCGCTGCGGGGATTATCTGCGGCCCGAAAACGCCGCCTTGCAGGTGTGCGGGCCACGCTACTACGCCGACGCCTGCCGGGCCGCGGCCGCGGCGCTGCCCGGGGCGCAGCTGTTCGTCTTTTCGGACGACGTGGACTATGTGCGCGCCCATCTGGACACCGCCGGCCTGCCCGCCGAGTATGTGCAGGGGGACTGGCCCGCTGCCTGGGATATGGAACTCATGTCCCGCTGCCGGCATTTCATTCTGAGCAATTCCACCTTCAGCTGGTGGGGGCAGTACCTGGCCGGACCCGAGGGGCGGCGGGTGTTTGCCCCCGACCGCTGGTACGCAAACGGCAAGCGCAGCGCGCTGTACGACCCAAGCTGGACCCTGCTTGCCGCCCCAAGACCCTGATCTTTCCCCAAGGAGGTGCCCCATGCGGCGCGAAACCCAGGCCCCGCCCCGTTTTTCGGTCATCGTACCTGTGTACAACGTGCAGAATTACCTGTGCGCCTGCGTCAAGAGCATCGTCGAGCAGCCCGGCCCCAAAGACTGGGAGTGCATCCTCGTGGACGACGGCTCCACCGACCAGAGCGGCAAACTCTGCGACGCCTTTGCCGAGCTGTGCCCCGGCGTCATCGCTCTGCACCAGCAAAACGGCGGTCTGGCCGCCGCCCGCAACACGGGCCTGGCCGCCGCCACGGGGGAGTGGGTGCTCTTTCTGGACAGCGACGACCTGTGGCCCGCCGCCATGCTCAGCGATCTGCGCGCCGCGCTGGACAAGGCCCCGGGCTACGACTGGTATGTGGGGCGGTATCTCGAACTGGACGCCGCCGACCCCGCCGCGCTGCCCGCCGCCCCCGACTTGCCCGCCTTCGCCCCCGGGCCCTATGAAAGCCCCGACTACGCCGCCCGGGTGCAGAAGCTGTACGAAAGCGGCAACTGGTCGGTGTGGCGCTTTTGCATCCGGCGCGAATTCCTGTGCAAAAGTCGGGTCACTTTCTGGAAAAAGGTCCGCTGGGCCGAGGATTACCCCTTCGACCTGCTGCTGCTCAAATGCTGCACCCGGCTGTATTTCCTCGACTTTCCCCTCACGGTCTACCGCGTCAACCGGGCGGGCAGTTTGCTCAACAGCGGCCTGGCGGCCCACTTCAAGGGCATCCTGGCCGCCAGGCGCGGGTTTGAGCGGCTGTTCGCGTCGCCGGGGGCCGGGGGCTTTACGCCCGAGGAACAGCGGGAAGTCTGGCGGCGCATGTCCAACGTGTTCTGGCCCCAGGCCCGCACGGCCGCCGTGCGCGACGCCGAAGTGCGCCGCGCCTGCGCGCCCCTCATCGCCCAATGCCGCGGGCTGTACGCGGCGGGGGAGCAGGGCAGGGGCCGGCCTGACTGGACGGCCTTCCGCCTGCTGCTGACCGCCCTGCCCGCCCCCGCGGCGCTGTGGCTGGCGGCGCTGGGCAAACGATAACCGCGACCGGATAAGGAGAGACCTCCCTTGCGAACCAAACGCACCCTCATCAATCTCGTGTATACCCTGGGGCAAAGCCTGGTGCTTTTGCTGCTGGGCCTTGTCACCCGCAAGCTGTTCGTCACCAACTTCGACGCCTTCATCCCCGGGTATTCCGACACGATCAACAATCTGTTCAACTTTTTCTCCATCGCCGAGTTCGGCGTGGGCAGCGTCATCAGCTACCGTTTGTATGAACAGATCGGCAACAAGGACATCGAGCGCATCAGCCGGTATATGTCGCTGTACAAGTGGACCTACCGGGCTATCGGCGGCTTTATCGCGGCCATGGCGCTGGTGTGCGCCTTCTTTCTGCCGCTGCTTCTTGTACAGGAAGAACAGCCCGACTGGCTCATGGTCTACGGCATCTACGGCATGACCGCCCTGTCCACCCTGTCCAGCTATTTTCTTGTGACCCGGCGGCTCATGTACACCTGCACCCAGCAGGGGTACATCTGTACCCGCATCGACCTGGGCTTCAACGTGGCCACCAGCCTGGCCAAGATCGCCATCGCCCTGTGGTGCCCCAACTACTTTTTGTATTTCGGCATCCAGATCCTGTTCAACACCCTGGCCAATGTGGCGGTGGCGGCCCGGTACAAAAAGGACTTCCCCGAACTGCACGACGTCAAGGTCACGCTGGCTGATTTCCGGGACCTGGGCCTGTTCAAGGACCTGCGCTCCTACCTGGTGCACCGGGTGTCCAACACGGTGTACGGCTCGTCGGACAACATCGTCATCACCAGCATGCGGGGCGCGGCGCTGGTCACCCAGACCGGCAACTACGCCACCGTGTCCACCAACGTCAACAACATCTGCAACAAGATCCTGGACTCCTTCGCCGCGGCCATCGGCAGCATCGTCTACGACCGCCAGGCCGAAGCCGACGGCCACGCCAAAGCCGTGTTCTGGGGGCTGGATCTGTTCAGCTATCTGTTCGGCAGCTTTGTGGCCGTGGCTTACTTCTGCCTGTTCCAGCCCTTTATCGAACTGTGGATGGGGGATGTGCGCTATCTGCTGCCCATGGCCTATGTGTTCTGGTTCTGCATGAACGAGTACGTGGGCTGGAACCACCGCATCCTGGGCTCCTACCGGGCCGTACTGGGCCACTTTGACGAGGACCAGTGGTTCATGGTGGCCTCGGCCGTCACCAACCTGGTGCTCAGCTTCGGCCTGGTCATCCCCTTCGGGCTGGCCGGCGTGGTGGGGGCCACCGTGGCGGCCCACTGCCTGATGTGGGTGGGCCGCGCCCGGGTGGTGTGCCGCCATTACATGAAGGGCTGCGCCGCGCGGTACTGGCGCAACCAGGCCCTGCGCCTGGTCAGTCTGTTTGCCCTCATGGCCCTGACCTCCCGCCTGTGCGCTTTGTGCGGCGGCGGGTTCTTCGGCTTTGTGGGGCGGGTGTGCGTGGTGGCCGTGGCGCCCAACGCCTGCAACCTGCTGCTCTATGGCTGGACGTCGGACGCCGCCTATCTGCGGGGCCGCGCCGGGGACCTGGGCCGCAAACTGCGCGCCCGGCTGCAAAAGGGGGAATAAGGCATGCACGTGGGCATTCTGTACATCTGCACCGGGACCTACACGGTGTTCTGGCCGGATTTTTACCGCACGTTCGAGCAAAACTTTTTGCCCGGCGTGCCAAAGACCTATTTTGTGTTCACCGACGCCGACCGCATCGACCACGACGAGGACCCCGCCGTGCACCGCATCTTCCAAAAGCCGTACGCCTGGCCGTACAGCACCCTCAAGCGGTTCGAGGTCTTTCTGTCGGCCCAAAGCCGGCTGCGGGACTGCGACTACCTGTATTTTGCCAACGCCAACCTGCTGTGCACGGCCCCCGTGGCCCCGGCGGACATCCTGCCCCGCCCTGAGCGGGGCGAGGACCTGGTGGTGACCCGCCATCCCGGTTACTGGAATGTAAAACCGCCCTTTTTCCCCTACGACCGCAACCCCAAAAGCCGGGCCTGCATGCCCTACAACGCCGGGCGGGTGTATGTGGCCGGGGGGTTCAACGGGGGCACGGCGCCGGCCTTTCTCGAGCTGTGCCGCACCCTCAACGACCGCACCGAGGCCGACCTGGCCGACGGGGTCATCGCCCGCTGGCACGACGAAAGCCAGCTCAACCGCCTGGTGGCCGAACAGCCCGGGCGCTTCCGCCTGCTGGACCCCGGCTACTGCGCCCCCGAAGACGTGGACCAGCCCTTTGAAGAGCATCTTCTGGTGCGGCAGAAAAGCAAATGGATCAACGTGGCGGCCGTCAAGCACAACGAGGGCCCCCGCCGCGGCTTTGTGCGCCGCAAATGGGAGGCCGCCTGCGAAAACTATCTGCCCTATCTGCTGGCCGCCCGGGACACGCTGCTGCGCCGCCGGGTCTGACATAAAAAACAAACGACAGCCGGGAAGCTGCACCGCTTCCCGGCTGTCGTCTTTGCTATGAGAAAGGGGACCAAAGGTCAGTCCGCCTTGGCGAACTCCTCAATGGCCTGGATGATGCGGTCGCAGGTCAGGCCGGCTTCCCGCAGCACGTCCCACGCGGGACCCGAATGCCCGAACTCGTCCTGCACGCCCAGCCGGCGCACGGGGGTGGGGTATTTTTCGCTCAGCAGGCTGCACACGGCCTCGCCCAGGCCGCCGATGACGCTGTGTTCCTCGATGGTCAGGACCTTTTTGCATTCCTTGGCGGCGCGCAGCACCAGTTCCTCGTCCAGGGGCTTGATGCAGGGCATATTGATGACCCGCACGTTCAGGGTGCCCTGCTTTTTCAGCTGCAAGGCGGCCTTGAAGGCCTCGCTGGTCATCAGGCCCGTGGAGATCACGGCCAGGTCAAAGCCGTCGGTCAGGGTCTCGCCCTTGCCGATCTCAAAATGATACTTTTCGGGGTC
The DNA here is from genome assembly GCA_002306375.1 of Faecalibacterium sp. UBA1360. Taxonomy (GTDB): domain Bacteria; phylum Bacillota; class Clostridia; order Oscillospirales; family Ruminococcaceae; genus Gemmiger. Next base: position 12,152 of record DBRU01000008.1, read on the forward strand.
GTGGAACACCGGCGTGGCCAGGCGCGAAAAACGCAGGTACACGGGCCCCGGGTGGGCGTAGGCGGCCTTGACGGCGGCCTTGGCCTCCACGTCGTCGGCGGGGCAGATCACGGTCATGTGGGGGATGGCCCGCATCAGGGCAAAATCCTCGCAGCACTGGTGGGTGGCGCCGTCCTCGCCCACCGACAACCCGCCGTGGGTGGCGGCGATCTTGACGTTCAGCCCCGGGTAGCCGATGGAATTGCGCACCTGTTCCCAGGCGCGGCCGGCGGCAAACATGGCAAAGGTGGACACAAAGGGCACGTAGCCGAAGGTGCTCATGCCGGCGGCCACGCCCATCATGTTGGCCTCGGCGATGCCGCAGTCAAAAAAGCGGGCGGGGTACGCCTTGGCGAACGTGGCGGTCTTGGTGGAAGCGGACAGGTCCGCGTCAAACACCACCACGTCGCTGTGGCCGGCGTCGGCCAGTTCCACCAGCGCCGCGCCGTAGCTGTCGCGGGTGGCGATCTTTTTTACTTCAGCCATTGCTCATACTCCTTCTCCAGCTGGTCGTGGGCGTTGTGCAATTCGGCCATGGCCTTGGCGTACTCTTCGTCGTTGGGGCCCTTGCCGTGCCAGCCCACGGCGTTTTCCATAAAGCTGACGCCCAGGCCCTTGGTGGTGTGCAGCAACAGGCAGGTGGGCTTGCCGCTGCCGTGGGACCGGTCAAACAGGACAAAGGCCTGTTCCAGGTCGTTGAAAGAGTTGCCGTTGCAGATGATGGTGTTGAAGCCGAAGGCGTCCATCTTCTGGTCCAGCGGTTCGCTGCTCATGACCGAGGCGGTGGGCCCGTCGATCTGCAACCCGTTGACGTCGATCATGATGCACAGGTTGTCCAGCTTGTAGTGGGCCGCGAACATGAAAGCCTCCCAGCATTCGCCTTCCTCGATCTCGCCGTCGCCCAAAATCGTGTAGACGTTGATGTCCTGGCCCTTGCTGCGGGCGGCCAGCGCCATACCGCAGGCGGCGGACACGCCCTGGCCCAAACTGCCGGTGGACATATCCACGCCGGGGACCTTGTTCATGTTGGGGTGGCCTTCCAGGTAGCTGCCCAGATGGCGCAGGGTGCCCAGGTCCTCCACCGGGAAGAATCCCCGTTCGGCCAGAACGGAGTACAAAGCCGGCGCGGCGTGGCCCTTGGACAAAACGAACCGATCGCGGCCGGGGTCCAGCGGATTTTCGGGGTCGATCTGCATTTCCTTGAAGTACAAATAGGTCAGCGCGTCCACCGCCGACAAACTGCCGCCGGGATGGCCGCTTTTGGCGGCGTGGGTCGCTTCGATCACGCCCATGCGCACACGGGTTGCAGTCATTTTCAGCTGCAACAGGTCTTGCTTTAACATACGTCGCGCTCCTCTTGAGAATTTGTCCCGCAAAGTGGGACAGCACTGCGTCTATACTATCATTATCTTATACCAAACCGCCGGGGCGCGCAATGCCTTTTTCGCCCTTATGGGCCGAAAAGTGCAAAAAACCGCGCCCGGCCGCGCAGGCAAGGCCCGCACGGCGGCGTTTTTACAGTATACCACAGATCCCGCCATTTGCAAAGCCCCGCCCTTTGGCGCGCCGTGCGCGCATTTAGGCTTTACTTTCGGCAAAAAATGCCGTACAATAGACAGGTAACGCGCCGGTCGGCTGTGGCCGGGCAAATAATCAGGGCGCCGCGCCACTGGCGCCGCCCCGGGGAAAAGCGAGGGTACAACTGTGTTCAAGATCGTGAAAAGACGTGAACTGAACCCCACGGTGACCGAGCTGGTCATCGAAGCGCCGCTCATCGCCAAAAAGGCGCAGGCGGGCCAGTTCATCATCATCCGCGCCAAAGAAAACTCCGAGCGCATCCCGCTGACCATCGCCGGCTATGACCGGGAGGTCGGCACCGTGACCATCATCTTCCAGGTGGTGGGCGGCGGCACCATGGAACTCAACACCCTGGCCGAGGGCGAATGCGTCCACGATTTCGTGGGCCCCCTGGGCAAAGCCACCGAGATCGAAGGCCTCAAGAAGGTCTGCGTGGTGGGCGGCGGCGTGGGCTGCGCCATCGCGCTGCCCGTGGCCCAGGCCCTGCACGCCCAGGGCACCAAGGTCGTGGGCATCGTGGGCTTCCGCGACAAGGACCTGGTCATCCTGGAAGATGAGTTCCGCGCCTGCTGCGACGAGCTCATCATCATGACCGACGACGGCTCCTACGGCCGCAAGGGCGTGGTCACCGTTCCTTTGGAAGAAAAGCTCTCCGGCGGCGAGACCTTCGACGAAGTCATCACCATCGGTCCCCTGATCATGATGAAATTCGTGGTCAAGACCACCAAGCCCCACAACGTCAAGACCATCGTCTCCATGAACCCCATCATGGTGGACGGCACCGGCATGTGCGGCGGCTGCCGCCTGACCGTGGGCGGCCAGACCAAGTTCGCCTGCGTGGACGGGCCGGACTTCGACGGCTTTGAAGTGGATTTTGACGAGGCCATGCACCGCGGCACCATGTACAAGGAATTCGAGGCCCATGCCCGGGAAGAGGCCTGCAACCTGTTTAAGAAGGAGGTCGAGTAAAATGCCCAACATGGACCCCAAAAAGTGCCCCATGCCCAGCCAGGACCCCAACGTCCGCAACAAGAACTTCAAGGAAGTGGCTCTGGGCTATACCGCCGAAATGGCCGTGAACGAGGCCAAGCGCTGCCTGCAATGCAAGAACCATCCCTGCCGTTCGGGCTGCCCCGTTGACATCGACATCCCCGGCTTCATCGCCGAGGTGGCCAAGGGCGACTTTGAAGCCGCCTACCAGGTCATCGCCAAGTCCAGCGCCCTGCCCGCCGTGTGCGGCCGCGTATGCCCGCAGGAGAACCAGTGCGAAGGCAAGTGCATCCGCGGCATCAAGGGCGAGCCCGTGGGCATCGGCCGTCTGGAACGCTTCGTGGCCGACTGGCACCGGGAAAACGTACATACCCCCGCCGTCAAGCCCGAACCCAACGGCCACAAGGTGGCGGTCATCGGCGCCGGTCCCTCGGGCCTGACCGTGGCCGGCGACCTGGCCAAGATGGGCTATAAGGTCACCATCTACGAAGCCCTGCACGTGGCGGGCGGCGTTCTGATGTACGGCATCCCCGAGTTCCGTCTGCCCAAGGACATCGTCCAGAAGGAAGTGGACGGCCTGAAGGAGCTGGGCGTGGACATCGAGTGCAACATGGTCATCGGCAAGGTGCTGACCATCGACGAGCTGATGAACGACTACGGCTTCGAGGCCGTGTACATCGCCTCTGGCGCGGGCCTGCCCCGGTTCATGGGCATCCCCGGAGAAAGCCTCAAGGGCGTGTACTCCGCCAACGAGTACCTGACCCGCGTCAACCTGATGAAGGCCTACCAGCCCGACTCCCACACCCCGATCATGAAGTCCAAAGCCGTGGCCGTGGTGGGCGGCGGCAACGTGGCCATGGACGCGGCCCGCTGCGCCAAGCGCCTGGGCGCCGAGAATGTGTACATCGTCTACCGCCGCGGCATGGCCGAACTGCCCGCCCGTAAGGAGGAAGTGGAGCACGCCGAGGAGGAAGGCATCATCTTCAAGACCCTGACCAACCCCGTGGAAGTGCTGGGCGACGAGGATGGCTGGGTCAAGGGCATGACCTGTGTGGAGATGGAACTGGGCGAACCCGACGCCTCGGGCCGCCGCCGTCCCATCGTCAAGCAGGGCAGCGAGTTTGAGCTGGAAGTGGACACCATGATCATGGCCCTGGGCACCAGCCCCAACCCCCTGATCCGTTCCACCACCCCGGGCCTGGACGCCGACAAGCACGGCTGCATCATCACCAACGGTCCCGACGGCCTGACCAGCCGGCCCTTCGTCTATGCCGGCGGCGACGCCGTCACCGGCGCGGCCACCGTCATTCTGGCCATGGGCGCCGGCAAGGAAGCCGCCAAGGCCATCGACGAGGCCATCAAAGCCAAGAATCAGTAACGCCGGCCAAAGGTCGGGCGCTTTGCAGCGCCGGGGCGCTCCCCTGAACGGGGGCGCCCCGGCGCCTTTTTGCCAAAACGTCGGGTCATACAACAGAAATTGTTGCCTGCGCAACAGGAACCGGGGCGTGAAGCGGGTATACTAAGCCCATCCAAACAGGGAGGGACTTGTGCAATGAAGATCGCCTTTTTCGGCACCCGCGACTATGACCGACTGTATTTTGAGCTGCTGGCCGCCGACCCGGACTACGGCTGCGACATCAAATTTCTGGCCGCCAACCTGGACGTGGACACCGCGCCTCTGGCCAGGGGCAGCGACGCGGCCTGCGCCTTTGTGAACAGCGATTGCTCGGCCCCCGTGCTGGAGGCGCTGGCCGAAGCCGGGGTCCGGCTTTTGCTCATGCGCTGCGCCGGCTACAACAACGTGGACCTGGCCGCCGCCAAGCGCCTGGGCATCACGGTGCTGCGCGTGCCCGGGTACAGCCCCGAAGCCGTGGCCGAACACGCCATGGCCCTGGCCCAGGCGGCCAACCGCCGCATCTGCAAGGCCTACATCAAGGTGCGCAACAACAACTTTGCGCTGGACGGCCTTCTGGGGTACAACCTGTACGGCTCCTGCGCGGGCATCATCGGCACCGGGCGCATCGGCGCGGCCATGGCCCGCATCTGCCACGGCTACGGCATGACCGTGCTGGCCTACGACCAGTACAAAAACCCTGACCTGGAGGGCATCGTGCGGTATGTGGAGCTGGACGAGCTGCTGGCCGCGGCGGACCTGGTCGGCCTGCACTGCCCGCTGACCGCATCCACCCGCCACATCATCAACGCCGACACCATCGCCAAAATGCGGGACAACGCCATCCTGGTCAACACCAGCCGGGGCGCGCTCATCGACACGCCGGCCCTCATCGACGCGCTGCGGGCCCGCAAGTTCGCCGGCGTGGGCCTGGACGTCTATGAGGACGAGGACGGCCAGGTGTTCGAGGACTTCTCCGACGACGTGCTGCAAAACGAGGTGGTGCCCGTGCTGCTCAGCTTCCCCAACGTGGTCATCACCAGCCACCAGGCCTTTTTCACCCGCACGGCGCTGCAAAGCATCGCCATCACCACCATGGAAAACGCCCGCGCCTTTGAGCGGGGCGAACCCCTGGTCAACGAAGTGCACGAATAAACCCTGCATAAACCAAAAGGCAGCCCCTTCCCGACACAAACGGGAAGGGGCTAATACTTGTTGAAAATGTATAAAAAACGTCTGCGCCGGCGGACATGTGCCGACCGGCGCAGACACCTCCAGGGAAATTTGGCGGCAAATTGTGTGCGAGGAGCGAAGCGACGAGTGCGCGATTGGCCGCCAAATTTTGTCGAGGGGGATTTCAAAAGGGCTGCAAAGCCGCGCGCTGCCTGCGGCAGATGCAGCGCGGCGGAGCAGGGGCCGCGGTCGCAGAAGCCGAGCCCCGCCCAAGGGGCGAAGGCTGATGCGGGTACCGCAACCCGCCGAATAGGCCCGTCAGGCGATTGCCGTGCGGGGCTGTTCCTCCTTTTGCTTATTTACCAGATGCCGATGAAATGCTGCATGCCCAGGCTCACGCCGGCAATGGCCACCCAGCACACAAAGCCCATGACGATGGCCTTGCCGCCCGTGCGCACCATTTTGAGCAGGTCGGTGTTCAGGCCGATGGCCGCCATGGCCATGACGATGAAGAACTTGGACAGCTCCTTCAGCGGCCCGAACACGCCGGCGTCCACGCCCGCGGCCACGCACACCGTGGTGATGACCGACGCCAGCA
>DBRU01000008.1:17938-20492 GCA_002306375.1 Faecalibacterium sp. UBA1360
GCCAGCGTGATGGGGATGATGGCCAGCGTGCGGGTCAGCTTGACGATGGTGGCGCCGTCCAGGGTGTTGGCCCCGGCGTGCATGCCGTCCCAGGCGGAAGCCGCCGCCGTCACCGACGAGGTGTCGTTCACCGCCGTGCCCGCAAACAGGGCAAAGCCCTCGTTGCTCAGGCCCAGCCAGCCGCCCAGAGCGGGGAACAAAAGGGCTGCCACCACGTTGAACAGGAAGATCACCGAGATGGACTGGGCGATCTCCTCGTCGTCAGCGTGGATGACCGGGGCCGTGGCCGCAATGGCCGACCCGCCGCAGATCGAGGACCCCACGCCGATCAGGGTGGAGGTGTTGCCCGGCAGGCGCAGCACCTTTTGCAGCAAAAAGGCCACCACCAGCGAGGTGGTGATGGTGGACAGGATCACCGGCAGGCTCTGGGCGCCCACCCGGGCAATCTCGGATAGGTTCAGCCCGAAGCCCAGCAGGATCACCGCATACTGCAGGATCTTTTTGGAGGTGTAGGTGATGCCGGCCTGGGTGGCGCGCTTGTCCTTGTAGAACAGGGCGATGACCATGCCGATGAGGATGGCGAACACAGGTCCGCCGATGACCGGGAAGGCTTTGCCCAGCACCCAGGCGGGCAGGGCGATGCCCAGGCACAGCGCCAGGCCGGGCAGGATCGTTTTCACGGTGGTTTGCATAGGGACGGTCTCCTTCCAAAATATACCCTTTTTTGAAATAAATTCCTTGTTGACCGTGAAACAGTATAGCGCGGTTATCTTATTATGTAAAATGATTGTTCTTTATTTATCCATAAAATTGTGTTATGATAAAAAAGATCAAACAAAGGGGGCGACGTATGCTGGATCATAAGGTAGAGACCTTTCTGGCCGTGTGCCGGACCATGAACTACACCCGGGCGGCCGAAGCGCTGCACATCACCCAGCCGGCGGTGTCCCAGCATATCCGCGCCCTGGAAGAGGAGTACAACGCCCGGTTCTTTACCTACCGGGGCAAGCAGCTGTCCCTGACCGAGGCGGGGGAGCTGTTTCTGCGCACGGCGTCGGCGGCCCGGCACGACGACGTGCACCTGCGGGAACTGCTGCGCACGGCGTCGGGGCGGCGGACGCTGCAATTCGGCGCCACGCTGACCATCGGCGAATATATCATGCCGGCCGCCCTGGACCGGCTGCTGCGCGCCGAGCCCGACCTGCGCCTGCGCATGATCGTGGCCAACACCGACGCTTTGCTGGAGAGGCTGGACGCCGGCGAACTGGACTTTGCGGTCATCGAGGGCTTTTTTCCCCGCCGGAAGTACGACGCCATGGTCTATGACCGGCAGGAACTGGTGGCCGTGTGCGCGCCGGACCACCCTCTGGCGGGCCAGCGCCGCAGTCTGGGGTCGCTGCTGGACCAGCGGCTGCTGGTGCGGGAGCCGGGGTCCGGCACCCGGGAAATGCTGGAGCGCGCGTTGCACGAGCGGGGCTTTGCCCTGACGGACTTCCCCCGCCTGGCCGAGGCGGGCAGCCTGGGGGCCATCAAGGCCATGGTGCTGGCCGGCGCGGGCATCACCTTCTGCTTTGAATCGGTGGTGCGGGCCGAGCTGCGCCGGGGCGCGCTGGGGCGCATCCGGGTGGAGGACGCCGACCTGAGCCACGAATTCGCCTTTTTGTGGCAGAAGAACAGCGTGTTCGCCCCCTATTACCGCGAGATGTATCAAAAGCTCAAACCGTAAAATGCTCTGCGAATTTTACGAATCACGGAGATAAAACTTTATGGATATACAAAATGCTTGGAGGAATGTCAGATGAAAAAGCGAAAAAGGTTGAATTTTGATGATTTTGTGGTTGTGTTTTGGTTTGTGGTTGTGGTCGGGGGACTGGCGTGCATTTTGGAGGTTATGCGGGATTTGACACAGGATCCTGTAATTGGTTTTAGCGCCGGTGTGTTCAGCACGATTTATTTGCCGCTATGCATGACCTTGTTGACTTACAGCATCACGTCAAGCGGTTCCCAGCGCATAATGGCGCTGGACCTGACCCTCAGTGATCGGATTTCGGACGCGAAAGAACCAATTTGGCTTCCGAAGAAATGGAAAGACAAAAAAGTATGTACCTTTCTTGAGCTCAAGAATACCGGCAACACGTTCCCCGAAAAACTGCTGGTGCGGATCCAGTCCGAAGATCGGGACGATACGTATGAGATTCCGAAAGGTATCTGCGCTGGCGGAAAAACAGTTCTGCGCACAGATGTTGAAATGTCGAAGATCGAAAGCGTTATTGTGGGTGGGAAATTTTCTTTCGGATGGAAATTCATTACTTTTGACGGACAGCAGTCGAAAAATGGGAGCCGCTCGGTTTTTGCTTGTTTCCGGGATACCACGGACAAGTGGTGGTATGAGGAGAAAAAGAGCAAGAGAAGCAAAAAGAAAGAGCAAGATGTCATACCTTGCTGCTGGGGATACAGCGGCGTTTGAACATCAGCCGCCCTGCACCCGGCAAAAGCAAAAACCCCCGAAACCATCGGTTCCGGGGGTTTGCGTGGTGCGCGGTACAGGACTCGA
>DBRU01000012.1:0-144 GCA_002306375.1 Faecalibacterium sp. UBA1360
CGGGGCTGCGCCCCACCTCCCCTTGCACAGGGGAGGCATCAGGCGGGCCCTTTTCGCTTCCTTTTCGGGCACGAAAAGGAAGGACCAAACGGCAAGCAGCCGTTACCCAAGAAACCACGCAGCCAGCCAAGAGCCCGGACGGGA
>DBRU01000012.1:164-2572 GCA_002306375.1 Faecalibacterium sp. UBA1360
CAACCCCTCAGTCGCCTGGCGGCGACGGCTCCCCTTGCACAGGGGAGCCCCGGGGTGCTGCCGCCTTGCATGCCCCCCTTGTACACCTTGCCGATTTTTCACCGCAGCAGTTTGTGGAACCTACCCCGCGTTTTGTGGTTAGGTCGTACTAACTTACGCCCTATATTGTACCACAAATCCTTATAAATGCAAGACGTAATTTTGCACGAAATATGCCGCTTTGCCCCGCCTGCAAACCGGCGCTTTGGGACCCGGGGCCAAAACCTCTTGCACCTTGCACAAATTCTGTCAGCATTCCACAAGCCACTTGTATAAAATACAGATACTTTATACAAGAGAATCGTCAAAACGCCAGGTTTTCAACAAAAAAATCGTACAACATTCTATGCAATACTACTTTACGAAACGGGCGGCAATTTGGTAAAATGGGAACAAGCAAAAGCGTTTCGTTCGCGCCGCTTGGTGCAAAATGCCAAGGGACGGGGGCGGGGCGTTCCCTGCATTTCGGCGTGCGGACCCCAAGGGCCCTTCGCCGGTGCCGGGGGCTCAATACACGGTGGGTCAAAAGGCCGGGCGGCCTTCGGGCGCACCGAAGCAAACGGAGGAAGAAAAATGCCAAGAGCAAAACAGTCCATGGATGGCAACACCGCGGCGGCGCATGTAGCGTATGCGTTCACCGACGTGGCTGCCATCTACCCCATCACCCCCTCCAGCCCGATGGCCGACACCGTTGACCAGTGGAGCGCCGCGGGGCTGAAGAACATCTTCGGCAACCAGGTCAAGGTCGTCGAGATGGAGTCCGAGGCTGGCGCGGCCGGCGCCGTGCACGGCTCGCTGGGCACCGGCGCCATCACCACCACCTTCACCGCGTCCCAGGGCCTTTTGCTGATGATCCCCAACATGTACAAGATCGCGGCTGAGGGCCTGCCCTGCGTCTTTGACGTGTCCGCCCGTACCGTCGCCACCCATGCGCTGAACATCTTCGGCGACCACAGCGACGTGTATGCCACCCGTCAGACCGGCTTTGCCATGCTCGCCGAGTCCAACCCCCAGGAGGTCATGGACCTGTCCCCCGTGGCGCATCTGTCCGCCATTGAGGGCCGCGTTCCCTTCGTGAACTTCTTCGACGGCTTCCGCACCTCTCACGAGATCCAGAAGATCGAGAAGTGGGACTTCGAGGACCTGAAGGAAATGTGCAACATGGAGGCTGTGGAGGCCTTCCGCGCCGCCGCCCTCAACCCCGAGAACCCCAAGAGCCGCGGCAGCCATGAAAACGGCGACATCTTCTTCCAGCACCGCGAAGCCTGCAACCCCGCCTACAACGCCCTGCCCGCCGTCGTCAAGAAGTACATGGACAAGATCAACGCCAAGATCGGCACCAACTATGATCTGTTCAACTACTACGGCGCCGAGGACGCCGACCGCGTCATCATCGCCATGGGCTCCATCTGCGACGTGGCCGAGGAGGTCATCGACTACCTGACCGCCAAGGGCGAGAAGGTCGGCCTGGTCCTGGTCCGCCTGTACCGTCCCTGGGTGTCCGACGCCCTGCTGAAGGTTTTGCCCAAGACTGTCAAGAAGATCGCCGTGCTGGACCGCACCAAGGAGCCCGGCGCCCTGGGCGAGCCTTTGTACCTGGACGTTGCCGCCACCCTGCGTGAGGCCGGCCTGAACGACATCGTGCTGACCGGCGGCCGTTACGGCCTGGGCAGCAAGGACACCCCGCCCTCCAGCGTGTTCGCCGTCTACAAGGAGCTGGAGAAGGACGCCCCGAAGTCCCGCTTCACCATCGGCATCGTGGACGACGTGACCAACCTGAGCCTGCCCGAGGTCAAGCCCGCGCCCATCACCTCCGCCCCCGGCACCAAGGAGTGCAAGTTCTGGGGCCTGGGCGGCGACGGCACCGTCGGCGCCAACAAGAACTCCACCAAGATCATCGGCGACCACACCGACAAGTACATCCAGGCCTACTTCCAGTATGACTCGAAGAAGACCGGCGGCGTGACCATCAGCCACCTGCGTTTCGGCGACAAGCCCATCCGCAGCCCCTACTACATCAACCAGGCCGACTTCGTGGCCTGCCACAACCCCGCTTACATCCACATGGGCATGAAGATGGTCCAGGATGTCAAGCCCGGCGGCGTGTTCATGATCAACTGCCAGTGGAGCGACGAGGAGCTGGACCAGCACCTGAACGCCGCTGACAAGAAGTACATCGCGGACAACAACATCCAGCTGTACACCATCAACGCCATCGACAAGGCCATCGAGATCGGCATGGGCAAGCGCACCAACACGATCCTGCAGTCCGCCTTCTTCAAGCTGGCCGACGTCATGCCCATCGACGAAGCCGTCGAGTACATGAAGGCCGCCGCCAAGAAGAGCTACGGCAAGAAGGGCGACGCCGT
>DBRU01000026.1 GCA_002306375.1 Faecalibacterium sp. UBA1360
CCAGGTGGGGTATACCTCGCCCGAGGCCACGGTAGCGATATACTCCTGGAAGGGCACGGTCACGTTGCGCACGTTCTCGCTGGGGCGGCCCAGGTGCACGGTGATGGTCCTGGGGATGACCACCTCCTCCAGCACGCGGGCCTGCACGCCCGGGCAGTTGCCCGCCGGGGCGGGGCCGCTGCCCCCCTGGCCGTCAAACAGCGGGTGGGGCGGGATGCTGACCACCGTTTCGGCCAGGATGCCGGCGGCGGCCAGGGCCGCGTCGGCAGGCACAAAGGCCGGGCGGGCGACGGTTTTCTGGCCGGCGAAGACCTGCACCCCTGTCAGCCGCATGGGCTGCCAGCCCTCTTTTTGGGCCAGAAGGTCGTACAGGGCGTAGGGGCGCACCGTGGTGTTGGACTCGTCCAGGCTGTAGGATACGTCGGGGGCGGGCAGGTCGGAAAACTCCGCCTCGCCGTTTTCGTCGGTCTGGGCCCGGGCGAGGGCGACGCCGCTCTCGTCGTACAGGGTCACTTGGACGCCTGCCAGCGGCGCGGCCTGTTCGGCCAGCGACGCGGCAAGCAGGATACTGCCGGTTGACATACAAACACCTCCTTTCCACACAGTATGCCGTGGGGGAAGGAGGCGTGCGGGCGGCGGCATGGGGCGTGCGGAGCAAGCGGCCTCGGGGCCGGGCGGGCGTTTTTGCCCCTTCCCATTTGGGCCGGGGTGCGGTATACTAAAAAAAACGCCAAACGGAGGGATCATCCATGCGCTATACCATTGAAAACGACCACATTGCCCTGACGGTGGACACCCACGGCGCCGAGGCCGTGAGCGTTTTGAACAAACACACCGGGGCCGAGATGCTCTGGCAGGCCGACCCCGGGGTCTGGGCCCGGCACGCGCCCATTCTGTTCCCCTACACCGGCAAGCTGACCGGGGGCAAGATGATCGCCAAGGGGGCCGAGTATGCGGGCGGCCAGCACGGCTTTGCCCGGGACATGGACCACGCCCTGGTCAGCCAAACGGCCGACACGCTGGTGTTTGAGCTGCGCGCCGACGAGGCCACCCGCCAAAAGTGGCCCTACGACTTTGTGCTGCGCTCCACCTTTGTGATCGAGGGCAACACCGTGGCCCACACCCTGACCGTGGAAAACCCCACCGAGGACTGCCTGCGCTTTGGCATCGGGTATCACCCGGCCTTCGCGGTGCCCTTTGACGATGCGCACACCACCACCGACTATGAGTTCCGCTTTGACAAGATGGAAAGTCCGCTGTGCGTGAGCTGCCTGCCCAACGGCCTGCTCAACGGCACCGACTACTATTACCTGGGCCGCAACACCACCGCGGTGCCCCTGACCGACGAGCTGTTTGCCAACGACAGCTTCTGCATGGTGAACCTGAAAAGCAGCGAGCTGGCCATTGTGGAAAAGGACACCGGCCGCAAGGTAGCCTGCAACATCGAGGGCTACCCCTACGTGCTGATCTGGTCGGCCAAGGCCCAGCCCGTGCGCTTTGTGTGCATCGAGCCCTGGCACAGCCTGCCCGGCGAGGAGAACGGCCCCCTGACCTGGGAGGACCGCCCCTGCGCCGCCAGCCTGGCCAAGGGCGAAAGCTGGTCCACCACCCTCAAAACCACTTTTGACCGATGAAGACCGCCGAACACAGATCCCGCCCCGCCCTTTGGGCCGAGATCGCCCTTGGCCTGGCGCTGGCCGCGTTTTTGATCCTGCTGGGGGTACGCTGCGCCCGGTCGGGCACCTTTTTCATCGGCGAGGCGGCCAGCTATTCCCTGACCACCGTCTCGCTGGTCAACGACGGCAACGGTTTCATCACCGAGCAGGAGGTCGAGCTGGCCCGGGCCTGGTTCCCCGACTGGATCGACGGGTACAGAGGATTCCGCGGTTCCGGCTATACGGTGGACGACGGCGTCGTGCCCTGGTACTTCCCCACCTATTCGGCCTTCTGTGTGCCGGCGCTTCTGATCCTGCAAGCGCTGGGCCTGCCGCCGTACAACGCCTTCTGCTACACCAACTTCGGGCTGTATGCCCTGCTGCTGGTGCTGGTGTTCGCTGACCGGCGTCGCCTGAGCCTGGGGCAGCGGGCAGCGCTGACGGTGTTTTTGGGCGTGAACCCCGTCCTGTTCTATTTTGAGTGGGCCAGCGCCGAGACCTTCCTGTTCGTGTTCGTGGCCCTGGCCTGCCTGTGCTGGGTCACGGGGCGCCGGCACCGGGCGGCGCTGTGCATCTCGCTGGCAGGGCACATGAACCCCTGCGCCCTGGCCTTCGGCATGGTGATGATCGCCGATTATCTGGTGCGCCTGTGGCGGCAAAGCCCGGCGCACCACCGCATCGCCGGGTGCCTGCGGCAGTGGAAGGACGTGGCGCTGTACGCCCTGTGCTATGTGCCGGCGCTGATCCCCTTTGCCTACAACTACGCCATCTGCGGCTCCATCAATCTGACGGCCTCCCACAGCGCCGAGGTAGCCAGCTTTGCCGACGGCACCGTACTGCGTCAGCTGCTGGCCTATTTCACCGACCTGAATTTTGGGCTGCTGCCCTACTTTGCCCCGCTGATGGCGTTGTGCCTTGTGCTGGGCGCGGCGGCCATAGCCCGCCGGCAATGGCGGTACTGGTTGCTTTTGCTGGGCATGACGGCCATGATCTTCGGCTGTTCCTTTATGGCCAACATCAACTGCGGCATGGCCGGCATCGCCCGCTACAATGCCTGGGCCGCGGCCGCCATGGCCGTAGCGGCCGGGTACTTTTTGCCGGTGCTGGCCGGCAGTCCGGTGCTGCGGGCCGCGGGCGCGGCGGCCGCCGGGCTGTGCTGCGCCTACACCGGCGCCGTGATCCTGTGGTACGGCGGCTTGCAGGCCACCCAGACGGTCAGCTACCTGTACGCCACCCCCATCACCGAGTTCGTGGTGGCCCGCTGGCCCTGGCTGTACCGGCCACTGCCCTCCACCTTTACCGCCCGGGCCAACACCTCGCCGGGGTCCGATTTCAGCTATTACCGGGACGACAACCTGCACCTGCGCAAGCTGTGCGTGAACGCCGCCGACCGCGATACCGTGATGGCGGCGGTGGATTCCGCCGACCCGGCGGCCCTGGAATGGCTGGATGCCCGCCTGGCCGGCCTGGGCGACGAGCCGGAATATGTGGACATTCCGCTGCGGTACAGCCTGTATATTGCCCGGCGCACGATCCCCGCGCCCGACAATTCGCTGTCGGTGCGGGGGGTGTATGACAGCGACGCCCGCGCCTTTGACACCCTGCCCCAGGCCGGGTATTCGATGACCGGTCCCAGCGAGGACCTGGGCGCGGGGCATTACACGGTCACCCTGCATTACAAGGCGTCAGAGCCCTGCCAGGCCCAGTTCCAGATCACCTGGGGCTCGGCGGACGAGATGCAGATCCTGGCGTATGCCCCCCTGACGCCCCAGGCCGACACGGTCAGCCTTTCGCTGGAACAGGCCGTGCCCATCGAGGATGTGGATTATCGCGTCTATCAGGAGGAAGGGACCTCGCTGCGGCTGTACAGCGTGGAGGTCCTGCGCGACCGCTGACCCGCCCTTTTATGACATGCAAAGCCCCCGCCCGGGCCTGCCAAATGGCAGGCCCGGGCGGGGGCTACTTATGCGTAAAAGTAAAAGCAGGTCAGCGGGTGCGCAGGATCTCCAGTGCACGGGCGTTGGCTTCCTGCTCCAGCTCCGACCGGCCGGAGGCGCACTGCCGCAGCAGCGACCAGTCGACGTCCATGGTCCCGGCCTGCACCCGGGCCAGGTGGTCGCGGATGCACACGGCCTCGATGTCGGCGCAGCACAATACGCTGAAGGACAGGGCCAGCGCCAGCAGGCCGATGCGCGCGGCGGGCACACGCCGCACCAGGCGCAGGGTGGCCAGCAGCGCCCCCAGGCCCAGCAGCCCCAGGCACCAGGCGGACAGCACCCGCCGGGGCGTCAGGCCGCACAGGCCGATGTAGGCCGCCAGCTTGGCGGCCGCCAGGCCCGCGAAGCCCAGCCCGAAGGCGCAAAACACGCCCAGCAGCACCCGGCGGCGGCCCGGGGCCTCCACAGGGGCGGGGCTCAGAAAGTGGAGGGCCGCCAGCGCGCAGAAGTCCAGCACCAGCACGCGGCACAGCTCCCAGAAGCCGTCCACCGCAAAGGCCGAGGCCTCGGGCGGGGTCAGGGGCAAAGGCGCGCCCAGGGCGGCGGCGAACTCGGCGCACTGCACGCCGAAGAACAGGGCGTACACCCCGCACAGCGCCCCCACGGCCAGGTTGCCGGTCAGGGCGGGCAGGCGCGGGGCCCGGCCCAGAGCCCGGTAGAAGGCGCTCTCGGTCAGGGGCGGGGCGTCCCGGCGCAGGGCCCCGCCCACCAGGCCGAACAGCCAGGCCCCCACGGGCAGGCTGAGCACCAGGGCCAGGGTGGTATCAAAATCCCAGCGCCAGCGCAGGGGGTCCAGCAGCCTTTGCACCAACGCGCCGAAGTGGGCGTCCGCCGCCCCCAGCTGCCCGGCGGCGTACCACGCCAGCAAAAAGGCCAGCGCCAGGCCGGCCAGGGCCTCCCACAGGCGGCGGCGCCGGGGCAGACGCCCCCGCCCCAAAGCCCGCAAAGCCTGCCACAAGGCCCGCAGCCGCAGCAAAAAGCCCGTCCAGGGCAGAACGAACAGCCCGGTCACACCGTCCACCGCCACCATGGCGTTGGACTTGCCGGCGGCCTGCATGCCCGTGCGGCACAGCACCCAGTACACGGCGCTCAGGTGCCAGGCCAGCACCTGGTACGCCCCCAGGTCCCCGGCGTGGGTGCCGTACAAAGCCAGGGCCACGCTCTGGGCAAGCCAGGCCGCCGCCCAGAACACGCTTTCGCCCCCGGCGCGCCGGCCCAGGACCCGGGCAAAGGCTTCCACCGCCGCCAAAAACAGCAGGGCGAACACCGGGTAGGCGGGGCTGCGGGCCGCGCCCATCAGCACGTACCTGGCATAGTACCAGGCCAGCGGATAGCTGAGCACCGCCGCCGCGCCCCACAGCGCCGCGCCGCCGGGCAAGGGCCGGGGCACCGCCACGGGCAGAGCCGGGGTCCCGGGGATGGCATGGGCCGGGTCGGCCGGCGTTTGGGGCGCACGGATATAGAGGGGACGCCCCGCGCCCTCTTTGTTGTATTCATTCATGATAATACCC
>DBRU01000096.1:0-1280 GCA_002306375.1 Faecalibacterium sp. UBA1360
CCGCCCGGAAACGGGCGGCGGTCTTTGTGGTTGCAGCGTGTCGAGTTTCTCGACACGCTAAGCGGCGGTCTTTTCGGTCATGATCGGCAAAAGGGCAGGGGACTTACAGCGCGGCCAAAGCGGCGCGCAGGCGGGCCAGCGTTTCTTCCTTGCCCAGCATGGCGGCCAGGTCGGTGCCGCCGCCCGGAGTGCGGGCCTTGCCCGACAGGGCGATGCCCAGCGGGTACAAAAGCCAGCCGTTTTTCTTTTCCATGGCCTCGGCCTTCTGGCGGCAGGTCTCGAACACGGCGTCCCGGGTCCAGTCCTCCTGCGCCTCCAGCAAAGGCAGCAGGACTTCCAGCGCCTCCTTGGCGGACTCGGGGGTGGTCTTTTGCTTTTTGTTGCGGTACAGTTCGGCGTCGAAGGGCAGGACCCCGTCGAAAAAGTCCAGCTGGGGCACAATGTCCTCCAGCACTTCGCAGCGGGGCTGCAGGTTGGCGCACAGAAGATCCCGGTCGATGTCCCGGTGCACGGCGGCGTCGATGAAGGGGTCGGCCAGGCGGCGGAACTCTTCGGCGGGCAGGGCGCGGATGTAGGCCGCGTTGATGGCCCGCAGCTTCAGCGGGTCAAAGATGGCCGGCGACTTGGAGATGCGCGCCGGGTCCCAGATCTTGACCATNNAGCAGATAGTTCAGCACGGCGGCCGGCAGGTAGCCCTTGGCCACCAGGTCCTGGTAGCTGGCGTCGCCGTTGCGCTTGGACAGCTTGTGCTGGGCGTCCTTCATGACCGGCGGGCAGTGGATGTAGGTGGGCACCTCCCACCCGAAGGCCTCGTACAGCAGGTTGTATTTGGGCGTGCTGGACAGGTACTCGCTGCCCCGGATCACGTGGGTGATGCCCATCAGGTGGTCGTCCACCACGTTGGCAAAGTTGTAGGTGGGCATGCCGTCGCTTTTCAGCAGGATCTGGTCGTCCAGCTCGCTGTTGCTCACCTCGATGTGGCCGTACACCACGTCGTCAAAGGCGGTCACGCCATCGGCGGGGATCTTCTGGCGGATGACATAGGGCTCGCCGGCGGCCAGTCTGGCGGCCACTTCCTCGGGGCTCAGGTCACGGCAGTGCCCGTCATAGTGGCTCACCTCGCCGGCGGCCTTCTGGCTTTCATGCAAAGCGTCCAGCCGCTCGGCCGTGCAGAAGCAGTAATACGCCTTGCCGGCCTTGACCAGTTCCTCGGCATACTGCTTGAACATGCCCATGCGCTGGCTCTGCACATAGGGCCCCACCGGGCCGCCGATGTCGGG
>DBRU01000096.1:1332-5603 GCA_002306375.1 Faecalibacterium sp. UBA1360
CGTGGCGGGCCTGCAAGTAGGTGTACAGCGCGGTGCGCAGGTTGCCCACGTGCATGTAGCCGGTGGGCGAGGGCGCAAAGCGGGTGCGTACGGTGTTGGCCATAAACAAAACTTCCCCCTGTTGACACAGTCTATATACCCACAGTTTAGCCGCCGGGGCCCGGTTTGTCAACAAATACGGGGTCTCACTCCTCAGGGTCGATGCGGATCTTGTCCTTGGCAAAGTCCAGCGCCAGGCCGATGAGCTCGTTGCGGGACCGATTGGTCTTTTTGGCCAGATCGTCATAGAAGTCCACGATGGACTTGTCCACCCGGATCGTGAACATCACGGGCTCGGTCTTTTTGGAGATCTTGAGCGTTTCCATATTTTTACACCACCTCAGATACATTATCCGCACTCGAAATATGGAAAAATATGTCTAATAAATGTTTACATTTCAACATAAAACGATGTATAATACCGTATACAGACCCTTTTGACCTGCGGGCAGGGATGCAATGCCATTTACAATGATTAAGGAGCAACCGCCATATGCAGACCGATGTGACTCCTGCACTGCTGGATCGTCTGGCAAACTGGCTGGGCTGCGGGTATCTGTCCGATTTGAAATATCTGGACGAGGGCAAGCGGGCCGAGCTGGCGCATCTGTTGTACGCCATGTCCAGCGACGCAGCTTCTTTGCGGCAATGGAACGACGCGCTGACCTACCTGACTTCCCAGCCCGGGGCGAAAAGCCGGGCGGACGCCAGGGAACGGCTGATCCGGGCGCTGGAGGATCGAGACCCGGCTTGACACCGCCGCCCCCCGGGCGGTATAATGGCGGTGTTCAAACCGATGAGGCGAAGGTAAAACCGCGTTTGGCCCCCAAAGAGAGCCCCCGATGCTGGGAACGGGGCGGATGGCCGCGCGGACAAATGGATCGCCGAGGGCGCGGGGAACCCCCTTACAGCGGGGCAGTATCCGCCGACGGAAGCCCCCGTTACCGGGCCGGGACGCACCGCGTCCCACAAAGCGGCCGCGCCTGGCGCGGCAAGCAAGGTGGCACCACAGGCCGAAATCGTACGCCTGCCCTTGCACAGGAAAGCAGCTTTTCTGTGCGGGGGCAGTTTTTGTTTGCCCCCGCCCACAACAATCAAAAGGAGAGTACCGACCATGCCCGAAACTCAACTGCAAAAACGCAAACGCATTTTGTCCGGCATCCAGCCCACCGGCACCCCCACCCTGGGCAACTACCTGGGGGCGCTGCGCAACTGGGCCCTTTTGCAAAACAGCTACGACTGCCTGTATATGGTGGCCGACCTGCACGCTTTGACCGTGCGCCAGGTCCCGGCCGAACTGCGCAGCAACACCCGCGCCCTGGCCGCGCTGCTGCTGGCCGTGGGCATCGACCCCAAAGAGCACGTGCTCTTTGTGCAGAGCCACGTGCCCGCCCACTGCGAGCTTGCCTGGGTGCTGGCCTGCAACACCCAGTTCGGCGAGCTGTCCCGCATGACCCAGTTCAAGGACAAGAGCGCCAAACACCCCGACAACGTCAACGGCGGCCTGTTCACCTACCCGGTGCTCATGGCGGCGGACATCCTGGTGTACAACGCCGACCTGGTGCCCGTGGGCCAGGACCAGACCCAGCACCTGGAGATCGCCCGGGACATCGCCGGCCGGTTCAACAACATTTACGGCGACACCTTCACCCTGCCCGAAGGCTACATCCCCGCCGCCGGCGCCAAGGTCATGTCCCTGTCCGAGCCGGGCAAAAAGATGAGCAAGTCCGACCCCAACGTCAACAGCTTCATCCTGATGACCGACGACAAGGACGCCATCGTGCGCAAGTTCAAGCGGGCGGTGACCGACTCGGACGGGCAGGTGCGCTTTGACGCCGCCGAAAAGCCCGGCGTGTCCAACCTGATGACCATTTATTCGGCCTTTACGGGCAAGACCATGCCCGAGATCGAGGCCGAGTTTGCGGGCAAGGGCTACGGCGACTTCAAGCTGGCTGTGGCCGAGACCACCGCCGACGCCCTGTGCCCCGTGCAGGCCGAATTCTCCCGCATTCTGGCGGACAAGGCCTACGTGGACGGCGTGCTCAGGGACGGCGCCGAGCGCGCCTCCCGCCTGGCCGGGCGCACGGTGGCCAAGGTCTACCGCAAGGTGGGCCTGTTGCAGGCTGAAGGCTGAAGGAGCGTACGATGATCAAAACTATGCTGCTTCGGATCTCGCAGCGATACGAACTGACGCCGCTTCGCTGGGTGTTGTGTGCCGGTCTATACCTGTGTGCCGCCATGATTTCCTGGCGTATAGGACTGGGGGGCACCGCCGGCACGTTGGTCCTGTTTGCGCTTTTGTTCTGGCTGGCCCGGCAGGAGTGGCGCGCGCCTTCGCCAAGGCATGCCCGTTTTTGGGGTGGGGTGTACGCTTTGGCGCTTGCCGCGGCCCTGACGGTCGCAAGGCTGGTGCGCGGGTGCAAAGATATGCGCGGCACGCCGGCCACCAACTACATCGAATGGGACGGCGTGAAGGATCTGGTGCTGCCGGTTTCGCTGGCAGTGCTGTTTTGCCTGGCGTTCTTGCAGCTGCGCCGCGTGTGTGCAGCGCATCCGTTTCATGACTTAAAGCCCCGAGCAGGGGCAGGCCGCTGCTTTTTGGCCGTCTGGCTGGTGATCTTTGTGTGCTGGATCCCCTATTTGCTGGCATGGTGGCCCGCCGGCTTCGTGGGGGACGGGGCCCATACTTTGGAAGAGGCACTGGCCTCCGGCGTGCCTTCCGGAAATCACTGGGTCGTCGCATATATATTGACACTGCGCTTTTTTGTGTGGTTGGCCGGGGTGTTCGGCGCAGATCTGTCAGTGGCGCTGTGCTTGTATGCGGTGGCGCAGTGCCTTGCGCTTTCCTGTGTTTGCGCTGTGGTGGCAAGTCAGTTGTATGCGCTGGGCGTGCCCCGGATCTTGGTGGCGGCCTGTGTTGTGATGTACGGTGTGTCGGGATTTTTTGCCTCCTACGGAATGGCTTTGTGGAAAGACACCCTGTTTTCCGCAGCGGTCGTGCTGCTGTGCCTGCAACTGTGGCGCTTTGCGGCGCGGGGAGGCGGATGGCAGGCGGCCGCCGCGTTTGGCGCGACGTTGCTGTTCCTGTGCTTTTGGCGCAATAACGGAATTTATGTGGCTTTACCTGCCGTGCTGATACTGGCGCTGGTGTTTCGGGGCAAAGCGTGGCGGCTTCTGGCGGCGGGGGTGACCGCACTGGCCATTGTTGTGGTGGTGCAGGGGCCGGTCTATGACGCTTTGGGGATCCATAAAGATTCGTTGACCGAGTCTATCTCTGTTCCGTTGCAGCAGATTGCAGCCACGATCTATAAGGACCGCCCCCTCACCGAGGAACAGAGCGAGTTTCTGTTTGATCTGATTCCGCAGCAGAAGTGGAAGGAAACCTACTGTCCCTGCCTTTCAGATGACTTGAAATCGGCTTTGCAGCCTCGGGCTGATGATCTGCAATCGAACTTCTCTGAATTTCTTGGGATATGGGCCCAGCTTCTGCCGGCCAATCTGGACGTGTATGTGGAAGCCTATCTCTTGCAGACCCATGGATTTTGGGCGCCCGGGGTGTGGAACGGCTCCTACCAGGATTACTTTGTGGGGACACAGGATATCCATGACAGGGGAATCGTGGCGGTGGATTGGATCGAACGGTTGACCGGGCTGGAAGCGGCTTCCTATCTGGAGTACGGTACGGGCTTCATCACTTCCGGCACTATGGTTTGGATCATGCTGGGCGTGTTTTTCTTCTGCCTGGCCAAGCCCAAGGGCCGCCGCAAAGCGGATCTGCTGATGCTCACGCCGCTGCTTTTGTGCTGGCTGAGCCTGATGCTGGCCGTGCCNNTGCCTTCTGCCGGTGTACGACCGCCCCGCCGGGGACGAAAACACTTGACAACGACACAATTTTTGAGTATAATGTGGAAACTGGTGCGGCCCTAGGGGCCGCACAACTTTTACTGCTGTAAGGAGATACCCGTCATGGCCAAAGAGGTTATCGTCACTCTGGAAGGTTATAAAAAGCTCGAGCAGGATCTGGACATCCTGCGCACCGTCAAGCGCAAGGAAGTGGCCGACAAGATCAAGGTCGCCCGCGGCTACGGCGACTTGTCCGAAAACGCCGAGTATGACGCCGCCAAGGAAGAGCAGGCCATCATCGAGGCCCGCATCGCCGACCTGGAAGCCACCCTCAAAGTGGCGCGCATCATCGACGACAACGAACTGTCCCACGACACCGTGTCCATCGG
>DBRU01000096.1:5670-25519 GCA_002306375.1 Faecalibacterium sp. UBA1360
CACAAGGCCGGCGACACCGTCGAAGTCACCCTGCCCAACGGCAGCGTGATCGACTACCGCATCCTGGCGGTCAGCCGCAGCAAGTAAGTCAACGTTCGCCGCGCCGGTTTTTGCCGGTGCGGCTTTGTCAGGCGGGGCCCCCGCCACAGGAAATGAGGGAACACCCAATGCAAAACACGCCCGTCAACGCCGCCACCGAACAGGCGGTGCGCCGCCAGAAGCTGGCCGATCTGCAGGCCGCCGGCCGCGACCCCTTTACCGTGACCCGGTATGACCAGACCGCCTTTTCCGCCGATTTGCAGGCCGAATTCAAAGACCTGCCCGCCGAAAGCGAGACCGGCAAGACCGTGCGCCTGGCCGGCCGTCTGATGTCCAAGCGCGTCATGGGCAAGGCCAGCTTTGCCCACCTGCGGGACGCCAAGGGCGACATCCAGATCTTTGCCAAGAAGGACGTGCTGGGCGACGATGCCTACGCGGCCTTCAAAAAGCTGGACGTGGGCGACATCGTGGGCTGTGAGGGCGAGGTGTTCCGCACCCGCATGGGCGAGCTCAGCGTGCGCATCAACGCCCTGACCCTGCTTTCCAAGAGCCTGCTGCCCCTGCCCGAAAAGTTCCACGGCCTGACCGACCGCGAGGCCCGCTACCGCCAGCGCTACGTGGACCTGATCGCCAACCCCGAGGTCAAGCAGACCTTTGTGCGCCGCAGCCAGATCTTGCGGGAATTGCGTTCCTACCTGGACAACAAGGGCTTTCTGGAAGTGGACACCCCCATCCTGACCCCCTTCGAGATCGGAGCCTCGGCCCGTCCCTTCATCACCCATCACAACACCCTGGACATGGACATGGTGCTGCGCATCGAGACCGAGCTCTACCTCAAGCGCCTGGTGGTGGGCGGTATGGACCGCGTGTATGAGGTGGGCCGCATCTTCCGCAACGAGGGCATGGACCCCAAGCATAACCCCGAATTCACCTCCATCGAGCTGTACCAGGCCTACACCGACTACCACGGCATGATGGACCTGGTGGAAGAGATGATGAAGACCGTGGCTCAGAACGTCTGCGGAACCTTGCAGATCGAGTACCAGGGCCAGCAGATCGATTTGTCCCACTGGGAACGCCTGACCATGCTGGAGGCGGTCAAAAAGTATTCGGGCGTGGATTTTGCCACGGTCGCTTCCGACGAGGAAGCCGTCGCCCTGGCCAAGGAACATCACGTGGACCTGCCCGAAGTGCCCACCAAGGGCGCCATCCTGGCCGAATTCTTCGACGCCTTCGTGGAGGACAAGCTGGTCCAGCCCACCTTCATCTATGACTACCCGGTGGAAATCAGCCCCCTGGCCAAGCGCAAGTCCGACGACCCGGCCTTCACCGAGCGGTTCGAGTACTTCATCAACTGCACCGAATTCGGCAACGCCTTCAGCGAGCTCAACGACCCCATCGACCAGAAGGGCCGCTTCGAGCGCCAGGTGGCCGAGCGCAAGGCCCTGGAGCCCGAGAGCAAGGCCCAGGTGGACTACGACTACATCACGGCCCTGGAATACGGCCTGCCCCCCACGGGCGGCCTGGGCTTCGGCGTGGACCGCCTGGTCATGCTGCTGACCGACTCGGCCTCCATCCGGGACGTGCTGTTGTTCCCCACCATGAAGCCCGTCGACTGACCTTTTTCTCATTTATAAACATCCGTACGCCCTTCCCCCGCGGGGGAGGGGCGTTTTTTGTGCAATTTCCGACAGAGGGGGAGACGGGCGTTAAAAAACTGTCAATTTCCCCTTGCGCTGGGACGCATTTGTGCGTATAATAGAACCATAGCGGCCCGGGCCGAAGTGTGCCCGGCCGCCGGGTAAACCGCATTATCAAAAAAATGATGGATCGAGAGGAGTTTTTACCATGGGTTTGGGCAAAAAGACCATCGACGATGAAAACTACGCCGGCAAGCGCGTTCTTGTCCGCTGCGATTTCAACGTTCCGATGAAGGACGGCGTCATCACCAACGACAACCGCATCAACGCGGCGCTGCCGACCATCCAGAAGCTGATCAACGACGGCGCCAAGGTCATCCTGTGCAGCCATCTGGGCAAGCCCAAAAACGGCCCCGAGGCCAAGTTCAGCCTGGCTCCCGTTGCCGTGCGCCTGTCTGAAAAGCTCGGCCAGCCCGTCACCTTCGCCGACGACGACAACGTGGTCGGCCCCAAGGCCAAGGCTGCCGCCGCCACCATGGGCAACGGCGACGTCGTGCTGCTGCAGAACACCCGCTTCCGCAAGGAAGAGACCAAGAACATCGAGACTTTCAGCCAGGAACTGGCTTCCCTGGCCGACGCCTACGTGGACGACGCCTTCGGCTCCTGCCACCGCGCCCACTGCTCCACCGCCGGCGTCACCGATTACGTCAAGGACACCGCTGTGGGCTACCTGATGGAAAAGGAGATCAAGTACCTGGGCAACGCGGTCAACGACCCTGAGCGTCCCTTCACCGCCATTCTGGGCGGCGCCAAGGTGGCGGACAAGCTCAACGTCATCTCCAACCTGCTGGAAAAGGTCGACACCCTGATCATCGGCGGCGGCATGGCCTACACCTTCCTCAAGGCCCAGGGCTATGAGATCGGCAAGAGCCTGTGCGACGACTCCAAGCTGGACTACTGCAAGGAAATGATGGCCAAGGCCGAGGCCAAGGGCGTCAAGCTGCTGCTGCCCGTGGACACCGCCTGCGTGGCCGCCTTCCCCGATCCCATCGACGCTCCCGTGGAGACCAAGATCTGCTCCGTCACCGAGATGCCCGCCGACATGGAAGGCTGCGACATCGGCCCCGCCAGCATGAAGCTGTTCGCCGACGCGGTCATGGCTTCCAAGACCGTGGTGTGGAACGGCCCCATGGGCGTGTTTGAAAACCCGACCCTGGCCGCCGGCACCCTGGCCGTTGCCAAGGCCATGGCCGACAGCGACGCCACCACCGTCATCGGCGGCGGCGACAGCGCGGCTGCCGTCCAGCAGATGGGCCTGGGCGACAAGATGACCCACATCTCCACCGGCGGCGGCGCTTCTCTCGAATACCTCGAGGGCAAAGAGCTGCCCGGCATCGCCGTGATCCAGAACGCGTAACAACCCGCTTTGCGCGGCGGCTCTGCCGCCGCGCAATTTTTCAGCAAGAACAACCGACAAGGAGGTTTTTCCCATGGATAAGCAAAACCGCAAGGCCGTTATCGCCGGCAACTGGAAAATGAACATGACCCCCACCGACGCGGGCCATCTGTTGGACGACCTGATCCCCATGGTGGCTGACGCCGGCTGCGAAGTCGTGGTCTGCGTGCCCGCCACCGACCTGTGCGTGGCCGTGGCCAAGTGCGCGGGCACCAACGTCAAGGTGGGCGCCCAGAACGTCCACTTTGAAAAGTCCGGCGCCTTCACCGGCGAGCTCAGCGCCGACATGCTCACCGACCTGGGCGTGGAGTACGTGGTCATCGGCCACAGCGAGCGCCGCCAGTACTTCGCCGAGACAGACGAGACCGTCAACAAGCGCACCAAGGCGGCGCTGGCCGGCGGGCTCAAGCCCATCGTCTGCGTGGGCGAAAGCCTGACCCAGCGCGAGCAGGGCGTTACCGAGGAACTGGTCCGCATGCAGACCAAGATCGCCCTCAACGGTGTGACCGCCGACGAACTGAAGAACGTCATCATCGCCTACGAGCCCATCTGGGCCATCGGCACCGGCAAGACCGCCACCGCCGACCAGGCGCAGGAGGTCTGCGCCGCCATCCGCAAGGTGGTGGGCGAGCTCTACGGCGAGGACGCCGCCAAGGCCCTGACCGTGCAGTACGGCGGCAGCATGAACGCCAAGAACGCCGAGGAACTGCTCTCCAAGCCCGACGTGGACGGCGGCCTGATCGGCGGCGCCTCCCTCAAGGCCGACCAGTTTGCCATCATCGTGGACGCGGCCACCAAGGGCTGATCCGACCTCAACAACAAAAGGAGCATCGTTTCCCATGTCCAAAAAACCTGTTCTTCTGTGCATCATGGACGGCTTCGGCTGGACGCCGGACAACACCTTCGGCAACGCCGTCGCCGCCGCCAACACCCCCAACCTGGATAAGATCTTCACCCAGTGCCCCATGACCACCATCGACGCCTCCGGCATGGCCGTGGGCCTGCCCGACGGCCAGATGGGCAACAGCGAGGTCGGCCACACCAACATGGGCGCCGGCCGCATCGTTTACCAGCAGCTGACCCTCATCACCAAGAGCATCCGGGACGGCGAAATGCTCAAAAACCCCGTCCTGGTCAAAAACATGAAAGCCGCCATCGACGCCGGCAAGGCCATCCACCTGATGGGCCTGGTGGGCGCCGGCGGCGTGCACAGCCACGTGGACCATTGGTTCGGCGTGCTGGATATGGCCAAGCACATGGGCGCCGACAAGGTGTACCTGCACTGCATCATGGACGGCCGCGACACCGACCCCCATTCCGGCAAGGGCTTTTTGGCCGACCTGCAAGCCAAGCTGGACGAGCTGGGCATCGGCCAGATCGCCACGGTCACCGGCCGCTACTACGCCATGGACCGCGACTCCAACTGGGACCGCGAAGAAAAGGCCTACGCCGCCTTCGTCTACAACGAGGGCCGCCGCGCCGCCAACGCCCAGGAGGCCATCGACGCTTCCTACGCCGAGGACGTCACCGACGAATTCGTGGTGCCCGTCATCACCTGCGAGGGCGGCCGCGTGCAGGAGGGCGACACCGTCATCTTCATGAACTTCCGCCCCGACCGTGCCCGCCAGATGACCCGCATCTTCGTGGACGACGACTTCAAGGGCTTCGAGCGCCGCTACGGCCGTTTCCACGTCAACTACGTCTGCATGGCCGAGTATGACGCCACCATGCCCAACTGCGAAGTGGCCTACCCGCCCGTGGAGCTCAAGAACGTCCTGGGCGAGTACCTGGCCGCCCACGGCAAGACCCAGCTGCGCATCGCCGAGACCGAGAAGTACGCCCACGTGACCTTCTTCTTCAACGGCGGCGTGGAGGCCCCCTACGAGGGCGAGGACCGCAAGGTCATCCCCAGCCCCAAGGTGGCCACCTACGACCTCAAGCCCGAGATGAGCGCCCCCGAAGTGGCCGAGGAATGCCGTGAGCGCATCGAGAGCGGCAAGTATGACGCCATCATCCTCAACTTTGCCAACTGCGACATGGTCGGTCACACCGGCGTGTTCGACGCGGCGGTCAAGGCCGTGGAGGCTGTGGACGCCGGCGTCAAGAAGGTCATGGACGCCGTGCTCAAGATGGGCGGCGTCATGTTCCTGACCGCCGACCACGGCAACGCCGAAAAGATGGAGAACCCCGACGGCACTCCCTTCACCGCCCACACCACCAACGTGGTGCCCTTCGCGGTGATCGGCGCCGGCGACGTCAAGCTGCGCAAAGGCGGCTGCCTGGCCGACATCGCCCCCACCATGCTGCCCTTCCTGGGCCTGGAAGTCCCGGCCGAAATGACCGGCAAGAGCCTGATCGAAGGCTGAAGACCGAACCCCTGACAAGATAAAGCGCCCGCCCTTTCCGGCACAGGAAAGGGCGGGCGCTGTTTTGTTTGGTTGGTTGATCTTACGGTCGGGCGGGGGCCGCCGTCACCGGGATGTGATGTAGTAGATGCGGCACCACTGGTTGTTGAGCAAAGCGCCCTGCCAGCCGTCCACCCGCAGCCCGGCGTCGGCATAAGCCGCGACCAGGTCCTCGGGCAGGTCCACTTCGGGGTAAACGAGGAACAGGCTGCCGCCCCCTTCGGGGATGGCCTGGGCGGGGTCTGCGCCGGCGGCCACTTCCCGGCCCGGGTACAGGAAGCTCAGCACCCGGGTGTCCACCAGATCCGTGGTGGAATAGATCACGTCGCCGGGCTGGATGCGCTGTTCCACATAGTCCACGCTCTGCACCACGTACATGTTCACTTCCCGGACATCCAGATAGTACAGCAGCGCGGGCCCGGACATGACGACCAGCACGGCCGCCGCCAGCAGCACGCGAACCCGGGGCAGGCGGCGGGTCAGACCGGCCGCCGCGATGGCCATGGCCAGCCACAACAGCCCGCAGATCGGGAAGAAATAGCGGGACAGATACATCGGGTGCAGCGTCACGCTGGCCAGGTACCCCATGGCGGGCACGCCCACCGCGCCCAAAAGGCCTGTGGCGGCCAGCCAGCGCGCGCTTTCGGCATCGCGGGAGAACAGGTACACGAGGATGGCCGCGACGAACAGGGCCAGCAGCACCCAGCTGAACAAACTGCCGCCCATGATCAGCTCCAGCGTTTCGCTCAGGGCGGGCAGTTCCTGCAACCAGAACCCGCCGGTGGCCTGGTACACGATGTTCTGGATGGCCATGAACACCCACGGCAGGTAGCATACCACCGACAGGACCGCCGCTGCCAGCCAGCCCCGCAGCAGGGCGCGGCGGCGCACCAGGGCGTACACGAGCAGGAACAGATACACAAAGCACACGCACAGCAGGGCAAAGTAGTGCAGATAGGCCGAGCACAGCCCGCACACCGTGAACGTGGCCCACCAGCGCCGCCGGGGCTGTTCGGCATCGATGATCTTGTAGGCCGAAAACCCGCACAGGGTCACGAAGAAAAGAGCCCAGCCGTACATGCGCGCCTCGGTAAAAAAGCGCAGGGACGAGTCGTTGAGCCCCATCAGGCACAGAAAGACCAGCGTGGCAAACCGACCGAAGGCCGGCCGGAACAGCAGCAGCGCCGCCGCCACCAGCAGCACAAAGGGCACAAAGGAGGCGATGCGGTACACGATGTAGTCGGTCCCGAACAGGGTCAAAAAGAATTTAAGGATAAAATAGTACAGCGGCGGGTGGACATCGGCGGCGGTGGCGGCCGGGATGTCCCACCAGTCCAGCTTGACCAGCTCGATGGAAAAGTACTCATCCAGCCAGAAGTTTCGGTTGACCGTGAACAGAGCCCCAAAAAGGACCAGGCCCAGCGCAAACAGGGCCAGGGCAATGTCGGGCAGGGACCGGGGGACGGATTCCGCAATTGTTTTCTTTGTCATAGACAGGGACTTCCTTTCGGCAAAAGGGGAGAGTTTCCTGCGATGGATAACGGGTCCATTGTACTATCGGCCGGTCGCCTTGTCAACTTGGCCCGCCCGGCGCCGGGTAAACAAACACGCCCTTTCCCGAACGGGAAGGGGCGTGTGTCATGGCGGAACAGGGGCGGCTTACAGCGCCCGCACGGCGGTTTGCAAGCGGGCCAGGTCGTCGGCGTCGGGGTGGGGCAGGGCGGCGTCAAAGTTCTTGATCATCATGTCCCGGCGGGGGCCTTCGGGCATGGCCTCGTAGCGGGCGCGCACGGCGGCGGGCATACGGCCCTGGCACATAAAGGTGCCGCACAATTGGGCCCCTTCGCCCAGGCGGGCGGTCACCGAGTTCATGATCTTGTCAAAGTAGCTTTGGGCGCCGCCGAAGCCGGCGGTGCCGAACACAAACACGCTCTTGCCCCCCAGTTTGGCCAAAAAGTCGCCCATGGCCTCGTCGCAGGTGCCGATGTTGGTCCAGAACCCCGCAAAAATGCGGTCGGCGGCCAGGGCCTCGGCGCTGGGCGGGCCAAAGTACAGGCAATCCTGGGCCCCCAGGGCGTCCCGGATGGCCTTGGCCAGCTGTTCGGTGTTGCCGGTCTTGCTGCTGTAAACGATGGCGTACGTCATAACGGTCCTTCCTCTCTTTCGTAAATGCAGTGCACGCCCCGGTGGTGCATCATGCCGCCCAGGCATTCCCGGTTGCAGCGCACACAGCGGTGCAATGTGTCGGTCCGGCCGGAAAAAACCTTGTCGGGCCAGTCGGGGTCGGCGATCAGCTGGCGGCTCATGGCGGCGCAGTCCATGCGCCCGGCCGCCAGCCAGGCTTCGATCTGATCGGGGTCGGTCAGCCCGCCCACCCCGCACAGGGGGCGGCGGGTCAGGGGGCGGACTTTGTCGCAGAAGGGCAAAAAGCAGCCCTCGGCGCCAAAATCCGGGTGGCTGGCCGGCGGGATGGTGTCGCTCAGCGACCCGTGGTCGGCCAGCGTCACATGGAAGCTGGTCGCCCCCGCCTGTTCCAGCAGGGGCACAAAGACCGGCAGTTCGCTTACCGGCACGCCGGCGTTGCCGTAGTGGGGGTCCTCCTGCCGCACGGCCAGCTTGTAGTCGATGGGCATGTCCGGGACCCGGGCGCGCACGGCGGCCACGGCCTCCACGGCGAAGCGGGCGCGGTTTTCGGCGCTGCCGCCGTACCCGTCGGCGCGGCGGTTGAACAAAGCCGAGCTGAAACTGCCGCACATGCGGTCCCCGTGGACCTGCACCATGTCAAAGCCCACCTCCCGGGCCCGGACGGCGGCCTCGCCGAACTCTTGTATGATGCCCTCGATGCGCCTGACAGGCATATTGGTGATGTAGGGGCCCACGGCCTCGTTCAGGCGCTTGCGCAGCCCGTCGGCGTCGATCTTGTGGGCCAGCAGGGCGGGCAGGGCGGTGAACAGGGCGGCGGCGTTGCTGTCCGACTGGTGCAGCTGGGCGCACAGCAGGCAGCCGTGGGCGTGGACCCGCCGCGCCAGCTTCGCGTACAGCGCCCGGCCCTTGCCCGTGTACAGCGACGGGCCGAACCCGCTTTTGCCCACGGGCACATCCCCCACGATGATCATGGCGCAGCCGCCGGCGGCGATGCGCTCCAGTCTGGCCACCCACTGGTCGGCGGGCAGGCCCAGGGTGGTGGGGGCGAAGAGGATGCGGTTTTTGAGTTTCAGTCCCCCGTAGTCGATGGGGGAACGCAGGGTGTCGTACATGATCCGTCGCTTTCCTTCTGTGTGGTGATCTTGCGCAGCAGTCCCAGCAGCTGGGCCTGTTCGCTCTCGTCCAGGGCCTGCAAGGCCAGGCGGTCCCAGTCGAAAAAGAGCTGGTGGGCCAGGTCGAAGGCCTCGCGCCCCTTTTCGCACAGGTCCAGGCAGTAGGCCCGGCCCTGCTTTTCCCGCCGGACAAAGCCGTCCTCGGCCAGCTTGAGCAGGGTGCGCTGGCTGTGCCCCCAGTCCAGTCCCAGGTCGGCGGTCAGGCGGCTCTGGGTGCAGCCCGGGTGCCGCCCGATGTACAGCAAAACGAACAGCGACCCGAAATGCACCCCCAGCGCCTGCATGCGCCGGGTGGAGTAGGCCGTGAACCGCCGGTGCAGCACCGATGTGTAAAAGGCCAGGGTGTCGGTCATGGGCGTGCCTCCTTTCACTTGACTGGGTCAAGTATAGGCTGTTAGCTTGACAAAGTCAAGTAAAGGCTCGAATGTTTTCAAACTGTTCACAATCCCGGCGGCGCACCCTTGCGCCGGGGCGGCAAATGGGGTATGATAAAGGCAAGAACGCCGGCCCGCCATCCTGGCGCGGCCCGCGACACAAAAGGAGAACGCCATGCGCTACTGTAAAAAATGCACCATGCCGGACACCCGCCCCGGCATCACCTTTGACGCCGAAGGCGTGTGCAGCGCCTGCCGCCATTACGAGCACCGCAAAAACGTGGACTGGGACGCCCGCTTCAAGGAATTTGAGGCCCTGTGCGACAAATACCGCGGCATGAACGGCCCCGGCGGCTACGACTGCGCGGTGGCGGTCTCGGGCGGCAAGGACAGCCACTTCCAGGTGTGGATGCTCAAGGAAGTCATGCACATGAACCCCATCCTCTTCAGTGTGGAGGACAACTTCCCCATGACGGCCGCCGGCGTGCACAACCTCAAAAACATCAGCGAGGAATTCGGCTGCACGATCATCAGCTGCAAGCCCAACATCAAGGTGCAAAAGACGCTGATGCGCAAATTCTTTGAAAAGTACGGCAAGCCCACCTGGTACGTGGACCGCCTGATCTACACCTTCCCGCTGCACATGGCGGCCAAGTTCAACACCCCCATGCTCTGCTACGGCGAGAATGTCAGCTTCGAGTACGGCGGCAACGCCGACAAGGAGACCTACTCCGCCATGGACCAGATCGAGAACGGCGTGGCCGTGGGCATGCCCATGGAGGAGCTGCTGGGCGACGGCGTCACCGAGAAGGACCTGAGCCTGACGCTGGCCCCCGACGCCGAGGAACTGAAAAAGCTCGACCCCTTCTACCTGAGCTACTTCGTGCCCTGGAACAGCTACAAGAACTACCAGATCGCCAAGGCCCACGGCTTCCATGACCTGACCCATGAATGGGACCGCACCCATCATGCCGAGAACTTCGACCAGATCGATTCCCGGGCCTACCTTGTGCACTCCTGGCTCAAGTACCCCAAGTTCGGCCATGCCGCCGCCACCGACTACACGGCCCGGTATATCCGCTACGGCATGCTGACCCGGGACGAGGCCATCCGGATCATCAAGGAGCGGGACGGCAAGCTGGACCCCTTGTGCGTGCGGGACTTCTGCGCCTTCTGCGGCTACACCGAAAGCGAGTTCTGGGCCATCATGGACAAGTTCTACAACCGCGACCTGTTCTACAAGAACGAGTACGGCGAGTGGATGCTCAAGCATCCCATCTGGGAAGAAAACGCATGAGCGCCCCCATGACCCCCGACCAGCGTCTGGCTGCCTACGAGCGCATGCACGCCGCCATTTTGGCCGACTATGACCGCACGAGCCAAAAGATGGCCGACCTCAAGGCCCAGGGCAAAGAGAAATCCGCCACCTACCGGCAGCTGTTTGCCTCCCGCCTGACGCTGACGGCCCTGCTGACCTACTACCAGACCTACGGTCTGGAACCGCCCGCCCCCTGAACCGGGACGAAGGGCGGACAAAGCGAACGCTGTGCAACGCAAAACGGCCCGAGCAATCGCACGGGCCGTTTTGCGTTGGGGGCGAAAGGGTTGCTCTGTTCGAAAGCGAAGAAAAGGGTGAGAACGTATGCCCAAAGAGACACGGCGGGGTCGTGAACACCCCGCCAATTTGTGTGCCGACGCCCTGGCGCTGGTTCTGGCGGCCGGCCTGCCGCTGTTCATGCCCAACGGGTATGTGGGGTTGATCGGACAAAAATTTCGCTTGCTTCTGGCATGTACGCTGGTTGCGCTGGCCGGGGTATTGGCAGGGCTGGCGCTGTGGCGCCGGCGCTCCCCGGCCCTGCGCCGCCCCGCGCCATCCTGGCTTTGGCCCGTCGGCATGTGCGCCGCCTACACGGCGGCCTGGCTCCTGGCCGAGGACCGGCGCACCGCCTTCTGGGGACTGAGCGGACGCAACAACGGCCTGCTGCTTTGGCTGGCGTGCACGCTGGTCTTTTGCCTTACGGCCGCGTTGGTCACCCCCTGCGGCGCCGCGCTGACCCGGGCGGCCCTTGTGGCTGCCGGCGCGGTCACGACGCTGATCAGCTGGCTGAATTACTGGATGCTGGACCCGTTGGATGCCTACTATACCTTTTTGCCGGAACGCGGCGAACTGTTTTTGGGCACCATGGGCAACATCAACTTTTTTGGGGCCTTGCTGTGTCTGTGCGCGCCGTTGGCCGTGGCGCCCTATCTGTGGCAGGGGAGCGGCCGCCGGCACTGGCGATACTGGGGGTCGCTGTTTTTGTGCGGCGGGCTGATCCCTGCGGGCAGCGACGGCGCCTGGCTGGGGTTTGCGGCGACGCTGGCGGTGCTGTGCTGCACGTCCCGTGCCACCACCCGGACCCTGGGCCGCGTGATGTCGTTGCTGGCGGGGTTGCTGGCCTGCGGCGTGGTCACGGGGCTGCTGGGCCTTGTGTGGGAAGCCCGCAGCCCGCTGCGAACGACCTCCGCCGCGCTGGCAAGCCCCTGGGCGCTGCTGCCTTGCGCTGTGTGCGCGCTGGCGGCCTGGCGGTTGCTGCGCATGCGGGAACGCGGCGCCGCGGTGGCGGCCCGCGTGGTGGTGGGCGCGCTGGTGCTGGCGGCTTTGGCGGCAATATTGGCGGCCAATCTGTTGCCGGTTTGTCCGGGGGCGCTTTCCGCCCTGCATTTTGACGAGCGCTGGGCCGCCAACCGTGGTTACGCCTGGCAGCGGTTGTGGATCGTGTACACCCAGGATACCTCCTGGTGGCAGAAACTGATCGGATTGGGCGGCGACGCGGTGTCGGCGCGGCTGAACCCGGATGTGGAATCCGTTCGGTATATGACCCTTCTCAACGGCGAACCCTTCGACTCTGCCCACAACGAATTCTTGCAGCACCTGGTCTGCGGGGGGCTGGTGGGGCTTGTGTGCTGGTGCGGGTTCCTGGTCTCGTCTGTGCGCAGGGGATGGCGGCGGCAGCCGGAGCTGTCGGCGGCCATCGTCGGGTATGGCGTGCAGTCGTTTTTCAGCATCAGCATGCCCGGGGCGCTGCCGCTGGTGTTTGTGCTGGCGGGGCTGACTTTTGCCGGGCGGGAAACCGGGATGCGCGGCGCGCCGGCGTCCCTGGTCGCCGGTGCGGGGCTGTGGCTTGCGGCGTTGCTGCTCCTGCCTTTTTTGCCCTGCGGATGAACACGGAGAAACGAAATGTCAAAAAAGACTTTTCAAAATTGTGAATAAAATGTGGAAAATGGGAATTGACACAAGGAATTCATGGGAGTATCCTATAACAGGAACGATTGATAACACGGTCGACCTTGCGGTGGCCGTGCTGGTTAAAATGTGGAAAGGATGAATCCAAATGCAGTTGAAAAAAGTGCTTTCCTTTGCTGTGGCAGCGGCCATGGCAGCGGCGTTCTGCGCTCCGGCTATGGCAGCCACCCCCGGCGAAGCGGCGGTTGATACGGCGCAGACGGTTCTGGACCTGACGCAGAACAATTGGGCGACCAACGCGACCCCCGCCAAGAAGGCGATGTCGAGCCTGACCGATGCTGTTACCCAGAACAGTGATATCACCGTCTCGCAGGAAATGAACGACGCCGGCGTGTCCTTCTTTGACATTGCGGAAAATGTCAAGGATACCGACACTTTCAAAAAGGTGGAGGTTCCGGCTGCCGACAACGGCCTTCAGGTGCTGTACCGTGCCGACGCCAACAGCGGCGATCTGACGATTAAGAATGTGAGCCTCGAAGAGGACGGCTCCATCCTTTTTGAAGCCGAGCAGGGCGGTGCCGATTCCGAGTACGGCTACGCCGTGACGATCATGCTGCCCTCCGAAAGCACCAGCTATTTCTATTCGGTGACCATGGTGGACGGCAATCAGCTGGTCAACATTACCGCCCCGGTCACCCAGTACGCGGACGCCGATATGAATGTTCATAAGATGGTCACTTTCTGGGTGCCCCACTTCACCACCTATGAACTGACCCCGGTCAATATCACGGCTCCCACTCCGACGCCCGGCGGGAATAACAACGAGCAGGACAACGCGGCCAGCAGCGAATCCACCGAAAGCAGCCAGTCTGCCGAGAGCAGCGAATCCACTGCCGCGCCCGCCACTGTTGCCGAGAACCCCATCAAAAAGACCGGCACGGACATGAATTTGTCGCTGGTTGTCGTCGTTGCCCTGACCGCCGCTGCGGCCTGCGGCGCCGGCGTGGCTCTGAAAATGAGCCGCAAGGGTGAATAACCGGCCCAAACCCGATATGTGAGGAAAATTGCCAGATGAGGAAACAAAATTTCCGTATGGCGGGGTCCGAACAGAAACACGGCAAGGGGAAGAACCTGCTTCTTCCCCTTGCTTTTTCTGTTGTGGCGCTGGCCGTTCTGCTGCTGGTCATGGGGCCGGTGGCCGCTCAGATGCGGCCGGCGGCGGCCGGTTCCGGCTTGCCGGAGCAAGCGTCGATCCCGCTGCTTGTCACGCCGGCTCCGACCGAGGAAGAGGCGCCCGCCCAGACGGTGGAGCTGGAACAGTATCCCCAGGCAGGGGACTACCTGGGGCACTTGACGGTCAGCGGTACCACCGTGGATTGCGATGTGTACTATGGAGACAGCGAGACCGAGTTCGGCAAGGGCGCAGGCACGTATAAGGGTGCCAAGATCCCCGGTGAGGGCGGCACCATCCTGATGGGGGCGCACACCAATACCTATTTCCGGGATTTTGAAAGCGCGCAGATCGGCAGTGACGTGACCTTTGTCACCGATTACGGCGAATATCACTACGTCATCACGGACATGCGGGTGGCCACGGATACAGATACCACGGCCTACGACCTTGAAGCCACACAGGAGAATCTGATCATGTATACCTGCTATCCCTTCGGTACCATGAACTATACCGATCAGCGGTACTTCATTTACTGCGATCTTGTCAGCGGCCCGTCCATCGTGCCGCCCGCGTCGTGAAGGCCCGGCGCGGCTGGGCCGCAGCGGGCTTGCAGTGCCTGGGGTGCGTGTGCGGTTGTTTGCTGGCATTGCTGGGGGCGTTAAGCCTGACCCTGTTTCGGGAAGGGTATTATATCCACAAGCTGGAACAAAGCGCCTGCCTGCAAACCATCACCGACAACATCCGCCAGGCAGGGCAAACGGTGGCGCAGACCGCCGGGATGCGCCAGGACATTCTGGACCCCCTTGTCACTGACGAGGACGTGCGCGTGGCGGTGCTGCGACGAGCGGACGAGATCTGGCATGGGGCGACCACCCAGCTGGAAACTCCGTATGCCGACGTGGTGACCTACTTGCAGGACACCCTGACCCAAGAGACCGGCGAAATGTGGGACGAGGACGACGCCAAACGGTTCCTCAGCATCCGCGCCGTCTGCGAGGATATGTGGCGCACCAATGCCACGCCGCCGCTGGCCAACCTGTTGAACCTGTTCATGCAATATCGCCGCGTTGCCACGCCGCTGATGGTGGTGGCTGCGGCGGTGCTGCTGACCTGCCTGTGGTTGCAGGTGCCCCTGAACCGAAGCTGGCGGCAGCTGTCGAATGCGGTCTTTGCTGTCGGCGGGGGCATTTTGCTGGGGGCTGTGCTGGCCATGGTGGCCGTACAGCTGTCCGGCTGGCAGACCTGGATGCCGGCGGCCGACCCTGCCTATGAACTGTATGCGGCCTGGTTCGGCGGTTTTGCGCCGGTGCTGGCAGCCTGCGGCAGCGGGTTGGCGGGGTTTGTGTGGCTGGCGGGCATGGTGCCGTATACCATGGCGTTGCGTGCCGACCGCCGGGCCCGGCGCAAGGCGCGTCACGCCTCCCGGCATTGACCCGCGAGAGATCAACAATTTGTGGAGGGAACCTAACATGGTCAAACACATCATCCTCTGGCAGCTCAAATCGGAACTGACCGTCGAAGAAAAGGCCGCCGTCAAGGCCGGCATCAAGGCCGGGCTGGAAGGCCTGGCCGGGCGCATCCCCGGCCTTGTGGACATCCGCGTGCAGACCGAGGGCCTGCCTTCCTCCAACGCCGACGTGATGCTGGATTCCACCTTCACCGACGAAGAAGCCCTCAAAGGGTATGCCGTCCACCCCGAGCACGTGGCTGTGGCGGACGGCAAGGTCCGCCCCTATACCGCCAAGCGGGTCTGCCTGGATTTTGA
Organism: Faecalibacterium sp. UBA1360; assembly: GCA_002306375.1. Taxonomy (GTDB): domain Bacteria; phylum Bacillota; class Clostridia; order Oscillospirales; family Ruminococcaceae; genus Gemmiger. Next base: position 21,067 of record DBRU01000096.1, read on the forward strand.
GGCGTGAGCCCCCTTGCAAATCCCCGGCGGGTGTGCTATAATCCCCCTAGCTGAAACGAGGCAATGACGCCGCGTGACCGAACGCTGTTCGGTCACGCGGCGCTTTTTTTGTTGGCACCCCGCCTCTCGGCAGAAAGGAAGGACCCGCCATGGACAAACTGCTCCGCTATGTGGACATCGACTATTCCCAATACGCCCCTGACATTCCCGCTGACCGGCTGAAGACCTACTACGGCCTGCCCCGGGAGGTGAAATTCTGCAAGGAATGCGTCATGAGCAACCAGAAGCCCAACTCCTGCTACGAGTTCGAGCACACGGCCGCCTCCCTCAAAAAGACCATGGTCATCCAGGACGACGGCGTGTGCGACGCCTGCCACGCCTGCCACAACAAGGCGGACGGCCACATCGACTGGGCCCTGCGGGAGAAGGAACTGCGGGAGCTGTGCGACCAATACCGCAAAAATGACGGTTCCTATGACTGCCTGGTGCCCGGTTCCGGCGGCAAGGACAGCTTTTACGCCGCCCACCTGCTCAAATACAAGTACGGCATGCACCCGCTGACCGTGACCTGGGCGCCCCACATCTACACCCCCTGGGGCTGGGACAACATGCAGGCCTGGATCCACGCCGGGTTCGATAACTACCTGTGCACCCCCAACGGAATGACCCACCGCCTGCTGACCCGCCTGGCCACCGAAAACCTGTTCCACCCCTTCCAGCCCTTCATCCTGGGGCAAAAGCAGCTGGCCCCCAAGATGGCCGCCAAGTTCGGCATCCCGCTGGTCTTTTACGGCGAGAACGAGGCCGAGTTCGGCAACCCCATCGCCGACAACGACTCGGCCTTGCGGGATGAACACTTCTTTGCGGTCAACGACTACGACCACATCTTCCTGGGCGGGGTCAGCCTTCGCCAGCTGGAGGAGGACTACGGCGTCGACAGGGCCGACCTGGCCATCTACCTGCCCTCCGAAACGTCCAATCTCGAAAAAAACCACGTGCAGGTGCGGTATCTGGGCTACTACGAAAAATGGCATCCCCAGGGGGCCTACTATTACAGCGTGGAGCACGGGGGCTTCCGCCCCGCGCCCGAGCGCACCCAGGGCACCTATTCCAAGTACAACTCCATCGACGACAAGATCGACGACTTTTTCTACTACACCACCTACATCAAGTACGGCATCGGCCGCACCACCTACGACGCCGCCCAGGAGATCCGCAACGGCGAGATCGACCTGGAGGAGGCCAAGGCCCTGTGCAAGAAGTTTGACGGCGAATACCCCGACCGCTTTGAGCGGGAGATCATGGACTATCTGTCTTTGGATGAACAGCACTTCCCCCGGGCGGCGGCGCTGTTCGAACAGCCGAGGATGGACCGGGCGTACTTTATGCACCTGGCCGATCGGTTCCGCTCGCCCCATCTGTGGAAGTACGAGGACGGGCTGTGGAAGCTGCGTCACACTCCCTATGAAGGGGACAGCGAGGTGCTGTGGGGCGACCCCCGGGGCACCCATCATGAACTGTAAGGGGGCAGGACCATGCAGACCGCATTGCCAAAAAAGGTCCGGCTGATCGCCCGCCTGGACGTGAAAGGGCAGAACCTGGTCAAGGGCATCCAGTACGAGGGCCTGCGCAAGCTGGGCGACCCCAACGCCTTTGCCCGCCGGTACTACGAGCAGGGCATCGACGAAATTTTGTATCTGGACACGGTGGCCAGCCTGTACGGGCGCAACAACCTGTCCGACATCGTGCAGCGTACGGTGGAGGAAGTCTACATCCCGGTGTGCGTGGGCGGCGGGCTGCGCAGCGTGGCCGACGTGCGCCGGGCCCTGGCCGCCGGGGCGGACAAGGTGGCCGTGAACACCGCCGCCCTCAAACGCCCCGAACTCATCACCGAGATCGCCACCGCCTTCGGCAGCCAGTGCATGGTGCTGTCGGTGCAGGCCAAGCGCAGCCGCACCTGGCCCGGCAAATGGGAGGCCTACTACGACAACGGCCGGGCTCATTCGGGGTATGACGCCGTGGAATGGGCCAAGCGGGGCGCGGCGCTGGGGGCGGGGGAGATCCTGCTGACCTCTGTGGACGCCGAGGGCTTGCAGCGGGGCATGGACCTGGACCTGGTCCGGGCTGTGACCGCCGCGGTGGAGGTGCCCGTGATCTGCGCCGGGGGCGCGGGCAGCGGGGCCGACCTGGCCGCCGCGGCACTGGCCGGGGCGGACGCCGTGGCCTGCGCGTCGGTGCTGCATTACGGCAAAGAGACGGTGGCCCAACTCAAACAGGACCTGCGGGACAATGGTGTGGAGGTACGGACATGAAGGTGACGGTCATTGATTCGGGCCTGTGCAACCTGCGCAGCGTGTGCGGGGCGCTGGACCACCTGGGGGCCGAGGTCGCCGTGACCGACCGCCCCGCCGGGGTGCAGGCGGCCCGGGCGCTGGTGCTGCCCGGGGTGGGGGCCTTTGCCGACGGCATGGACCGCCTGGCGGCCCGGGGCCTGGACAAGGCCGTGGGGGACGCCGCCGCCCGGGGCGTGCCCGTGCTGGGCATCTGCCTGGGGATGCAGATGCTCTTTGACGAGTCGGAGGAATTCGGCCGGCACGCCGGCCTGGGTCTGATCCCGGGGCGGGTGGTGCGCCTGCCCGGTGCCGACGTACAAGGCGCCCCCCAGCGGGTGCCCCACATCGGCTGGCAGGCCCTTGTGCCCGCGGCGCAGGGCCCCGGCTTCGGGAGCGCCGCCCTGGAAGGAGCCGCCGGGCAGGAATTCTATTTCATCCACAGCTATGCGGCCGAGCCCGCCGCCGGGTACCGCCTGGCCGACTGCGTGTACGGCGGGCGAAGGGTGTGCGCGGCGGCGGCGCGGGGCCGGGTGCTGGGCGTGCAGTTCCACCCCGAAAAATCCGGCCCGGCGGGACTTTTGCTGCTGGGGCGCTGGCTCAAACTTTGCGCCGACTGAACGCCAAAAATGCGGGACGGGACGCCCCGATCTTTTACCTGGATTTTACGCAACAAAAGTGCAGAAAAACGGCATTTTCGGCGTTCTATCCATTCCCAAACGGGCAGAAATGTTGTATAATCAGCAAGCGGTTAAAAAATTAACCGCCTGAAAACGCTCGACCAAAACCATACCAAGCCGAACAGAAAGGGTGTCCTTGTTTTGAAAAAGCTGATCCTGGTCACAAGTCCGCCGGCCTGCGGCAAGACCTTCATCTCCCGCCAGCTCGCCGCCGCGCTCAAGCATGTGGTGTATCTGGACAAGGATACCCTGATCCCGTTGTCCAAGCAGATCTTCGCGGTGGCCCACCAGCCCTATGACCGCAGTAGCATCTTCTTTGAAAAGTACATCCGCGACCTGGAATATCAGGTCACGCTGGACCTGGCCATGGAGGCGCTGCTCTACGACGACATTGTGCTGATCAACGCCCCCTTCACCCAGGAGATCCGGGACAACGAATACATCGCCACCCTGCGCAGGGAACTGGCCAAGAAGGAAGCGGAGCTCGTGGTCATCTGGGTGGACACCTCCCCCGAGGTCTGCCACCAGCGCATGATCGACCGGGCCAGCGACCGGGATATCTGGAAGCTGAACCACTGGGACGAGTACATCCTGGGCGTCAACTTTGAAGCCCCCACCAACCTGCGCCTGGAAAATCAGCCCGACTCGCTCCTGATCTTCCACAATTCCTCCGACGAGGAATTCAAGACCAGCATGGCCGACATCGTGGCCCAGCTGGAATCCGGCGTCAAGAAGGGCCGCCGCAGCCGCGGACCCCGCCGGCTGTAAAAACCGGAAAAAATAGTTGCCCCGGCGTGCAAGGGATGCAAACTTGCGCGCCGGGGCATTGCTTTTTGCCGGCGGACCCACTATAATGTAATTTGTACAAATGTGCAACAACGTCCAAAGGCTCCGCCGCGGGCCAAAAAAGGGAAGGGGAAACGCCATGCCGACCGATCTTCTGGTGGGGTCCACCGGCTTTGTGGGGGGCAACCTGCTGGCCGCCCACCGCTTTGGGGCCGCCTGCCATTCCACCGACATCGCCGACCACTACGGCGCGCAGCCGGACCTGTGCGTCTACGCGGGGGTGCCGGCCGCCATGTTTCTGGCCAACGCCGACCCCGACGCCGACCTGGCTGTCATGGCCGCCGCGCGCGGGAACCTGCAAAAGATCGCGCCGCGTCGGGTGGTGCTGATCTCCTCCATCGCCGTGTACGACGACAGCCGCGGCAAGGACGAGACCAGCCCCATGACCGAGCAGGGCCTGCCCGCTTACGGGCGCAACCGCCTGCGGCTGGAACAGTGGGTGCGGCAGGACTTTCCTTCGGCGCTCATTGTCCGCCTGCCCGCCTTGTACGGCAAGGGCCTGCGCAAGAACTTTCTGTTTGACCTGCACACCGTCACCCCCGCCATGCTGCGGGAACCGAAATACGACGAACTGGCCGCCCAAAGCGACCTGGTGCG
>DBRU01000096.1:25592-38978 GCA_002306375.1 Faecalibacterium sp. UBA1360
GACATCACGGCGGCGCTGGACGCCGGGCTCACCCTGGTCAACCTGACCACCCCGCCCCTGTCCGCCGCCGACGTTTACACGGCGGTCACCGGCAAGACCGGCTGGCGCAACGAACTGGACAAGCCCCCCTTCGACTACGACCTGCGCAGTGTGCACGCGCCGGTGCTGGGCGGCCGGGACGGCTACCTGTGCACGGCCAAAGAGGAACTGGACGACATCCGCGCCTTCATGGGCGCCTGGCAGTGACCATACCTTTCAGAAAGGTGGCTTTGTATGCCGCGGACCTATCAGCTTTCCCTGAGCAACATCGCCTGGGCCAAGCCGGACGACGAGCGCGTCTACACCGCCATGCGGGACGCGGGCTTCACGGGCCTGGAACTGGCCCCCACCCGCATTTTTCCCGAACGGCCCTACGACTGCCTGAGCTCCGCCGCCCTGTTCGGGGCCTACCTCAAAAGCGTCTGGGGCTTTTCGGTGCCCAGTATGCAGAGCATCTGGTACGGCCGGACGGGCAGTATCTTTGATGAGGAACAGGCCGGCGAACTGCTGGCCTATACCGAGGATGCCTTCGCTTTCGCCCATACGCTGAACTGCCCCAGTCTCGTGTTCGGCTGCCCCAAAAACCGCGCCCTGCCCGACGGGGCCGACCCGGCCCGGGCGGACCTTTTCTTTGACAAGGCGGGCCGCCTGGCCGAGCGCTACGGCGTGCGCCTGGCCCTGGAAGCCAACGCCCCCGTGTACACCAACTTCCTCAACACCACGGCCCAGGTGGGCGCGCTGCTCCAGCGCCTGAACAACCCCGGGCTTTCCCTCAACCTGGACCTGGGCGCCATGCTGGACGCGGGCGAGCGGGTGCACAGCGTGGCGCCGCTGCTGCCCTGGGTCAGCCATGTGCACATCAGCGAGCCCGGTCTGGCCCCCATCGCCCCCCGGCCCGAACACGCCGAACTGGCCCTGCTGCTCAACGCGGCGGGGTACCGGGGCTTTGTCTCCATCGAGATGCGCAACACCGGCAACGTCGCCGACGTGCTGGGGGCCATCGACTACATCGCGGAGGTGTTTGCATGAACTCCCAGCCCTTTGACGTGCAGTATTCCATCGACGAATTCGCCCCCCGCGGCAGCGACTACTGCCTGCTGATCCCCGTCATCAACGAAGGCGCGCGCATTCTGACCGAGCTGGGCCGCGCCCAGAAAGCCGGCGTGGACAAACTGGCCGACATCATTTTGTGCGACGGCGGCTCCACCGACGGCAGCATGAAGCCCGACACCTTGAAGCTCTACGGCGTCAACACGCTGCTCGTCAAGCGCAGCGCCGGGCGGCAGGGCGCGCAGCTGCGCATGGGCCTGCACTTCGCCCTGGCCCGGGGGTACAAGGGCTTTTTGACCATCGACGGCAACAACAAGGACTCCATCGAGGATGTGCCCCGCTTTATTGAAAAGCTCAAACAGGGCTACGACCTTGTGCAGGGCAGCCGCTTTGTGCGGGGCGGCCGGGCCGTCAACACCCCGCCCAGCCGCTACCTGGCCGTGCGCCTTGTGCATGCGCCCGTCATCAGCGCGGCGGCGGGGCAGTGGTTCACCGACACCACCAACGCCTACCGCGCCTACAGCCGCGAATACCTGACCCACCCGGCCGTGCAGCCGCTGCGCCCCACCTTCATGGGGTACGAGCTGCTGGCCTATCTCAGCATCCGGGCCTCCAAACTGGGTCTCAAAGCCTGCGAGATCCCCGTCACCCGGGCCTACCCGGCCAGCGGACGCACCCCCACCAAGATCAGCGGCTTCAAGGGCAACTCCAACCTGCTCAAGGTGCTGTTCGCGGCGGCTGCCGGAAAATACGATCCGAAATAAATTCGCACAAATTCCGTTTTGTATACCAAGCGGATGCAAGGATGCCTTCCATGACCTACGACAAGATCATCATCGGCGCGGGGCTGTACGGCCTGTATGCGGCCGAAAAATGCGGCGCGGCCGGCCAGCGGGTGCTCGTTCTGGAACGGGACCCCGCTCCCTTCATGCGCGCCACCTACATCAACCAGGCCCGGGTGCACATGGGCTACCATTACCCCCGCAGCTATTCTACCGCCATCAAGAGCGCTCACTATTTTGAGCGCTTCTGCCAGGACTACGGCTTTTGCCTGCATACGGCCTTCGACCAGGTGTACGCCACCAGCGCCCACTTTTCCTGGACCGATGCGGCGGCCTTCCGGCGTTTCTGCGCGGCGGCGGGCATTCGCTGCGACGACGTGCCCCCCACGCGGTACTTCAATCCCGGGTTGTGCGACGGGGCGTTTTTGACCACCGAATACACCTACGACGCCCAGGTGCTCAAACAATGGTTCCTGGAGCGCCTGGCCAAATTGCCCGACGTGACCATCCTGTACAGCCATAAGCCCGACTCCATCCGGGCGGCGGGGGAGGTATGGCAGGTCAGCGCGGGGGACGTGAAGGCCGAAGCGCCTTTTCTGCTCAACGCCACCTATGCGGGGGTCAACGACATCCACGCCATGCTGGGGCTGCCCTCCTTTCGGATCAAGTACGAAAAGTGCGAGATCATCCTGTGCGAGGTGGCCGAGCCGCTGAAAAATGTGGGCATCACGGTGATGGACGGGCCCTTCTTCAGCCTGATGCCCTTCGGCCAGACCGGCCTGCACAGCCTGACCAGCGTGACCTTCACCCCCCACGAGACCAGCTACGACGCCGTGGCCACCTTCCCCTGCCAGAAGGACAGCGAAGACCGCTGCGCCCCGGGGGACCTGTTCAACTGCAACGAGTGCCCGGCCAAGCCGGCCTCGGCCTGGCCCTACATGAGCCAGCTGGCCCGCAAATACCTGAAAGAGGAATACGGTTTCACCTACAAGAGCAGCCTGTTCAGCATGAAGCCCATCCTCAAGGCCAGCGAGATCGACGATTCCCGCCCCACGGTGGTGCGGGTCATGCACGAGGCGCCCACGATGATCAGCGTGCTTTCGGGCAAGATCAACACCGTCTACGATTTGGATGAGGTATTGGACCTATGAACCAGGATGCCCTGAGCGAAAAACTCAACAAAGAAAAGAACTTTGTCTCGGCGGTGGTCTACCTGCGCGGCGACGCCGGGCGCACGCTGCGCTTTTTCACGGCGCTGAACGCCCAGCTGGACGCCCATTTCGCCCAGTACGAGCTGGTGGCCGTGGACGACGCCGCCGACGGGGCCGTGGTGGACGCGCTGCGCCAATGGGCCGCCGACCTGCCCAAGCCCCTGACGATCTTGCACATGAGCCTGCGTCAGGGCCTGGAACCGGCCATGAACGCCGGCCTGGACGCCGCCATCGGCGACTATGTGTACGAGTTCGATTCCACCGAGATGCCCTACGACCCGGCTTTGATCTTCGCGGCCTATCAGGCCTCCCAGGCGGGCAGCGACATCGTGTCGGTCTGCCCCAAACAGACCCGGGGCGGCAGCAGCTTGTTCTACAAGGTGTTCAACGCCAATTCCCACAGCGCCTACCGCCTGCGCACCGACGCCTTCCGCCTGGTCACCCGGCGGGCCATCAACCGCGTGCATGCTTCCAGCGCCCATCTGCCCTACCGCAAAGCGGCCTACGCCGCGTCGGGCCTCAAAATGACCGACCTGGAATTTGACGGCCGCCTGACCGACAGGGTGACCGGGCGCTTCGCCCTGGCGGCGGACAGCCTGGCGCTGTACACCGACGCGGGCTTTCGGTTCAGCGCCGGGGTGGCCCTGGCCATGATGGCGCTGGCCCTGGCCGAGCTGGCCTACACGCTGCTCGTCTTCTGCACCGGACATCCCATCGCCGGGTGGACCACCACGATGTTTGTGCTGACCCTGGGTTTTGCCGGGGTGTTCGCGGTGCTGACCGTCATCATCAAGTATCTGTCCTTGCTGGTGGATCTGACCTTCAAGCAGCAGAAATATCTGATCGAAAGCATCGAAAAGATCCAGAAATAATGTTCGGCGGGCGCTGCCCGCCGTCGGGAAAGGACCCCTCATGCCCCTGTCTGTCCGCAAACCTGAATTCTCCTTGTCCCGCCGCGCCTTTTGGGTGTGGGCGGTGCTTTTGCTGGCGCTGCGCCTGGCGGCGACCGGCTTTCAGCAGGTATACACCTGGGTGGGCGGCGCGCCCCTGGACGACGAACTCATGTTCCGGGCCGCCAACGCCATCACGTCCGGGCAGTGGCTGGGGGACTACGACTACCTGACCTTGTCCAAGTCCATGTTCTTCCCGGTGTGGCTGGCCCTGCTCAACGCGCTGCGCGTGCCCTACCTGCTGGGCGGCGCGGCGCTGTGGTGCGCGGCGGCCTTGCTGGCGGCCTTCGCCTTTGCGCCGTTGTGGCGCGCTTTGCCCGCCGGCAAGGGCCGGGCGCTGCGCCTGGCGCTGTTTGCCGCCCTGGCATGGCTGCCGTCCTCCTGGGCGTCCTACACGCTGCGGGTCTACCGGGACAACATCTTCCCGGCGTTGTGCCTGCTGGTGTTCGCGGGCTTTGGCGGCGCGGTGCTGCGGGCGGCGGACCCGGACCGGGGCCAAGCCCCCCTGTGGCCCTGGCTGCTGGCCGGGGGCGCGGGGCTGAGCGCCGGCTATCTCAGCCGGGAGGACGCGGGCCTGTTCCTGCTGCCCTTCGCGGTGCTGGCCACTCTCGCCATGCTGGTGCTGGCGCTGGCGCGCCGCCGCTGGTCCCGGGTGGCCGTGCAGGTGCTGCCCTACGCCATGCTGGCGGGGGGCGTGGGCGCGTTCTGCGCCTTGAACCAGGCGTATTACGGCGTGGCGGTGCTCTCGGACTTTTCCTCCGGGTCCTTTGCCGACGCCATGGGCGCCATGAGCCGTGTGGCCACCCAGGCCGAGGACCCCATGCTCAGCGTGCCCGCCGACGCCCGGGCCCTTTTGTACGAGGCTGTGCCCGAGCTGGAGCCCCTTTCCTACTGGCTGGAGGAGGACCCCCAGCTGCAAAACGATTTCCGTGACCCCGAACTGGACGACTACCGTGCCGGCAGCTTTTACTGGGCCATCCGCCGGGCCGCCCAGTTCGAGGGTATCTACGACACCGCCGCCGGGGCCGAGGCCTTCTGGGCCGACATCGCCCAAAAGGTCAACGCCGCCTGCGACGACGGCGCCCTGCCTGCCCGGGGCCCCCGGCGCAGCGGCACCACCCAGCCCATCCGCCCCGTGTACGTCCTGCCCGCCCTGCAAGAGAGCGTGCGCAGCCTGTACTGGGTGCTGACCTTCCAGGACTGCGCGCCTTACGAGGAGCTGCGCTCCATCGGCACCGAGGAGGACTTCGCCCAATGGTCCTCCTACCTGCACTGCTCGCTCAACGGCGCGGCCGAAGCCGGCAAGGACACGCCCTATTACAGCCCCGCCCAGAAGCTGATCTTTTCCGCCTTGCAGGCGCTGCGCCTGGTGTGGGCCGTGGCCCTGCCCCTGGCCTTTGCGGCGGCGGTCGTCGCCTGGGGGTGGGCGGCCCCCCGCGTCTGGCGAGCCCGCCGCCCTGCCCCATTGCCGGCGGCCGGGTGGAGCCTGCTGTTTCTGCTGCTGGTCATGGCGGCGCTGCGCTGCGGCATGATCGCCTTTGTGGAGGTCTCCAGCTTCGGCATCGGCACCTCCACCATGTACCTGGCCACCGTGCATCCGCTGCTGGTGGTGTTCACCTTCGGCAGCCTGGTGCTGGCCGCTTTGCAAAGGAGGCCCCGCCATGACTGACCTGATCATCGTGGGGGCGGGGGCCGCCGGCCTGATGGCCGCGGGCGCCGCCTGTGAGCGGGGGCTGTCGGTGACCTTGTTCGAGCACAACCCCAAAGGCCCGGGGCAAAAGCTGCTCATCACCGGCAAGGGCCGGTGCAACCTGACCAACGACTGCGACCCGCGGGAATTCATGAACTACGTGCGGCGTAACCCCCGGTTTTTGTTTTCCTGCCTGCACGCCTTCCCGCCTTCGGCGGCCATGGCCTGGTTCGAGTCCGCCGGCGTGCCCCTCAAGACCGAGCGGGGCCGCCGGGTGTTTCCCCAAAGCGACCGCGCCGCCGACGTGCTGGCCGCGCTGCGGCAATACGCCGCCCCCGCGCAGTTTTGCCGCGAGGACGTCACCGACCTTTTGCTGGAGGACGGCCGTTGCGCCGGCGTTGTGGCCGGCGGCAAGGCCCACCGCGCCCGGGCCGTGGTGGTGGCCACGGGCGGGGTCAGCTACCCGGTCACGGGCAGCGACGGGTCGGGCTACCGCCTGGCCCGACAGGCCGGGCACGCCATCGTGCCGCCCCAGCCCAGTCTGTGCAGCCTGGTCTCGCCCGACCCGGCCTGCCGCAAACTTATGGGCCTGTCTTTGCGCAACGTCACCCTGACCTTGCTGCGGGACGGCAAACCCCTGTTCACCGAACTGGGCGAAGCGCTGTTCACCCATTTCGGCTTGTCGGGACCGCTGGTGCTGTCGGCGTCCAGCTACATCGACGACATCACGGCCCACCGCTATGTGTGCGAGTTTGACCTAAAGCCCGCCCTGGATGAAAAGACCCTCTATGACCGCCTGACCCGGGACTTTGCCGCCCTGGGCGGACGCAGCGCCCAGGGCGCGCTGGAAAAGCTGCTGCCCCATTCCATGCGCCCCGTGGCTGTGGAAAAGTGGGGCGTGGACCCCGCTACCCGGGCCGCCCAGATCACCCGGCAGCAAAAGCTGGACCTGGTGCGGCTGTGCAAGCACTGGGCCGTGCCCGTGACGGCCCTGGGGGACCTGGAACACGCCGTGATCACGGCGGGCGGGGTGGATGTGCGGCAGGTGGACCCCAGGACCATGGCCAGCAAGCTGTGCCCGGGGCTGTACTTTGCCGGCGAGGTGCTGGACGTGGACGCCCGCACCGGCGGGTACAATTTGCAGATCGCCTGGTCCACCGCCCGGTCCGCCGCAGCCGCCATAGCCGACGCCCGGACCTGAACCTGGACCTGAAATAGAACAAAGAGGAGTTGTCCGTATGATCTCAGTTGCCATCGACGGCCCGTCCGGGGCCGGAAAATCCAGTCTGGCGCGCCGCCTGGCCGCCGACCTGGGCTATACCTACGTGGACACCGGCGCCATGTACCGGGCCATCGGACTGTATACCCGCAGGGCGGGCCAAAATACCAAGGATGCCGCCGCCGTGGAGGCTCTTTTGCCCCGGATCCATCTGGACATCCGCCTGCAAGACGGGGAACAGCACATCCTGCTCAACGGCGAGGACGTGACCCGGGCCGTGCGGGCCGAGGACATCGGCATGGCTGCCTCGGATGTGTCCGCCCATCCGGCGGTGCGGGCCTTCCTGCTGGACACCCAGCGGGACCTGGCCGCCAGCCGCAACGTGCTCATGGACGGGCGGGACATCGGCACCGTGGTGCTGCCCAACGCCACGGTCAAGATCTACCTGACCGCCACGCCGGAGGCCCGGGCCGCCCGCCGCCGGGCCGAACTGGTGGCCAAGGGCCAGGACGCCGACTTCGACACTGTCTTGGCCGACATCCGCCAGCGGGACTACCAGGACACCCACCGGGCTGTGGCGCCCCTGCGCCAGGCCGAGGACGCCGTTTTGGTGGATACCAGCGACATCGGCATCGAGGAGAGCTTCGCCCGCCTGAAACAGGTGGTTTTGTCCCGTATCTGACCGCATGGCGCGGCGTAGAATAAAGAAGTGAAATAAACAGGGAATTTGGTGGCACTTATGGTATTGTACTGGATCCTGCTGCCCATCGTATGGGTGCTGATACACATTGTCTGGCGCGTGCGCGTCACCGGGCGGAACAACATCCCCAAGGACCGCCCCGCGGTCATTGCGCCCAACCATATCTCGGACCTGGACCCGGTGTTCATCCTGACTGTGATCTTCAGCTTCAAGCGGTACCGCATCCTGGCCAAGCAGGAGCTGTTCCGCAACCCCTTCATCGGCTGGTTCCTGCGCTGCATGGGCGCGGTGCCCATCGACCGGGGCAAGGGCGATCTGGACACGGTCAACGCCGTCACGGCCGAGTGCAGCCATGGCCGGGGCGTGCTCATCTTCCCGGAGGGCACCCGCACCAAGGACGGCAAGCTGGGCAAGCTGAAAAGCGGGGCCTTTGTCATCGCGGGGCAGGCCGGGGCCGACATGGTGCCCTGCCGCATCATCTACGGCACCAGGGACGGCCGCCTGCACCCGTTTTGCCGCATGCGCATCTGTTTCGGCGAGCCCATCCCGGCGGCGGACCTGCAGATCACCGACCTGCGCCATCAGGTCAAGGAACTGCGCGCCCTGCGGGCCCGCCTGACGGCCGAGCTGGAACGCCTGTACGAGGAAAACAAATTCACCGACATCCCCGCGCTGCCCGAACCTTCGGCGGCGCCCGCTGACAAGGAGGTCTCCTGATGCAGATCCTTCTGGCCAAGACCGCCGGCTTTTGCTTTGGCGTGGACCGGGCCGTCAAGCTGACCTACGACCTGTTGGCCGAAGGCCGGCGGGTGGCCACCCTGGGCCCTTTGATCCACAACCCCCAGGTGGTGGCCGATCTGGAAAGCAGGGGCGCTTTGACCTGCGAGACCATCGACGCCGTGCCCGACGGGTACGAGGTGGTCATCCGCAGCCACGGGGTGCCCGGTTCGGTGTATGAAAAAATTGGAACACGCGGCCTGGCGTTTCATGACGCCACCTGCCCGTTTGTTTCAAAAATCCATAAAATTGCGGACGAAGCAGGCAAAATCGGCGCGCTTTTGCTGGTGGNNGGTTTTTGCGAACCTTGACGAGTTGGAGGCCATGCGCGGCGAGCTTGCGCAGCAAGAATCCATTTATGTGGTGGCGCAAACCACTTTTCGGGTCCAAAGTTGGGAAAGTTGCAAGGCTTTTCTAAAAAAGTGGTGTACAAATGCCAAAATATTTGATACAATATGTAATGCAACGTGGGCGAGGCAACAGGAGGCGGAGGACCTCAGCCAAAAATGCGATCATATGATCGTCATTGGTGGTCATCATTCCTCCAACACCCAAAAACTGTTGCAGGTCGCCGCCCGGCATACCAGGGCCGTCACGGTCGAGACAGCTGATGAACTCGACCCTGCCTGGCTCCAAGGTGCCGAAGTGGTGGGCGTAACAGCCGGGGCTTCCACGCCATCGTCTATAATTGAGGAGGTACTTAACTGTATGAGTGAAGAAATCCGTGACGACATGAGTTTTGCCGAGATGCTCGAGGCGTCCGAGGCCAAGCCCCTGTTCGCAGGTAAGATCGTTAAAGCCAAGGTCATCAGCGTCAGCCCCACGGAGTGCGTCGTGGGCATCGACGGTTCCAAGCACACCGGCATCGTCAAGCTCAACGAGATGACGCATGATCCCAACGCCAAGATGGAAGACCTTGTTAAGGTGGACGACGAGCTGGATCTCGTGGTCGTCAAGACCAACGACCAGGAAGGCGTCGACACCCTTTCCCGCGTCCGTTTCGAAGCCCAGAAGGGCATGAAGGACGTGTCCGAAGCCGCCGAGAACGGCACCGTCATGGAAGGCGACGTCATGGAAGCCAACAAGGGCGGCGTCGTCGTCAACGTCAAGGGCGTGCGCGTGTTCGTGCCCCGCTCTCAGGCCACCATGCGCCGCGACGAGGACTACACCAAGCTGGTGGGTCAGCATGTGCGTCTGGTCATCACCGAGTGCGCCGGCCGCAAGATCGTGGGCAGCATCAACAAGGTGACCGCCGAAGAGAACAAGGCCAAGCGCGAAGAGTTCTGGCAGAACGTGGAAGTGGGCAAGCGCTACACCGGCGTTGTCAAGAGCCTGACCTCCTACGGCGCCTTTGTGGACATCGGCGGTGTGGACGGTCTGTGCCACATCAGCGAGCTGAGCTGGTCCAACCTCAAGCATCCCTCTGAGGTCGTCAGCGTGGGCGACACCATCGAGGTGTATGTCAAGAGCTATGACCCCGAGAACCAGAAGGTCTCTCTGGGCTACAAGAAGGAAGAGGACAACCCCTGGGAGCAGCTCAAGAACGAGTATCCCATCGGCAGTGAGTTTACCGCTCCCGTCGTGTCCATCACCAAGTTCGGCGCCTTTGTCCGCATCCTGCCCGGCGTGGACGGTCTGGTCCACATCAGCGAGATCTCGACCGAGCGCGTCAACAAGGTCAGCGACGTGCTGAAGGTGGGCGACGAAGTGCGCGTCAAGCTCATCAACGTGGACTTCGAGCGCAAGCGCATCAGCCTGTCCATGAAGGCCTGCGAGGGCGAGCTGGAGGCCGACGAGGCCGAGGGCGACGCCGAGTAAGCGTTCTTTCACATGACCCATACGGGCCTGCCTGGTCACAGGCGGGCCCGTTTTTGTATTCACGGGTGTCACCATGCAGACGATCAAAAATCTTTTTGCCAAGTACTACGAGCAGATCTCCTACCTGTTTTTCGGCGGGCTGGCCACGCTGCTCAACTTTGTCATCCTCAATATCTTCCAGCTGGCCTTCGGGCTGGATTTTGCGGCCGGCGTGGGCAACATACTCAACAACGCCATCTGCATCCTGTTCGCCTACTGGACCAACCGCAGCTTTGTGTTCCGCAGCAAAAGCCGCGGCGCGGCCGCCTGGCAGGAATTTACCAAGTTCATCGGCTGTCGCATCTTCACCGCCGTGGTGGACCAGTTCATCATGTGGGGCGGCGTGTCCGGCCTGGGCCCCCTGGTCACCTTTGTTTCCCCCGAACTGTGGGCCAACATCGTCAAGCTGTTCTCCCAGGTGGTGGTCATCGTGTCCAACTATGTGTTTTCCAAGATCCTGATCTTCACCAAAAAAGCGCAGTGATCCTGTGCACAGAATAAAGGAGGCATTTCTTATGAAAAACAAACTCCGCGGAGGCGGCTTCCGCGTCACCGGCCTGATTTTGGGCATCGTGGCCACCGTGTGCGGCGTCACGGCGATGGTGTTCTCGGCCATCGGTCTGCACCAGGCGCATCTGTGCAAGCGCTGCAAGAGGGGGGCCGAATATCAATGAGCCACTACACCAAGCAGCAGCTGTTTGCCGCCGTGGACCACACCCTGCTCAAGCCCGAGGCCACCTGGGCTCAGGTGCAGAAACTGTGCGACGAGGCCATGCGCTACCACACGGCGTCGGTGTGCATCAACACCTGCTATGTCAAGCAGGCGGCCGAGTATATGGCCGGCCGGGTGCCCGTGTGCTGCGTCGTGGGCTTCCCCCTGGGCGCCATGGACACGGCCAGCAAATGCTTTGAGGCAAAGACCGCCGTGGAAAACGGCGCGTCCGAGGTGGACATGGTCATCAACATCGGTTGGCTCAAAAGCGGCGACTACGACGCCGTGCGCGCCGACATCGCCGCCGTCAAGCAGGCCGTGGGGGACAAGTGCCTCAAGGTCATCATCGAGACCTGCCTGCTGACTGAGGACGAAAAGATCAGGATGTGCGACATCGTGCCCGAAGCCGGCGCCGATTTCATCAAGACATCCACGGGATTTTCCACCGCCGGGGCCACCTTCCACGACATCGAACTGTTTGCCAAACACGTGGCGGGCCGCTGCAAGATCAAGGCCGCGGGGGGCATCTCCACCATCGAGGATATGGAGAAGTTTCTGGACCTGGGCGCCGACCGTCTGGGCACTTCCCGCGCCGTGGGTCTGCTCACGGCCGAATAAACGACCCCATCACAAAAAGACCCCCGCCCCGCCGTCGTCCCAAACGGACGCCGACGGGGCGGGGGTTTGCATATCCGGCCGCTTACATGCCCCGCATCACCAGCAGGCTGCCGCCGCCCAGGCAGACGGCGCTGACGACCAGGCAGACAAAGGCCGTGCGGGCCCGGTCGCCGCCGGGGCGACCCTTGCCGCGCAGCAGGGCGGTGCCCGCCCACAAAAGCCAGGGGCTCAGCCCGCACAGGAACAGGTAGGCCCCCAGGACCTGCACGGTGATCGCCGCTTCCACGGCAGCAGCGCTGTCGATGACTTCGGTGTAGGCTGCCTCACCCACGGCCAGCGTGGCCAGCACCGACAGCCCGTTGTTGAAAAAGTGCATGAGCATCCCGGGGAACAGGCTGCGGCTTTGCAGCACCGCCCAGCTGAGGGCCACGCCCAGGATGGCCGTGGGCAAAAAGCGCAGCGGGTCCAGGTGGAAGGCCCCGAACAGCACGCCGCACACCAGGGCCCGCGCCCATAGGGGCAGCGGGCGCAGCCGGTGCAGCAAATAACCGCGGAACAGCATTTCCTCGCACACGGCGGGGCACACAGCCACGATCAGCACCCGCGCCCACAAAGGCACCGTGGCAAACAGATCGCCCATGCCGACGGCCACTTCCGTCATTTGCTGGGGGAACAAAAACTGGGTGACCAGCGCTACCAGCATCACCACGATGTAGCTGCCCAGCCACACCAGCAGCGCGCCGAACACTTCCCGCAGGCGCGGGGCATGCCAGGGGAACACCTGGCCCGGCACGTCCCGGCTCACAAAGGCCGCCCCCAGGGCCAGCACCAGCAGCCCCGCTTCGGTCAGCAGCAGGCCGGTCATGCCGTAGCGCAGCTGCAAGGGCCCTGCGATAAACAAAAGAAACACCAGCGCCAGCCCAAAGACCACGGCGGTCTTGGCCAGCTCGGCAGGCAGACGGACAGGTTTCATTTTGCGTTCTCCTTTTTGTCTTTGCAATCACGGGCGCGCCGCCCGGCGCGCTCGCCTCACAGCTTGTAGCGGTAATACAGCCGGAACCCCAAAAACAGCAGGCAGTAGGCCAGCACCCCCGCCAGGCAGAAGGCAAACAGCACCGGCGCAAACAGCCCCGCCGCCAGCAGCAGGACATACAGCCCGGCGAACACCGCGACCCCGGCGCTTTGCAGGGCTTTCTGGTCAATGCTGCGGTTGCGCTCGTCGGTGCACTCGGTAAAACGGCGGCGCAGAGCGCTTTCGTCCTTCAAAAGCCGGCCCAGCAGAAAAAACACCGCCACGGCCGCCGCCGTCAAAAACGCGCCCACCCCGGTGTAAAACCCGCGGAAAAAGGACTGCCGCGCACCGGATTCCAGCAGGCGGGGCACGCCCAGCTGGGCGAACAGAATGGTGCCCACGCCCAGCACTTTCACCACCGCGCACAGCGGCCGCAGCCGCCGCAGCCGGGCTCGGTAGGCCCCCAGGTCGGACGGGTGCCCGTCCAGCAACAATTTACACAACATGATCCTCCACCTCCAGATGACTGAAATCAAAGACCTGCTCGATGCTCAGCCCGAAATACCGGGCGATCTTGTACGCCAGCTCCAGGCTGGCCGTATACTTGCCCACCTCGATACTCGTGATGGTCTGTCGGGTCACGCCCACGGCGTCGGCCAGCTCCTGCTGGCTCATGCGCCGGGCTTTGCGCAGTTCGGGGATATGCGTTTTCATCTCTCATCGCCCTTCCGGCCCGCGGCAGGATCGCCGCGTGCCCAGGTTGCAAAGG
>DBRU01000096.1:39051-47142 GCA_002306375.1 Faecalibacterium sp. UBA1360
GGCGGCGCTGGCCGCGGCATGCCTGGGCGGGTGCAGCGGCATGCCCAACACCGACCCCGAGGCCCTGCTGCGCGCCCCGCGCCAGTCCGGCGAGACCAGCGCCGTGCAAAAGGCGCTGAACAGCTACTTGGACAGCGTGGCCACCCTCAAATATCCGGCCACCGGCGACTTTTTGTCCCCGTTTCTGTTCGGCGACTGGGACGGTGACGGCACCGAGGAAGCCGCCGTTCTGTACACGGCCGAGTCCGGCGGCTCCAATGTGTGGCTGGCCATCCTCGAGCCCACCTCCTCGGGCGGGTGGCGGGTCTCCCAGCAGGTGGAGGGCCTTTCCGGCGAGGTGGAATCGGTGAGCACCGCCCATCTGCGGGACGCCGACTCGCTGCAACTGCTCGTGGGGTACGACAGCGCCCTGGGCGATCGGTACATGGCCGTTTACCTGTACAACGCCGACGAGAGCTTGCAGACCGTCAACCAGCAGACCTACACCGACATGCTGCTGGCCGACATGACCGGCGGCGACGACGGCACCCAGGACCTGGTGCTGGCCCTGCCCACCGAGACCCAGGCCGGCGGCATCAACTTGCAGCTGCTGACCTACACGGGGGGCGACACCTTCCTGGCCGCCCAGACCCTGGCCGTGGGCGAGGGCAACTACACGGGCTGCGCGGGCCTGCACGCGGGCACCGGCGCCGACGGCGGCACCTACCTGGTGGTGGACGGGTGGACGGCGGCGTCCTCCAACAGCCTGGCGTCCACCATCATCATCTATGACCCCGAAAGCGGCTTCCTCAAGACCTTCTTGCCGCCGCTGGTCACCGACATGTACCGCGCCACCCAGCGGTTCGACACCAACCTGCTCAGCACCGACATCGACGGCAACGGCACCGTGGACATCCCCACCGAGCTCACCGACGGCGGAACTTTGTCCGAGTCGCTGACCAACCGCCTGCGGTTTTTGCTGTGGAAGGACTACGCCACCGCCGAGGGCGGCAACAACATCTTCGGCGTGTACGACAGTCAATACCGCTTTTTCCTGCAACTGCCCGAGTCGATGCACGGCAACATCGCCCTGCGGGCCAACGCCGACGCCAGCGGCTGGCTGATCAGCGACCTGGACGGCCAGACCCTGTACTGCGAACTGCGGGTGGTGGACCCCACCGGCGACGACAAGCAGGACGACCGCTTCCGCCGCGTGGCGGTCATCGGCAGCCAGCAGCTGCAAGCCCGCATCGTGACCGAATACTATGGCTTGACCATCGAGGATATCATCAACGGTGTGACCGTGCTGTCCTGACAGCGCCACGCCGAAAGGAGCGTGTACCATGAAACGAGTTCTGGTCGTGGAAGACGAAAACAGCATCCGCGAAATGGAGGTCCTGAACCTTCAAATGGCCGGGTGGGAGGTGCTGGAGGCCCCCAGCGCCGAGCGCGCCCTGGAGCTTCTGCACGCCAACCGTCCCTGTGACGCGGCGCTTCTGGACATCATGCTGCCCGGCATGGACGGGCTGTCCCTGTGCGAGACCATCCGCCGGGACGACCCGGACATCGGCATCATCATCGTGTCCGCCAAAGGCCAGGAGGCGGACAAGATCCGCGGCCTTTCCATCGGCGCCGACGACTACATCACCAAACCTTTTTCGGTGTCCGAGCTCATCGCCCGGGTCGAGGCCCTGGCCCGCCGGGTGCACCGCAACGCCGCCGACGGGCGGGACAGCGCCGCCCCCGACCAGCTGGTCAGCGGCAGCTTTGTGCTGGACGAAAAGAGCCGCGTGCTCTACAAGGCCGGCAAACCCATCGACCTGACCCAGGTGGAGTTCCAGATCATGGAGCTGTTTTTCCGCAACCCGGGCGCGGCCCTTGTGCGGGAAAAGATCCTGGAAGGCGTGTGGGGCAAGGGCTACTACGGCGACGTGAAGATCGTGGACGTGAACATCCGCCGTCTGCGCATGAAGATCGAGGACGAGCCCAGCAGCCCCGCCCATATCCTGACCGTGTGGGGGTACGGCTACCGCTGGAACCCCTGACCCCGCCCCAAAGGAGGCAGGCGCATGCAAAGCATCACCCGGCGCTGGCTGCGGGGCAGCCTGCTGATCACGGCGCTGATCCTGGCGCTGGCCGAAGGTATCTTTCTGTACTTTTGCTACCAGAACCTGTACGGCGGCATCGAGCGCGCCATGGAAAGCCGCTTTTCCACCTTCATCGGCCGTTTGCAGGCCACCGGCACCGCCGGCGATACCGACGACACGTCGGCCAGCCGGGCCCAGGCGCTGCGGCGCACCGTGGAACAGTTTGACGAAAAAGACAAATTTGAGTTCATGCTCCTGGACCAGAACGGCTATGTCCTTGCCACCTCCAGCGGCACCGTGAACCAGGACCTGATGGACGGGTACGACTACTACCGCGCCCTGTCCAGCACCAGCGGCATCGGCCGGTCCATCTTCTACACCGCCGACGGCGAACACGTCATGGCGGTCACCGCGCTGGTGCCCTATACGGCGGGGGGCATCACGGCCATGCGCCTGGTCACCAGCCTGACCCTGGCCGACCGCCAGTGGTGGAGCCTGGTGTGGATGTCGGGCGGCGTGGCGGCGCTGGCGCTGGGCTTTGCCCTGTGGAGCGGGCTTTTCTTCATCCGTTCCATCGTGCGCCCCCTGGGCCAGGTGGAAGCCACCGCCAACCGCATCGCCCGGGGCGACTTGCAGACCCGCCTGCCGGATACCCGCTACAATGACGAGATCGGCCGCCTGTGCCATACGATCAACGAGATGGCCGAACACCTGACCGAGACCGAACGCATGAAAAACGAGTTCATTTCCTCGGTCAGCCACGAGCTGCGCACCCCGCTGACCTCCATCAAGGGCTGGGTCGAGACCATCGCCAACCTGGACGATCCCCGGGACCAGAACTATCGCAAGGGTCTGGAAGTCATCGGGGCCGAGACCGACCGCCTGTACGCCATGGTGGAGGAACTGCTGGACTTTTCCCGCCTGCAAAACGGCGTCACGCTGCACTGCGAGGTGCTGGACCTGGTGGCCGAAGCCACCGACGCCGCCCTGTTCATTGAAGGCCGCCTTCGGCAGGAGGGCCTGCGCCTTGTGTACGAGGAACCCCCCGAGCCCTTCCCGGTATGGGCGGACCCGGCCCGTCTGCGTCAGGTGTTCGTCAACGTCCTGGACAACGCCGTCAAGTACTCGCCCCCCGGCGGGGCCATCTTCCTGACCCTGACCCGCACGGGCGAGACGGCCACCGTCTCGGTCCGCGACCAGGGCCGGGGCATTGCGCCCGACGACCTGGAAAAGGTCAAACTTCGCTTTTTCAAGGGCAAAAACGCCGTGCGCGGATCGGGCATCGGCCTGGCCGTGGTGGACTCCATCGTCACGGCCCTGGGCGGCCACACCGACCTGAAAAGCACCCTGGGGCAGGGCACCACCGTGTTCATCACCCTGCCGCTGTATCACCCCGGGCAGGAACACCTGCACCATCCCATCTGAATCGTTTGTATAAGGAGCCAATATGCCGCAAGAAACCCGTCCCGCCGAAAAATTCCGCACCACCGTGGGCGGCCAGGCCCTCATGGAGGGCATTATGATGCGCGGCCCGCAGAAGATCTGCTGCGCCGTGCGCCGCCCCGACGGCAGCGTCGACCTCAGTTATGAGGACGTGCACACCCACTGGTACAACAAGGTCCCGCTGGTGCGCGGGGTCTGCAACATGGTCGAAAACCTGCGCAGCGGGTACAAGTACCTGATGCACAGCGCCGACATCGCCCTGAGCGAGGAGGAACAGCAGGCCGAACCGTCCAGGCTGGAAAAATGGCTGGACGAGCACACGGGCCCCGCCTTCCAGAACGCCCTGCTCACCCTGTCGGCCTTTGTGGGCGTGGTCATCGCCATCGTTCTGTTCATGTTTTTGCCCACCTTTTTCACGGGCCTCATCGCCAAAGTCTTGCCCCTGGGCCGCTGGGCCCGGGTCATCCTCGAAGCCGTCATCAAGCTGGCGCTGTTTTTGGGGTATATGTTCCTGTGCACCCGCACCAAGGAGATCCACCGCATGTTCTCCTACCACGGGGCCGAGCACAAGACCATCGCCTGCTACGAAGCCGGCGAGGAACTCACGGTGGAAAACATCCGCCGCCACAGCCGGTTCCATCCCCGCTGCGGCACCAGCTTTTTGATCCTGGTGCTGCTCATCAGCATCCTTCTGTACGCGGTGCTGCCCTGGACCAGCACGGGCCTGCGGGTGGTGTACAAGCTGGCCATGCTGCCCCTTCTGGTGGGCATCTCCTACGAGGTGCTGCGCTGGTCGGGGCGGTCCAACTCGGCGCTGGCCCGGGCCATCGCGGTGCCGGGGCTCTGGCTGCAGCGCATGACCACCTTTGAGCCGGACGATTCCATGATCGAGATCGCCATCGCCGCCGTGACCCCCGTGCTGCCCGCCGACCCCAAGGAGGCCGACTGGACCCGTGAATGAACTGAACCTGACCGGCCTTGCCCCCCGCGAGGCGCTGCGGGCCGTGGCCGATGCGCTCAGCGCCGCCGGCGTGCCCGACGCCGATTTTGACGCAAGGGAGCTTTACCGCCTGGCCCTGGGGCGGGACCCCCGACTGGACGCCGACCCCCTGACCCCCGCCGCGGCCGCCGCCCTGCAAGAGCTGGCGGCCCGACGCATGGGGCGGGAACCGCTGCAATACATCGCCGGGCGGTGGGATTTTCTGGACTTTACGCTCGCTGTGGGCCCCGGGGTGCTTTGCCCCCGGGCCGACACCGAGGTGGTCTGCGAGACCGCCCTGGACCTGCTGCGCGCCGCCGGCAAGCCCGATCCCGTGGTGCTGGACCTGTGCGCCGGCACCGGCTGCCTGGGCCTTGGCGTCAAGCGCTTTTGGCCCGGCGCCCGGGTGATGTGTGTGGAATACAGCCCCGACGCTCTTTCGTATCTGCGCCGCAACGCCGACGCGGCCCTGGGCCCCGGCGCGGTGACGGTGCGGGCGGGGAATGTGCTCACTGACTGGGAGGGGGTAAAGCCGGGCAGCGTGGACCTGATCGTCAGCAACCCGCCCTACCTGACCGGAGCCGAGATGCAGTCCCTGATGCCCGAGACCGCCCGGGAACCCGCCATGGCCCTGGACGGCGGGGCGGACGGCCTGGACTTTTACCGCTGCCTGACCGGCCCCTGGCGGCAGGCCCTTCGCCCGGGCGGCTGGCTGGTTCTGGAGATCGGCTGCGCCCAGCGGCAGGCCGTTTTGGACCTGGGGGCGGCGGGGGGCTGGGCCAATGCCTTCGCCCGGCAGGACTACGGCGGCAACGACCGGGTGGTGGCGCTGCAAAACCCGCCCGCCGACGACTGAAAGTCCCGGTTATAACACTGCAAAAGCACAACAAATAGTTGTAATTTCCCGCAAAAACGGGTATAATAGCAGGGTAAACGTACAATTCCGCGCCGGCGCGCCGGCCGTATACAAAGGAGATCGACCAACATGGCAGCGAAAAAAGAAGCAAAGACCACCACCGTCGCCCCGGCCGGCGACAAAAAAGCCGCGCTGGAGACCGCTCTCGCCCAGATCGAAAAGCAGTTCGGCAAGGGCGCGGTCATGAAGCTGGGGGCCAACGTCACCATGCAGGTGGACGGCATTTCCACCGGCAGCCTGGGTCTGGATATGGCCCTTGGCATCGGCGGCGTGCCCCGGGGGCGCATCGTGGAGATCTACGGACCCGAATCCTCGGGCAAGACCACCCTGGCCCTGCAGGTGCTGGCTGAAGCCCAGCGCGCCGGGGGCGAGGTGGCCTTCATCGACGTGGAGCACGCCCTCGACCCCACCTATGCCCGGGCTTTGGGCGTGGACATCGACAGTCTGCTGGTCAGCCAGCCCGACACCGGCGAGCAGGCCATGGAGATCTGCGAAGCCCTGGTCCGTTCGGGGGCCATCGACGCCATCGTCGTGGACTCGGTGGCGGCCATGGTGCCCAAAGCCGAGATCGAGGGCGAAATGGGCGACTCCCACGTGGGTCTGCAGGCCCGCCTGATGAGCCAGGCCCTGCGCAAGCTCACGGGCATCATCGGCAAGACCAACACCGTGTGCATCTTCATCAACCAGCTGCGCGAAAAGGTGGGCGTGGTCTACGGCAGCCCCGAGGTCACCACCGGCGGCCGGGCGCTGAAATATTATTCCTCGGTGCGCATCGACGTGCGCCGCATCGAAGGGCTGAAGGACTCCAACGGCTCCTTCATCGGCAACCGCACCCGGGCCAAGATCGTCAAGAACAAGGTGGCCCCGCCCTTCCGGGAAGCCGAATTCGACATCATGTTCGGCGAGGGCATCTCCAAGGTGGGCGAGATCATCGACCTGGGCGTCAAGCTGGGCATCGTGCAGAAGAGCGGCGCCTGGTTCAACTACGGCGACGTGCGCCTGGGCCAGGGCCGCGACAACGCCAAGCAGTTTTTGAAAGACAACCCCGCCGTGGCCGACGAGATCGAAAAGCTCGTGCGGGAAAATGCCGACCGCCTGATGGCCGCCGGCAAGAAGGGCACGGTCAAACCCATCGAGAAGGTGGCCGCCCCCGCCGAGGCCCCCGCCGCCCCCGCCGTCAAGACCACCGGCAGCGAGGATGACCTGGACATCATGGTCGATGACTGATGCCGCGCCTGACCGACATCACCGAGACAAAAAAAGGCCGCTACGCGCTGTTTTTTGACGGCGAGTTCGCCTTTTCCCTGGACGCCGACACCTTCGCCGGCGCGGATATCCACCGGGACGATGAGCTGGAACCCTGGCAGGTGGAAGAGCTGCGCAAGAAAAGCGACACCCGCCGCGCCCTGGATAAAGCCATGGACCTGCTGGCCCTGCGGGACCACGCCGCCGGAGAACTGTACCAGAAGCTGTGCCGCAAATTCGACGACCACAGCGCCGCCGCCGCGGTGGCCAAAGCCCGGGAACTGGGCCTGCTGGACGACGAGAACGTGGCCCGGCGCCGGGCTGCCGAGCTGCTGCGCAAGCGCAAGAGCCGGCGGGAGATCCTGGCCGACCTGGCCGCCAAGGGCATCGACCGGGACACCGCCGCCCGGGCCGTGGAGGCCCTTTGCCCCGACGACGGGGACGAGGACCCCGACCTGGCCAGCGCCCGGGCGCTGGTGGGGCGGCAGTATGCCTCCAAACTGGCGGCGGGCAAGACCCGGCAGGTGGCGGCCGCTTTGGCCCGGCGGGGCTTTTCCCGGGCGGTGATCCGCGCCGTTCTGGAGGAGGCCGCCGACGCCATGCAGGACGAAGAAGGGGACGGCTGCCCCTGAATCTTTCCCCAATTTCATACAAAAGGACGGACCCATGACCAAAAACATTGCCATCATCTCCTTGGGCTGCCCCAAGAACCAGGTGGACGCCGACGTGTTCTGCCACGCCCTGCTCAAGGCCGGGCACCGCACCGTGGCCGACCCCGCCGAGGCCGACGTCATCATCATCAACACCTGCGGCTTCATCCAGTCCGCCAAGGAGGAAGCCATCGAGAACATCCTCCTGGCCTGCCAGTGCAAGCAGGGCAACCCGGACCTCAAGGTCATCGTCACCGGCTGTTTGGCCGAGCGCTACAAGCAGCAGATCATGACCGAAATGCCCGAGGTGGACGCCGTGGTGGGCATCGGTTCCAACGCGGCGCTGCCCGCCATTCTGGAGCGGGTCTGCGCGGCCGGCGCCGACCGGGTGGAAAGCTACGGCCCCAAGACCGACATGCCCCTGGGCGGGGCGCGGGTCATTTCCACCCCGTCCCATTACGCTTACTTAAAGATCGCNNTTGGAGGACTGCGTGGCCGAGGCCCGGTGGCTGGCCGGGGAAGGGGTGCGGGAACTGATCGTGGTGGCCCAGGACCCCACCGCCTACGGCGAGGACTGGGGCCGGCCCGGGGCCGTGTGCCAGCTGCTGGACCGCCTGAACGAGATCGAGGGCATCCGCTGGATCCGGGTGCTGTACGCCTACCCCGAGCGCATCACCGACGACTTCATCGCGGCCATGGTGCGCAACAACAAGGTGGTGCCCTACCTGGACCTGCCCATCCAGCACTGCGACGACCGGGTGCTCAAGGCCATGAACCGCCGGGGCGGCCGCA
>DBRU01000096.1:47156-48827 GCA_002306375.1 Faecalibacterium sp. UBA1360
GGCTTCCCCGGCGAGACCGAGGAGGAGTACGCCGAGCTGTGCGACTTCGTCAGGACTGTGGGCTTTGACCGCCTGGGCTGCTTTGCCTATTCGGCCGAGGAAAACACCCCCGCCGCCGTCATGGACGGCCAGATCGACGAGGAAGTCAAACAGCGCCGGGCCGAGCACATCATGGAACTGCAAGCTGACATCAGCGCCGCCGCCATGGCCGCCAAGGTGGGCAGGACGCTGGAGTGCATCTGCGACGGCGTGGACGACGAGACCGGCATGTACCTGCTGCGCACCAAGGCCGACTGCCCCGAGATTGACGGCAACGTGCTGACCCCCGCCGACACCCCCCTGACCCCCGGCGAATTCTACCGCGTGACCATCACCGACAGCGATACCTACGACCTGTACGGCTATGTGGAACCCGAGGAGGAATGAATCATGAATCTGCCCAACAAGCTGACCCTGCTGCGCGTTATTCTGGTGCCCGTGTTCATGGTGTTTGCGGCCATGGGGCGCATCGGCACCGCCGACTATAACCCCACGGCCCACCTGATCGCCGGCATCGTGTTCGCCGCGGCCAGCCTGACCGACTTCCTGGACGGCTACCTGGCCCGCAAATACCATCTGGTCACCGACTTCGGCAAATTCATGGACCCCCTGGCCGACAAGATGCTCACCACCGCGGCCTTTATCTATATGCTGGTGGACGGGCTGTGCTCCCCTGTGGTGCTGGCCCTGATCCTGTTCCGGGAATTTGCCGTGGCGGGCGTGCGCATGATCGCCGCCGGCTCCGGCACGGTCATCGCCGCCAACATGTGGGGCAAGGTCAAAACGGTGCTGCAAATGCTCACGGTCCTGTACTATTACTTCGTGCCCTTCTTCATGGGCCCCACCGACATCATGGCCTTCGGTCTCATCACCCAGGTGCTGTGCTGGCTCGTGGCGCTGGTGACCATCCTTTCCGGCGGCATCTACCTGTGGCAGAACCGGGCGTGCTTCATGCAGGCAAAATAACGCCCCACGCCTTGCGCCGGCGCCCTGGCCGGGCTATAATAAAAGCGCGCGGCGCTGCGCAATGCCCGCCGTTTCCATTCAAACAGGAAAGGAAGCCCCGCTCATGCAGATCTTTAACACCCTGACCCGCCAAAAGGAAGAATTCATCCCCCAGACCCCCGGCGAATACCGCATCTACGTCTGCGGGCCCACCGTATATAACTACATCCACATCGGCAACGCCCGGCCCATGATCGTGTTCGACACGCTGCGCCGTTACCTGGAATACCGGGGCAACAAGGTGCTGTACGTGTCCAACATCACCGACATTGATGACAAGCTCATCGCCAAGGGCCAGCAGGACGGCACCTCTATGCAGGAGGTGGCCCGCAAGTTCGAGGCCGAATACATCAAGGACTCCGAGGGCCTCAACGTCCTGGCCCCCACCGTGCGCCCCCGGGCCACCGAACACATCGGCGAGATCATCAAGATCGTCAAGGACCTGGTGGCGTCCGGCCACGCCTACGCGGCCCGCAACGGGGACGTGTACTTCCGCGTCAAGAGCGACCCGGGCTACGGCAAGCTCAGCCACCTGAACCTGGACGATCTGGAAAGCGGCAACCGCGCCCTGCGCAGCCAGATGGACGACGACCTCAAAGAGGACCCCGCCGACTTCGCGGTGTGGAA
>DBRU01000096.1:48876-63361 GCA_002306375.1 Faecalibacterium sp. UBA1360
GACCTGCACTGCGGCGGCCAGGACCTGATCTTCCCCCACCACGAGAACGAGATCGCCCAGTCCGAGTGCGCCAACGGCTGCACCTTCAGCCGGTACTGGATGCACAACGGCTTCTTGAACATCAACAACCAGAAGATGTCCAAGAGCGCCAACAACTTCTTCACCGTGCGGGAGATCGCCGACAAGTACGGCTACGAGCCCATCCGCTACTTCATGCTCACAGCCGGCTACCGCATGCCGCTGAACTATACGGTGGAGCTCATCGAAAGCTGCAAAAACTCGCTGGAGCGCCTGTACACCTGCCGCGAGAACCTGGACTTTGTCATCGCCCACGCCCACGGCGCCGACGCCGTCCTGGCCGACAAGGCCAAGGCTGCCAAAGAAAAGTTCATCGCCGCCATGGACGACGACCTGAACACCCCCGACGCCCTGGCCGCCGTGTTCGAGTTCGTCAAGGAGATCAACACCCTCTCCGACTCTGCGGACAAGGCGAGCCTGCAAGCCGCCGCCGACATGTTCGACGAGCTGACCGGCGTGCTGGGCCTTTTGTACAACCGCAAGAGCGCGGCTGTCCCGCCCGAGGTCGCCGCCCTGGTGGAAGAACGCGCCGCCGCCAAAAAGGCAAAGGACTTTGCCCGGGCCGACGCCATCCGCGCCCGGCTGACCGAGATGGGCTGGAGCGTGGTGGACACCGCCCAGGGCCCCCAGGTCACCCCGCTGTAAGCCGAACCATTCAGGAACAAGGCGCCCGCCGCACGGCCCCGGGGCCCTGTTCCTGTTTTGCATTGTACGCCGTTTGTCCCGGCCCTTCCGGGCCCCAGCAAAGGAAGCTCCCATGCACGCTGACCCGCTGCAAAAACAAAAACTGCCCGCCGCCGTGTGGGGAGTGGCCGCCGCCGCGCTGCTGCTGCGTCTGGTGCTGGCCGCCGTCACCGCCGGCTATCCGTATGATGTATCCTGCTTTGTGGCCTGGGGCGACCGGCTGGCCAGCCTGGGCCCGGCGGCCTTTTACGCCCCGGACTATTTTGCCGACTATCCGCCCGGCTACCTTCCGGTGCTGGCCCTCGTGGCGGTGCTGCGCGGCGCGCTGGGCCTTGGGTCCGACGCGCCCTTGGCCCGCGTGCTGCTGGTATTTGTGCCCGCCGTGTGCGACATCGCCTGTGCGGCGCTGGTGCTGCGCATCGGCGGGGGACGCCCCGGCACCGTGCGGCTGGCGGCCTTTACGGCCTTTTGCCCCGCGCTGCTGTTCGGCACCGCCGTCTGGAAGCAGATCGACGGCGCCTTTGTCCTGCCGTTGCTGGCCTGCTTCTGGCTGCTGGAACGCCGCCGTTATCTGCCCGCCGCCTTTTTGTACGGCGTGGCCCTGGCCATCAAACCCCAGGCCCTGCTGGCCGGGCCCGTGCTGGCTTTGTGCTTTGTGCTGCAAGTGATCGACGCGGCCCCCGGCGGCCCCGCCGCTTTGGGCCGGGCCGTCGGTCGTTTGCTGGGCGGCGCGGCGCTGGCCCTGGCTGCGCCGCTGGCTCTGGCTCTGCCTTTTTACGGCCCCGTGCGCCTTGTGCCGGAACTTTTGCAAAAATACGCCGATACCTCTTCCGGCTACATGTATGCCAGCGTCAATGCCTTCAACTGGTTCGCGGCGCTGGGGGGCAACTGGGTCTCCACCGACAGCGTGGCCTTTTTCGGCCTGACCTGGGGGACTTTGGGCACGGTGCACATCCTGCTGCTGACCGCCGCTGTGTTTGCCGTGGGCATCCTGGCCTGGCGGTGCGACGCCAAGGCCGCGCCCGGCGCGCCCCGGCGCTTTTCACCGCTGTTGCTGGCGGCGTTCTACCTGGCAGGCATCTTCACCTTCGGCCACTGCATGCACGAGCGCTACCTGCTGCCCGGTCTGCTGCTGGCCCTGGCCGCCGCCGCCCGCTGGGGCGACATCCGGCTGTACGGCGCGGCCTTCGGCTTGTCGGTCACGAGCTTTCTCAACCTGGCCGCCGTCTATGCCCAGGTGAACACCGACGACCCCTGGTTCACCTCGGCGACCAGCCGCCTGTTCACCGGCATCGTCGGCTTTGCCCAGACCGCTTCCTTCGTGCTGCTGGCCTTCACCGTCTGGACTTTGTGCCGCGGCGGGGCGGTATCGCCGCTGATCTCCGCCTCTCGCGGGGGACGCCGGGCGCGCATGGAGGCGGCGCAGGCCGCGGGCCGGGGCGCGCAGCCTGCCTGGACCCGGCAGGAAAAGACCGCCCTGGTCGCCCTGACCGCCGCGACCGCCCTGCTCAGCTTCAGCTATCTGGGCAGCATGACAGCCCCCCAAAACCCGCTGGACGCCACCGGGTCCACCGTGACCGTGGCGGCGGTGCCCCAGACCGACGGGGTCACGCTGTGGGCCTACCCGGGCATCAGCACCGGCGGCAGCCTGACCGTGACCGACAGCGATGGCAATATCCTCTATAGCGCCGAACTGGGCTACGCCACCCCCTTTGCCTGGACGGCCTCGCCCATCGACGCGCCGGCGGGGCAGGTGCTGAACATCACCGTGCACAATGCCCAGGTGTTTGAGCTGGCCCTGCGGGACGCCGACGGCGCGCTGGTTCCCGTGACCGGGGGCGACGCCCTGTTTGACGAGCCCGCCGCCGTGCCCGATACCATCAGCCAGCTCAACAGCATGTATTTTGACGAGATCTACCACGGCCGCACCGGGTACGAGCTGCTCCACGGCCTGACCGTCTACGAGACCACCCACCCGCCCCTGGGCAAGGACCTGATCATGCTGGGCATCGCCATCTTCGGCATGAACGGCTTCGGCTGGCGGGCATCCGGCGCGCTGTTCGGGGTATTGCTGGTGCCCCTGGCCTGGTGCTTTGCCCGCCGTCTGTCCCGGCGTCCCTGGGTGGGGGCGACGGCGGGGTGCCTGTTGGCGCTGGACTTCATGCGCTTTGCCCAAAGCCGGCTGGCCACCATCGACATATACGCCACCTTCTTCATCCTGCTGTCGGCCCACTGCATGGTCTGGTACTGCCAGAGCGTGCTGGAAAAGGGCGTCACCCGGTCTTTGCGCCCCATGGCGCTGGGCGGCGTGGCCTTCGGGCTGGGGTGCGCGGCCAAGTGGACCGGCATCTATGCCGGGGCCGGGCTGGCCGTTTTGTACCTGGGCGTGCTGTATGCCCGCTATCGCCAGAAAAAGCCCGGCTTCTGGCGGGAATTCCGTACCGCCGCCGCCGGCGGGGTGGTGTTCTATGTGCTGCTGCCCTTTGTGATCTACCTGGCGTCCTACCTGCCCTATCTGTGGCATGACCCCACCTTCGGCCTGCAGGACTGGTGGGACTGCCAGCAGTATATGTTCTGGTACCACTCCACCCTCGAAGCCACCCATCCCTTCGAGAGCCGCTGGTACACCTGGCTGCTGGGCCTGCGCCCCGTGTGGTATTACCAGAACACCCACCTGGCCGCCGGGCTCAAGGGCAGCATTGCCGGCCTGGGCGGGCCGGTGATCTGGCTGTGCGGGCTGGGAGCTGTGCTGCTTTTGTGCTGGCGCCAGGTCTCGGGCCGCGGCACCCGGGCGGGGGCGGGTGTGCTGATCCTGTACGCCGCCCAGCTGGCCCCCTGGATGCTGGTGACCCGCTGCACCTTTTTGTACCACTATTTCCCCAGTTCCATGTTCTGTCTGGCCGCCATCGCCCTGGTACTGGGCCGCGCGTCCGACCGGCGCTTTGCCAAAAAGATAGCGGTGGGGCTGTGCGCGGTGTCCTTTGCCCTGTTTGTTGTGTATTACCCGGCCCTGTCCGGCCTGCCGGTGCCCGACTGGTGGGCCGACAGCCTGGAAATTTTGCCCAGCTTCGGTTTTTACTGATCGCTGACGGTATCCACATGCCCCGGAGCGTATCCCGCCCCGGGGCGCTTTTTTTGCCAAAACCGCACTCGATTCCTGATTGTAAACACTGGGGGCGCGGCGTTGGCGGGCGGCGGTGGGCTGTGGTATAATACGACCGGGCGCGCCCGCGCCCCATCGCTGAAAAGGAGGCGTCTTTATGCCGGGTATCCTGGTGGTGGACGACGAACGCGAGATCGCGGACCTCGTCCGGCTGTATCTGCAAAACGAAGGCTTTTCCGTTCGCACGGCGTCCACAGCCGCCGAGGCGCTGGCGGCCATCCGGGCCCAAGCCCCCGACCTGGCCGTGCTGGACGTCATGCTGCCCGATATGGACGGCTTTGCCCTGTGCCGGCAGATCCGGGCCGAGCATCTGTTCCCCATCATCATGCTCACGGCCCGGGTGGAGGACATCGACAAGATCACCGGCCTGACTCTCGGGGCCGACGACTACATCACCAAGCCCTTCAACCCGCTGGAACTGGTGGCCCGGGTCAAGGGTCAGCTGCGCCGCTACATCCGCTACAACGCCGCCGCGCCCCACGGTGCGCCCACGCAGACCGAGGAACACGAGGTGCGGGGGCTGTATTTATCCCGCACTGCCCACAAATGCACGCTCTACGGCAAAGAGGTGGCCCTGACCCCGCTGGAATTTTCGATTTTGTGGTATCTGTGCGACCGGCAGGGGCAGGTGGTCTCCAGCGAAGAATTGTTCGAGGCCGTCTGGGGCGAAAAATACATGGACAGCAACAACACGGTCATGTCCCACATTGCCCGCCTGCGGGAAAAACTGGGCGAAGCGCCCCGCCGGCCCAAATTCATCAAGACTGTCTGGGGGGTGGGGTATACCATTGAGTAAACTGCTGCAAAGTCTGCGCGGCCGCGTGGGCAAAAAAGACCGCCGCGCATCCTACTATGGCCGCAGCCCGCTGGGCATGCTGGCCTTGTACCTGCTGGCGCTTGGGGGCGTGGCGCTGGCCACGGTGGTGCTGTTTTTTGTGGGGTATGGCATGTACCAGACCGTGCAGGGGCTGTATTTTACCTACTCCACGGGTCCCTTTACCATTGTGAGCCTTCTGCTGTGGGGCGTGTACGGGGTGTTCCGCTTTGCCCGTGACACGGCCCTGTTTCTCGTGTGTGGCCTGTTCATCGGCGGTTGGCTGTGGGTGACCTATCTGTTTTTGCGCTGGGGCCAGCGGGACGTGAGCCGGGTCATCGACATGGCCGACCGCCTGGCCGACCCCGCCAAAGGGGAGATCCAGCTGCCCGCCGCCCTGGCCGAAGCCGAGGTGCGGCTGAACCTGGCGCGGCAGACCGCCCTGGCCAACGCCGCCGCCGCCCGGGAAGCCGAACAGCGCAAAAATGATCTGATCGTCTACCTGGCCCACGATCTGAAAACCCCGCTGACCAGCGTCATCGGTTACCTGACGCTGCTGCGGGACGAGCCCCAGCTCAGCCCCGAACTGCGGGCGCGGTACACCGGCATCGCCCTGCAAAAGGCCGAGCGGCTGGAGGATCTGGTCAACGAATTTTTTGAGATCACCCGCTTCAACCTTTCCCACCTGGAACTGGAACGCCGCCCCGTGGACCTGCGCCGGCTGCTGGAACAGATCGTCAGCGAGTTCGAGCCCGTTTTTGCCCAAAAGAAACTGCGCTGTACCCTGGACCTGCCCCAGGAGTTCCGCTGCGACGGCGACCCTGACAAGCTGGCCCGGGTGTTTGACAATCTTTTGCGCAACGCCGGGCATTATGCCTTTGACGACAGCTGCGTGCAGATCACCGGCAAGCAGGAAGGGGATACCCTGACCTTGCGGTTCCGGAACGCCGGCCGCACGATCCCGCCCGAAAAGCTGGACCGCCTGTTTGAGCAGTTCTTCCGCCTGGACACCTCCCGTGCCACCGACGCCGGCGGCGCGGGGCTGGGCCTGGCCATTGCCCGGCAGATCGTGCAGGCCCACGGCGGCGCCATCCGGGCCGAAAGCGCCGACAACACCGTGACCTTTGTGGTGGACCTGCCCGCCGCAAGAAAATCGTAAGATTTTCTCACAAAAAACGTCAGCTTGCCGCAAGCACGCCCGCAAACACGCCGCGCCCCGTCCTGTTACCATATTGGTGCAGGGCGGGGCGATTTGCTGAGCAAAATTCCCACCCCCGTCCGCGGAGGAAGGAACCATGTGCCTGAAAACCAACATGCACGCCTGCAAACTGCTGGTGTTTTTTGGCGGCTGCTCGTCCGAGTATGCCGTGTCCCTGCAATCGGCCTGCGCCGTTTTGCAGACGCTGGACCCCGCCCGCTACGCCCCGGTGCCCGTGGGCATCACCCGGGACGGAGCCTGGCTGTACTATACGGGCCCCATCCAGGCCGTCGCCGCCGATACCTGGCACAAAGACGCCGCCCATTGCACCCCCTGCACGCTGGACCTGACCCGGGGCGCCAGGGCGCTTTGGCTGGCCGACGGCGGCCGTGTGGCCTTTGACGC
Organism: Faecalibacterium sp. UBA1360; assembly: GCA_002306375.1. Lineage (GTDB taxonomy): Bacteria > Bacillota > Clostridia > Oscillospirales > Ruminococcaceae > Gemmiger. The sequence goes on from DBRU01000096.1 coordinate 55,219, forward strand.
GGCCTTTCCGATCCTGCACGGCAAAAACGGCGAGGACGGCACCTTGCAGGGCGCGCTGGAACTGGCCGGCGTGCCTCTGGTGGGGTGCGGGTGCCTGGCCGGGGCGCTGTGCATGGACAAACACCGGGCCCATCTGCTGGCCGCCGTGGCCGGGGTGACCGTGCCCCGGGGCCAGACCTTTTATAAAGGGGACGACCTCGCCGCCCTGCGCGCTGCGGCCGACGCCATCGGCTGGCCGGTGTTCGTCAAGCCGGTGCGGGCGGGGTCCTCCTTTGGCATCAGCTGCGCCAAGGACCCGGCCGAACTGGAACAGGCCGTGGCCGAGGCCTTCCGCTACGACGATGTGATCTTGCTGGAACAGGCCATCCCGGGCTCCGAAGTGGGCTGCGCGGTGCTGGGGAATGCCGCGGGCGATCTGGTCACCGGCGAGCCTGACCTGATCCAGCTGGCCCCCGGCGAAGCGATGTTCGACTACGGCGAAAAATACACCCTGGCCCATTCGGCCATCCACTGCCCGGCCCCGGTCCCGGCCGAAACGGCCCGCCGCATCCGGCAAACGGCCCAGACCGTGTACCGCGCCCTGGACTGCCGGGGCTTTGCCCGGGTGGACCTGTTTTTGACCCCGGACGGGGACCTGGTGTTCAACGAGGTCAACACGATCCCCGGCCTGACCGCCCACAGCCGCCTGCCCGGTATGATGAAGGCCGCGGGTATGGGCTTTTCGGCCCTGCTGGACCGGGTCATCGAACTGGGGGTGCAGGGATGACCGCTCCCGCGGCGCTGCACCTGGGCCGGGCCGACACCCGGCGGGGCAGCTTGATCCTGGTCAACCGGGACCACCCCCTCAACAGCGAGCTGGTGCCCGACCTGGTGCCCTTGCCCGGGGGCTGGCCCGACCTGCACCTGGACCGGGACGCCGCCCGCATGCTGGGCGCGGCGATCCGGGCCGCGGGCGGGGCAGGGCAGATCCTGCCCGTGTCCGCCTGGCGTAGCATGGCCGAACAGAAATCCATCTGGGCCGACACCCTTGTGCGCAGGGGCCCCGATTTCACCGCCCGGTATGTGGCGCGGCCCGGATGCAGCGAACACCAGACCGGCCTGGCCGTGGACCTGGCCCTGGCCGCCGATGTGATCGACGCCATCTGCCCGGACTTCCCCGACGAAGGCGTCTGCGCCGCCTTCCGCCGCCTGGCGCCCCGGTACGGTTTTATCCAGCGCTACACCGAGTCCAAGCGGGAGCTGACGGGCATTGCCGCCGAGCCCTGGCATTTCCGATATGTGGGCACGCCCCACGCCCTGCTGCTGCACCGGGAGGGCCTTTGCCTCGAGGAGTACCCGGCCTTTCTGGACGGCGGTCCCCGCACCCTGGTGCTGGAAAACGGCCGCCGGGTCCGCGTCAGCCGTCTGCCCTGCCGCGCCGCCGTCACCGAGCTGCGGCCCGCTGGGCCCTGCTGGCAGCTTTCGGGGGATAACGCCGGCGGCTTCATTTTGACTGAGTGGGAGGTGTGAGCCATGCACACCCGACAAACCCCCGCTCTCGACCGGCTGCGCCTGGCGGCGGCCGTGCTGGTGGTGGCCATCCACACCGACCCCCTGGGCTCCTTTGCCCCCGACGCCAACTGGTGGCTGACCCGGGTGCTGGCCCGGCTGGCGGTGCCCTGCTTCGCCATGCTCACCGGGCATTTTCTGGCCCGGAGCCAGTGGTGGGGCCTGGGCCGTTTTTGCCGGCGCACGGCGCTGCTGTACGGGGCGGCGGTGGCACTGTATCTGCCCCTGAACCTGTACGCCGGCGCCTGGCCGGACCTGCGGGACCTTTTGCTGGACGGCACTTTTTATCATCTGTGGTACTTCCCGGCCATTCTGCTGGCCGCGGGCCTGGGCCGCCTGCTGGACAGGGCCGGCCGCGCCGGGCTGTGGCTGGCGGGGGCGCTGTACCTTGCGGGCCTGGGGGGCGACAGCTGGTACGGCCTGGCCGTGCATCTGCCGGGCATGGGGGCCTTTTATGCCGGCGTATCCTGCCTGTGGCAGTACACCCGCAACGGCCTGTTTTTTCTGCCGCTGTTCGTTTTGCTGGGCGCGCGGATGCAGCAAGCCCCGCCTTCGCGCCGCTGCGCGGGCCTGGCCCTGGCGGCCCTGGGCGGCATGACGCTGGAAGCCGCCCTGCTGCGGGGCCTGGACGCCGTGCGCCACGACAGCATGTATCTGCTGCTGCCGTTGGCGGCGGCGGGGGCCTTCGGCTGGGCGCTGGGCCAAAACGCCGGGCGGGACCGGCAGGCCCGGCGCCTTTCGGTGCTCGTGTATCTGCTGCACCCCTGGTGCATTGTGCTCCTGCGCGGGGTCGCCAGGTTCTTTGGCTGCCGGGCGCTGCTGGTGGACAACAGCGCCGTCCACTTCGGGGGGGTGCTGGCCCTCAGCGTTGTGCTGGGCGTGGGGGCGGACAAAGCCCTGGCCGCGCTTCGGACCGAACTGCCCGCCCGAACGCTCCCGCCTCACGCCCGCGCCTGGCGGGAGGTGGACCTGGGGGCCCTTCGCCACAATGTCCGCGCTTTGCGCGGGGCGCTGCCCGCCGGCTGCACGCTGACGGCGGTGGTCAAGGCGGACGCCTACGGCCACGGCGCTGTGGCGGTGGCTCGCTGCCTGTGGGGGCAGGGGGTGCGGGACTTTGCGGTGGCCTGCCCGGCCGAGGGGATGGCCCTGCGCCGGGCGGGCATCGGCGGTCAGATCCTGGTGCTGGGCTGGACCGATCCCGCCTGCGCGCCGCTGTTGCGCCGCTGGCGCCTGACCGCCGCGGTCACCGGCCTGGACCATGCCAAAGCCCTGTCTGCCGCCGGGGTCCCCCTGACCGTGCAGCTGGCCGTGGACACCGGCATGCACCGCCTGGGCATCCCGGCATCGGACACCGACGCCCTGGTCGCCGTGTTCGCCCTGCCCCATCTGAAGGTGACGGGGGTGTTCAGCCACCTGTGCACCTCCGACGGCAGGAGTGAACCCGACCGGGCCTTTGCCCAAGCCCAGTGCCGCCGGTTCGCCCACGCCCTGGCCGTGCTGCGCGCCCGGAGCCTGGACCCGGGGCAGACCCACCTGCAAGCCAGCTACGGGGTGCTCAACCCGGCCTGCACCGGCGGACAGGTCTTTGACACCGCCCGCGTGGGCATCGCCCTGTACGGCGTATACAGCGACGCCGCCCCCGTGGACCGCCCGCCGGACCTGCGCCCGGTGCTTTGTCTGCGGGCACGGGTGGCGGCGGTGCAAAGCCTGGCCCCCGGCGAAGGCGCCGGCTACGGCCTGGCCTTTGTGGCCAGACGCCCGACCCGCCTGGCCGTACTGGCCATCGGGTACGCCGACGGCATCCCCCGAAATTTCGGGGAAACAGGCGGCGTGGTGCTGCTGCACGGCGTGCGCTGCCCGGCGGTGGGCCGGGTGTGCATGGACCAGATGCTGGTGGACGCCACCGACCTGCCCGGCGCGCTTGGGGCAGGGGACAGAGCCACCCTGATCGGCACCGACGGCGGCCAAACACTGTCCGCCGAGGAGGTGGCCGGGCGCTGCGGCACCATCACCAACGAACTGCTCGCCCGCCTGAGCCCCCGCCTGGGGCTGGTGGTGCGGGACGCATAAACAAAAACCGGGGGCTCCTCCAAAAGAGGAGCCCCCGGCCAGCATGTCGAAAAAGTACAAAAATGTCTGCGTCGGCGGACATCTTCGGCCTAAGAGCCGCTGCTATGCAGCGGTTGGCCTGCGAAACGCGCCTGCGGGCGCAGTGCGCCGACCGACGCAGACACAACCAGGGAAATTTTGCGGCAAATTGTGTGCGAGGAGCGAAGCGACGAGTGCGCGATTTGCCGCAAAATTTTGTCGAGGGGGATTTCAAAAGGGGGAATAGGCCCGTCAGGCAATTGCCGTGCGGGACTGTTCCCCCTTTTGCGATCAGGAATCGGAATCCAGCTTCAGCACGGCGGTAAAGGCCTCGCTGGGCAAGGTCACGCTGCCCAGCTGGCGCATCTTCTTTTTGCCGGCTTTTTGTTTTTCCAGCAGCTTTTTCTTGCGGGTGATGTCGCCGCCGTAGCACTTGGCCAGCACGTCCTTGCGCATGGCCTTGACGGTCTCGCGGGCAATGATCTTGCCGCCCACGGCCGCCTGCACCGGGATCTCGAACAAAGCGCGGGGGATGTTCTCCTTCAGCTTTTCGCAGATGCGCCGGCCCTTGGCGTAGGCGTTGTCGGTGAACACGATCATGGACAAGGCGTCCACCGGCTCGCCGTTGAGCAAAAAGTCCAGCTTGACCAGCTTGGACTCGTGCCAGTCCTCCCACTCGTAGTCGTAGCTGGCATAGCCCCGGCTGCGGCTATTGATGGCGTCAAAGAAGTCGTACACGATCTCGCCCAGGGGCAGCTGATAGTGCAGGTCCACCCGGGTCTCGTCCAGATACTTCATGTCCACCAGCACGCCCCGCTTTTGCTGGCACAGGTCCATCAGGGGGCCCACATAGTCGTTGGGGGTGTAGATGTGGGCGTTGACGAAGGGCTCCTCCGCCTTGGCGATGCGGGTGGGGTCGGGGTAGGCCGACGGATTGTCGATGACCTGCACCTCGCCGTCGGTCAAAGTCAGGCGGTACTGGACGCCGGGGGTCGTGGTGATCAGGTCCAGGTCGAACTCCCGTTCCAGGCGCTCGGTGATGATCTCCATGTGCAAAAGCCCCAAAAATCCGCATCGGAACCCGAAGCCCAAGGCGGCGCTGGTCTCGGGCTCAAAGCTCAGGCTGGCGTCGTTGAGCTGTAATTTCTCCAGCGCGTCTTTCAGGTCGGGGTAATCCGCGCCGTCGGCGGGGTAGATGCCGCAGAACACCATGGGCGTCACCTTGCGGAAGCCGGGCAGCGGTTCGGCGGTGGGGTTGGCGGCCAGGGTCACGGTGTCGCCCACCCGGGTGTCCCGCACGGTCTTGATGCTGGCGGTCAGGTAGCCCACCTCGCCGGCTTTCAGGCAGTCGCAGGGGGCCAGGGCGGTGGCGCCCATGTGGCCCACCTCCACCAGCTGGAACTGGGCCCCCGTGTTCATCAGTCTGATGGTGTCGCCGGGTCGCACGGTGCCGTCGAACACCCGCACATACACGATGACGCCCTTGTAGCTGTCGTAGATGCTGTCAAAGATCAGGGCTTTCAGGGGTGCGTTCTCGTCCCCCTGGGGGGCGGGAATGTCCCGCACGACCCGTTCCAGCACGTCCTGAATGCCGATGCCCATTTTGGCCGACACCCGGGGCGCGTCCTCGCAGGGCAGGCCGATGATGTCCTCCACTTCCTTGGCGGCGGTGTCGGGGTCGGCGCTGGGCAGGTCGATCTTGTTTAAGATGGGCACCACTTCCAGATTGTGGTCAATGGCCATATAGCAGTTGGCCAGGGTCTGGGCCTCCACGCCCTGGCTGGCGTCCACCACCAGCACGGCGCCCTCGCAGGCGGCCAGGCTGCGGCTGACTTCGTACGAAAAGTCCACGTGGCCCGGCGTGTCGATCAGGTTAAAGGCATAGGTCTTGCCGTCCTGGGCGTGGTAGTTCATGGTCACGGCCCGGGCCTTGATCGTGATGCCCCGTTCCCGTTCCAGCTCCATATCGTCCAGGATCTGGTCCTCCATCGTGCGTTTGTCCACGCTGTCGGTCAGTTCCAGCATGCGGTCGGACAAGGTGCTCTTGCCGTGGTCGATGTGGGCGATGATACAAAAGTTGCGGATGGTGTCCTGTGCCATTAGCTTTCCTCCAAGTTGTTCCAAATGCTCACCAGCGAGCCGTTCTGCCAGTATACCCGGGGTACCCGGCGGGAGATGCCGCACACCACCTCGTAGCTGATGGTGCCTGCCTTGCGGGCCACATCGTCGGCGGTGTCCGCCCCGGCCGCGGCGCTTTCGGGCCCAAAGACCACGACCTCGTCGTCCATGGCGGCCTCGGGAATGTCGGTCACATCGATGACCGTCTGGTCCATGCACACCCGGCCCAGCACCGGCGCGGGCCGGCCGTGGACCAGCATCACGCCGCCGCCCTCGCTGCCGGACAGGCGGCGGGGGTATCCGTCGGCGTACCCGATGCTCACGGTGGCCACCCGGCGGGGCGTGTCGGCCGTGTAGGTGCGCCCGTAGCACACCGACTGCCCGACCCCCAGGGTCTTGACCTGGCTGATGACGGTCTTCAACGTCATCACGGGGCGCAGGGCGGGGAAGACGGCCTGGGCGCTGGGGTCCAGCCCATACAAGACGATGCCCGCCCGGGTCATGTCGGAGCGCCACTCGGGGTGGCGCAGCTGGGCGGCGCTGTTGGCGCAGTGGGTCACGCCGGTGGGGCGCCCGGCGGCGCGCAGGGCGTCCAGCACGCGGCAAAACAGTTCGTACTGGCTCTGGGTGTAGGCGATGTCGTCGGGGTCGTCGCTGTCGGCGGCGGCAAAATGCTGGAACACGCCGGTGACGGACAGCCCCGGCAGGTCGTAGCAATGCAGCATCTGGGCCAAAGCGGCGTCAAAGTCGTCCCGGGCGGCAAAGCCGATGCGCCCCATGCCCGTATCCACCTTCAAATGGCAGGCCACCGACACCCCCGCCCTGGCCGCCGCGTCGGACAGCGCCCGGGCGTACTCGGCGCTGAACAGGGCCTGGGTCACGCCCAGGTGGGCCAGCTCCGAGGCAAAGCCCGGGGCGGTGTAGCCCAGGATCATGATGGGCAGCGTCACGCCGTGGCGGCGCAGACGCTTGGCCTCGCTCAGACAGCTTACGGCGAACCCGGCGGCCCCGGCGTGGTGCAGCGCCCGGGCCACGGCCACGTCGCCGTGGCCGTAGGCGTCCGCCTTGATCACGGCGCACACCGGCCCGCCCACCTGCTGGCGCACGTAGGCGAAGTTTTCCCGCAGGGCGTCCAGGTCGATCTCGGCCCAGCAATGCTTTTCAAAACGGTATGTGTTCATCCCTACCACCTCATTGTTGGCGCGTGGCTGCGCGGTTCGGCCGCAGCCCATTATTACCGACTATTATACCATAACGCCGCTTCTTTGACCAGTATGCCGGCCAGGGGCAAAACTTGGCCCAAAGCGCAAAAATGCCGTCAAAGAAAACAAGAGAAAACGAGAGAAAACAAGAGAAAAAGAGAGCCACAAAAGAATAAATAAAAAAACTTGCCTGTGGGCGTTGACGCGGCGGGTTTGATTTGCTATAATCACAACTGCGCTGAAAAACGCCCGACCGGGCGTTATCGATATCCCCGCGGACAAGCCAAGGGGCGCGTGAAAATCAGTATGGAGGATTCAGTATTATGAGTACTACGCTCGCCAAGCCCGCTGAAATGGCTGACCGCAAGTGGTATGTGATCGACGCTGCCGGCAAGCCGCTGGGCCGCGTCGCCGCCCAGGCCGCCGTGATCCTGCGCGGCAAGAACAAGCCCACCTTCACCCCCAACGTTGACTGCGGTGACCATGTCATCGTGATCAACTGCGACCAGGCCGTGCTGACCGGCAAGAAGCTGGAGAAGAAGTTCCATCGCACCCATTCCGGCTGGATCGGCGGCCTGAAGGAGACCCAGTACAAGACCCTGATGGCCGAGGCCAGCGACAAGGCCATGACCTACGCCGTCAAGGGCATGGTGCCCTCCAACACCCTGGGCGCCAAGGCCATGACCCGCCTGCACTGCTACAAGACCGCCGAACACATCCATGCCGCCCAGAAGCCTGAAGCGGTCGAATTCTAAGCAAGGAGGCAACGACCATGTACGAAACCAAAGAGTATTTCTACGGCACCGGCCGTCGTAAGCATTCCGTTGCCCGCGTCCGCGTGTACAACGGCACCGGCAAGTTCATCGTCAACGGCCGCGAGCTGGACAACTACTTCGGCCTGGACACCCTGAAGCTGCTCTCCCGCAGCCCGCTGGTCCTGACCGGCACCGAAGGCCAGTTTGACGTTGCCGTCAACGTGGTCGGCGGCGGCTGCTCCGGCCAGGCCGGCGCCATCCGCCACGGCCTGTCCCGCGCCCTGTTGCAGTTCAACCCCGAACTGCGCGCCACCCTGAAGAAGGCCGGCTTCCTGACCCGCGATCCTCGTATGAAGGAACGCAAGAAATACGGCCTCAAAGCAGCTCGTCGCGCTGCGCAGTTCAGCAAGCGATAATCTACAGCTTAATAAT